>NZ_NPJZ01000001.1:1462500-1794722 GCF_002245895.1 Rhodococcus sp. OK302
GGACAACGGGTTGATATTCCCGTACCCGTGTGAACGCGCCCATGATGAATCAGGAGTACTAACTGTCCTGAAGCCACGAGAAGACCTTCGGGTCTCGAGTTGGTGGATGCACGGGACCTTTCCTGGTAGTAGTCAAGCGATGGGGTGACGCAGGAAGGTAGCTGAGCCAGTCAGTGGTAATACTGGTGTAAGCGTGTAGGGCGTGACCTAGGCAAATCCGGGTCACATGAAGCCTGAGACGTGATGCGTAGCCGATTGAGGCGAATTCAGTGATCCTATGCTGCCGAGAAAAGCCTCTAGCGAGCTTTCACACGGCCCGTACCCCAAACCGACACAGGTGGTCAGGTAGAGAATACTAAGGCGATCGAGATAACTATGGTTAAGGAACTCGGCAAAATGCCCCCGTAACTTCGGGAGAAGGGGGGCCCTGTTTGGTGACGGAACTTGCTTCCTGAGCTGAGTGGGGCCGCAGAGACCAGTGAGAAGCGACTGTTTACTAAAAACACAGGTCCGTGCGAAGTCGTAAGACGATGTATACGGACTGACGCCTGCCCGGTGCTGGAAGGTTAAGAGGACCGGTTAGTCACTTCGGTGGCGAAGCTGAGAATTTAAGCCCCAGTAAACGGCGGTGGTAACTATAACCATCCTAAGGTAGCGAAATTCCTTGTCGGGTAAGTTCCGACCTGCACGAATGGCGTAACGACTTCTCAGCTGTCTCAACCGTAGACTCGGCGAAATTGCATTACGAGTAAAGATGCTCGTTACGCGCGGCAGGACGAAAAGACCCCGGGACCTTCACTACAGCTTGGTATTGGTGTTCGGTTCGGTTTGTGTAGGATAGGTGGGAGACTGTGAAGCGGTGACGCCAGTTACTGTGGAGTCGCTGTTGAAATACCACTCTGATCGAATTGGACCTCTAACCTCGGACCATGATCTGGTTCAGGGACAGTGCCTGGTGGGTAGTTTAACTGGGGCGGTTGCCTCCCAAAATGTAACGGAGGCGCCCAAAGGTTCCCTCAGCCTGGTTGGCAATCAGGTGTCGAGTGCAAGTGCACAAGGGAGCTTGACTGTGAGACTGACAGGTCGAGCAGGGACGAAAGTCGGGACTAGTGATCCGGCACCGGCAAGTGGAAGCGGTGTCGCTCAACGGATAAAAGGTACCCCGGGGATAACAGGCTGATCTTCCCCAAGAGTCCATATCGACGGGATGGTTTGGCACCTCGATGTCGGCTCGTCGCATCCTGGGGCTGGAGTAGGTCCCAAGGGTTGGGCTGTTCGCCCATTAAAGCGGCACGCGAGCTGGGTTTAGAACGTCGTGAGACAGTTCGGTCTCTATCCGCCGCGCGCGTAAGAAACTTGAGGAAGGCTGTCCCTAGTACGAGAGGACCGGGACGGACGAACCTCTGGTGTGCCAGTTGTTCCGCCAGGAGCACTGCTGGTTAGCTACGTTCGGAAGGGATAACCGCTGAAAGCATCTAAGCGGGAAGCCTGTTCCAAGATGAGGTTTCTCACCCTTGAAGGGGGTAAGGCCCCCGGCAGACCACCGGGTTGATAGGCCAGAACTGGAAGTCCGGTAACGGATGTAGGTGACTGGTACTAATAGGCCGAGGACTTACCACAAAGAAGCTACGCGTCCACTGTGCGGTATCTGAAACAACACACAGATACCTTGAGAAACTTGTTTTCTCCATCCTCCAACACCATCAGTTTTGGTGTTGACGGGTGGTGGAACCGAGTGTCCAGGGTTGGTTACTGTGACAGTTTCATAGAGTTACGGCGGTCATAGCGAAGGGGAAACGCCCGGTCCCATTCCGAACCCGGAAGCTAAGCCCTTCAGCGCCGATGGTACTGCACTCGACAGGGTGTGGGAGAGTAGGACACCGCCGAACACAATTTACGATCAAGCCCCCAACCATTCGTGGTTGGGGGTTTTTTCGTGTTCCGGAACGATTTCAACGATTTCGGAGAGCCGACGAAACTGACTTCACAGCACGGACTCCATTGCCGTGCATAGCCTTTCCAGTGCATCGGAATAGCGTGACGGCGCCGGCGTGCTGTATCCGACGACGATGCCATCGGTTCCGGTGTAGGCCGAATCGGGGTGCCTGAATGTCGACATCCCGACCAGATCGAGCCCGAGTCCTCGGGCGGCGCTCAAGACTGCTCCTTCGGTTCCGCGCGGCAGCTGAATCACAGCATGAAGTCCTGCGGAGATTCCGGCGATCCGTACTTCCGGTAGACGATGCTCGAGAGTATCGACCAACTGGTCGCGTCGACGTCGGTACGACGTACGCATCTTGCGGATATGAGCGTCGAACCGTCCAGAGTCGATGAAATCCGCAAGCGTCAATTGGTCAGTTGCGCTGACCCACCGCTCGTACGGTCCTTTGAGCGCTAGAACTGGTTCGATCAGTCTGTCCGGCAGTACCATCCATCCGATTCGAATAGCCGGCGAGAGTGTTTTGCTGACCGTTCCCAGATACGCGACGTGTTGTGGCGCGACGGCTTGGAGTGCTCCGACAGGTTTGCGGTCGTATCTGAATTCGCCGTCGTAGTCGTCCTCGATGACGATCCCACCCGAGTCGGACGCCCATTCCAATGCAGTTCTCCGGCGGCTGGGTATCAAGGGTCCGCCGAGCGGAAACTGATGGGTGGGTGTGAGCAGCGCGACCCTCGCCTGTGTCGAGGCCAGCTGTTCTGTGCAAGTTCCGGACTCGTCTACGAGTATCGGGACGGTACGAATTCCTTCGCCGGCGAGAAGGTTTCGGTGGAAGTGGAGGCCGTAGGCGTCTACCGCGACGGTTTCCTGGAGGACCCGAGCGATCAGTGTCAGCCCGTGTCCTGAGCTTGCGCAGACGATTATGTGCTCAGGATCAGTGCGCACTCCGCGGGTCCTCCCCAGATATGAGCTGAGAGCCGTACGAAGTTCGATTCGCCCTCGGGGATCTGTAGCCGAAAATGCGTCGTTCGGCGCGGATGTCAGCGATCGCCGCGCCGAGGAAATCCACTGTGCGCGCGGAAATGACGACACATCAGGAGACCCCGGGATGAAGCTGAGTGCAGGTGCGGGCGGTTCTTGTTCGCGAGGCGTGGACGGAGATTTCGCATTTCCTTCGTCGGGCTCGGCGTCGGCGAGTGATGCAACGACGGTGCCCGAGCCCTGACGAGTGATGAGCCAGCCGGCATTCGCAAGTTCGGTGTAGCAGTCTGCAACAGTATTTCGGGAGACTCCGAGATCTACAGCGAGACTTCGAGACGGGGGTAGTCGCGTTCCGGGCTTCAGACCGCCGGTATTGATGGCGTTCCGAAGTCCTTGCAGTAGTGCGGCTTTGACTCCCATTCCGTGCGGCAATTCGATGTGCAGATCCATGCCGACATTGGCCCACGAATTCACTCGCATATTGAACCATGTTTCGGGGTCATTGCTGGATTAGCGTGTGAGTATGCCAACGACTAACAACCAACGACTCGATCTCGCAAAATTGGCACCCGAGGTGTACAAGGCAATGATTGCCCTCGACACTGTTGCGCGTCAGGGGCTCGAGCCGACACTCGTGGAACTGGTGCTTACGAGAGCATCGCAATTGAACCACTGTGCGTGGTGTCTGGACATGCACACACGTGATGCACGATCGGCAGGGGTGAGCGAGCAAAAGCTCGATCTCCTGAACGCCTGGGAGGAAGCGCTGAATGTGTATTCGGATCGGGAACGGGTCGCGCTCGCGCTGACCGAAGCTGTGACGGTGTTGACCGACGGGTTTGTTCCGGACAAGGTATACAGCGCGGCCGCGGAGCATTTTGACGAAACCGAACTTGCGCAACTCATTAGCGTGATCGTCACGATCAACGCGTGGAACCGCATCGCGGTCACCACGCGTAGGACACCGCCAGTCCGCGGATAGCGGATAGCGGATTGCGACCTGGCTGGACTCACGCACCGAGGGCCAGGGATAGGGACAATCGAGATTTTGATGTCGATCCAAACGAAGCAGACATAAGTATCTTAATGACGGACTCAGTTACTGAATCGGCATCTCTCGAGAATGCGCGCGAATGACCGAATAGGTCCACTTCTGCACTAGGTGCTAATGATGTAGATAATATCTTTCGTGAGTTCTTTCGGGTTTGGCGAGAAGAAATAGTGAATCGTGATGCAGATCACAATTTTGATGTTTTGATGCGAATCGCTGTGCTCGATTTCGGGCGATGCGTGACG
Organism: Rhodococcus sp. OK302; assembly: GCF_002245895.1. Lineage (NCBI taxonomy): Bacteria > Bacillati > Actinomycetota > Actinomycetes > Mycobacteriales > Nocardiaceae > Rhodococcus > Rhodococcus sp. OK302. The sequence continues at coordinate 1,466,717 of NZ_NPJZ01000001.1, forward strand.
TGAGCAGTGACCAACGCTTGGTGTCGAGGCGCCCCGCAAGTGCCCCTTCCTGTGTGTTTGCTTTGAATCTCTCGGTTGACTTGACGTGGGTGCTCCGAAACTGAAGTAGGAAGCCGCTCTTCGAGCGGGGAATGTGGCTATCCGGCGATATTGACATTTAGTGCAAATGTTCAGAGAAATTCGTACTTGTCTCTAATGGTCGAGGGTCAGGCTGGAAAGTGTTCGGGATTCTTCTATCAAACTCGTAAAATATGCACTACATTCCGTATTCATAACTGGATGGTTGCTCTGTCTCGTTCCGGCGTCACGCGTGTACTTGGTTTCGCGAATTACTTCCGCCGAGATCGAGAAACTCTCCGCTACTGAAATGTCGGGAAAGGGAATTCTTTATGACTGTGCACGGTTCTCGGCGGAGATCACGAGGTCTTCGGTCGGCGCTCACCACCGCCATTGTTGTGACAGTCGGTGGAAGTAGCGTTTTGTTCGCTTCCCCAGCTCTTTCGGCTCCCACCCGTACTGTGGACTCGGCGTTCACTGCCCAAGAATGTGAGGGCACGGAATACACGCCGGCCGCTCCGATGCTCGAGATCTCGGGGCTTCGGCTGAAGCACTACAACGACGGCAATATCGTGCCGATGTACGGCAGCACCGATCGTGGCGCGAGCCTGGCGACAGATGCGCCGGTGTGCGGTGTTCGCGATGTCAGCGGTGTCGCGAAGTCGGAGTGGATGTACTGCACCGACTTCGACCTCGACCCGTGTTCAGGCGTCGAGGAAGGCTTGCCGGTCGACAAGGAACACGACGTGCTGGGGCCGACTGAACCGTCGTCGGGCAATCCGACCCTGACCACGAACGATCAGTTGGTCATCAGTTGGCTGCTGCAAAACCCCGCGAAGTGGGGAAACGACGTCGCGGACAACTCGTCGGAGAATGCGCGTTCGGCACGTCAAGGTTTGGTGTGGTGCATATCGGACTACAACAACCCACTCATGGGCGAATTTCGCGGCCTGTGCGACGAGTTTCTCGGTACTGCCGAGCAGGCTCGGATCGTCGCGTTGATGAAGGTCACTCAGACTCTCGATCTGGTACGTAAGACGCCGACGACGGGATCCCTGAAAGTTGTTGACACTGCAGTCTTTACGTTGAGTACAAACATGTACGGCAAGAAGATCGACGTGCGGGCATCGGGCGGAGCAACACTGACGGTCTGTGATAAAAACTCGGATGCGCGCTTGAACGGAAACAACCTCACCGTGCGTGGCAGTGGCTCCGGCGAGACCGACGTTGATCTCTGCTTGACGGCTAAGACTGGTGGAGACTATTCGGTGACCGCTGATGTCGTCCCGGATGCGGTGGAGAATCTGCACTGGAACACAGCCGGAGCGCAGTGCCAGGTGTTCGCTTCCTTCGATACGGTCAGTCCCCGTCGTATCAACGTCGACGCGTCAGTCGAGTACGGCTCTGGTTCTACGACGCCGACCACACCCGTCACGACCACACCCGTCAATACGCCTGTGATTGTTATTCCCATCATCCCGATTGTTCCCGTGATCCCGATCATCATTCCGGCCCCGCAGCAGCCGGCCCCGCAGCAGCCGTCCGTCGTTGTGCCGGTGACAGTAATCCAAGCCCCGGCGGCCCCGGCGGCCCCCGCGGCCGTAGCGCCGAGGCAGGCTACTGGCCCTCGTCCCACGGCAATCGATGGCGGTAGTGCGCAACAGAATTCGAGCGGCACTTCTGGAATCGCACTGGCGGGTCTCGGCTTGATCGGATTGGCTGGAGTGGGCGCACTGGCTATCCGTCGCACTCGCGCTTAACTCTCTCCACCTCGCAACGAAATGAGTGTTGATGACTCTGTATCCGGACAATGATGAGTTCGGCGAGCCGGATGAGGGCTCGCCGGCCAGTCCTTCGAATCGGTATCGAAAGGGTGGGATTCTTGCAATCGTCGCCGCGCTTGTTGTCGGAATTGCCTTGGCTTTCTTCGGGTTCCAGTCAAGCAGTGACAATACTGCCGCTACGCCGCCAGTTCCGGGGAGCGTCGTAACGTCGAATCAGGCAACGGCGACAGTGCCGGTGCACACGCCCATGACGCCGAATACGTTGGCGTTGGACCCGGTTGGCGTTCGCGCTCCGATTGTGGACGCGACTGTTCCAGATGGTGTTCTCACTCCGCCGGACAACGTGAAGAACGTGGGAATCTGGGTCGACGGTGCGCCGTTGGATTCCGTGACCGGCACGACTTTGATTGCGGGCCATGTGAATCTGACAGGGCAGGGTAATGGTGCTTTGTTCGATCTGGGAACGATCAGTCCCGGCGAGACCATTCGTACATCCGATGCGGCCGGCAAGAGTACGTCATGGAAGGTGACGGCGGTGACTACGCGACCCAAGGCAGACGGCGTCGAGGAAAGTGTTCTTGCGGGTCATGAGGGGCCGCGAAAGCTTGCGGTTGTCACGTGCGGTGGGGAACTTCAGTTCGACGGCGGTGTAGGCAATTACGCCGACAATGTCTATCTGTACGCCGATCTGATCGTCTGAAAACTAGGTTCGTGCTGACAGCGAAGGTCCATGTCTGGTTAGTCTCACAGGCATGGACCTTCGTCTTTCGGGAAAACGTGCAATCGTCGCCGGCGGTAGCAAAGGGATCGGGTTGGCGATAGCCCGCGGGCTGGCGGCGGAGGGCGTCGACGTCGCAATTCTTGCCAGAACTGCGGAATCTGTGGACTCCGTTGCAGCACAGATCTCTGCGGAGTTCGGTGTGCGGGCAATCGGCGTCGTGACGGATACCCGCGACGACGCCGTAGTTCACGCGTCGGTGCATGAGGTGGTGGAGACTTTCGGAGGCGTCGACATCCTGGTCAATTCTGCGGCGACTCCGTGGAGTGCGGGAAAGTCGACGGATTTCTGGTCGACAACAGATGAGGTCGTTCGGGACCAAATCGAAGTGAAGGTTCTCGGCTACCTCCGCACAGCCCGCGCTGTGGCGCCGTATATGGTCGCCCAGGGTTGGGGCCGGATCATCAATATCAGTGGACTAGGCGCGCGCAGCGCTACCTCGATTGCCCACACCGTTCGCAATGTCAGCGTTTCGGCGTTGACGAAGAACCTGGCCGACGAGTTGGGGCCCAGCGGGATCAATGTGACCGTCGTGCATCCCGGTGTCACGCGGACCGAGAGGTTGAATGCGCGGATCGTAGGCGAGATGAACCTGACCGGGCGTTCGCTCGACGAGGTGGAAGCCGGTATTGCAACAAATTCGATTCGAAAGATCGTCGACGCCAGTGAAGTGGCTGACGTCGTGACCTTTCTGGCGTCGCCGCGCAGTGTCTCCATTACGGGCGATGCCATTGCTGTGGGTGGTGGTGTTCCCGGGCCGGTGTACTACTGACCTGCACGTAGGGGTATAAATACATCTTGTGTCTATGTTGCATTCGGCTGCGGAGTCAGTCTTCCGCGAAGTGAAGGAACTGATCCTCTCCGGTGAGCTGCCCGGCGGCGAGCTCATCAGCGAGGGCGAAATCGCGAAGCGGATGGAGTGCAGTCGGACTCCCGTTCGCGAGGCTTTCCTGCGCCTCGAGGCCGAAGGCTGGATGCGGTTGTATCCGAAGAAGGGTGCGCTTGTCGTGCCCGTCGCAGACGGAGAGGCAGAGCACGTAGTTGCGGCGCGCCAACTGGTGGAGACGCAGAGCGTGCGCGTTGTTGCTGAACAGCCGCATGTGCGGAGCGCGCTGCTCGATGCCCTGCGGACCAGTTTGATCGAGCAGCGTGAGATCGCGGATCGTGGTGACGTCGTAGCCTTCAGCGCTGCTGACGCAGATTTTCACAAGATGATCGTTGCCGCCGGCGGAAATCCTTTGCTGGACACGTTCTACGGCGGACTGCGTGATCGGCAGCGCAGGATGACCGCGAGGTCCATCGCGCGGGATCCGGGTCAGTTGTCGCAGATCATCGAGGATCACACAGCTCTTGCAGACCTTGTCGAATCCGGCGATGCCGACGCGTACAACACAGCGGTGCTGGCGCACATGCGTCAGGTTCACGGCCTCGGATTTCGAGGGGCGCTGTGATGGTTGTCAAAACATTGGAACAGTCCACCGAAAAGCGTTCTGCACGAGCGTGGCTCATGGTTGCGGCCAGTATGTTTGCCGTGGCCTGGGGTGGTAACGAATTCACGCCCCTGTTGGTGATGTATCGGCTCGATCACGGGCATTCCCCCGTGATGGTTGACTTCTTCCTCTTTGCCTACGTGATGGGAATCGTGCCGGCACTGCTGCTGGGCGGACCGCTGTCGGACAGGTTGGGGCGGCGACCCTTGATGCTCCCCGCGCCGCTGATCGCGATTGCCGGATCCACGCTTCTGGCGTTCGGTGCCGATTCTGCTGCCGTTCTGATACTCGGACGCATCCTGTGCGGCATCGCGTTGGGGTTGGGCATGGCGGTGGGCGGTTCCTGGGTGAAGGAATTATCCACGGCGCCCTGGGACTTCGCGGCATCTGATGGTGCCGGAGCCAGACGTGCGGCGATGAGTTTGACCGCCGGCTTCGCGTTGGGAGCCGGGTTCGCGGGCGTTCTGGCTCAGTGGGCCCCGCTACCTGAAGCGTTGGCGTACGTCCTGCATATCGCGATCACCGTGATTGCGGGGGTTGCTTTATGGCGAGCGCCGGAGACTCGGGAGGCTCAGCCGATCGATGCGCGTCGACGCTTGATTGACGATCTGAAGATTCCGGCAGCCGGCCATCGCCGTTTCATCTACATAGTTGTTCCGTTGGCGCCGTGGGTGTTCGGCGCTGCCAGCGTCGGATATGCGGTCATCCCGGCCTTGATGACCGGGCACAGTGGTGATGCGCCCGTAGCCTTTTCGGCCTTCTTGTGCGTCGTAGCACTGACCTGTGGTTTTGCGATTCAGTCGCTCGGACGCAAGATCGACACCGACCTCAGTGCCCGCGGCGCCGTCGTAGCGCTGGTCTTTCTGGTAATCGGAATGGCCGGTGCAGCATTGGTGGCGTCGACGCTCACCGTGGCTGTTGCGGTTATTGCCGCTGCGATCCTGGGTTGCGGCTACGGAATGGCATTGGTATCGGGACTGCTCGAGATTCAGCGGATCGCGGGCCCCGACGATCTGGCAGGTTTGACGGCTGTCTTCTACTCGATCACGTACGTCGGGTTCGCTGTCCCGGCGGTACTGGCGATGCTGTCGGAAAGTATTCCGGCACTGACCTATCCGTTGATGCTTCTGTTCGGCAGCGCAGCAGCGGCAGCCTGCCTGCTCGTGGTTCTACTCAAGTCGCGTTCGCACCTGCCGTCGGGAAGCGAGCTAGCGCGGCGGTAGTTCTTTCCGGTTCAGCCACGCATCCCACAGTGGACGCAGCGGGGCGTCGGTGAAACGTGATGCCAGATCGGCGAATTGCTCGGTACTGACAGTTCCGTGCCGATGCTTGGTAGTCCACTGGCGGATCAGTTCGAAGAACTTGTCGTCACCGAGAACTCCACGTAAGGCATGGAGCGTCAAGGCGCCGCGTTTGTAGATTCGATCGTCGAACATCAAGGCGGGACCGGGATTGCCGATAACCACATCCTGTGGTTTGCGCGCGAGCCCTTGGTAGGCGTTTGATGCCAGGGTCTCGGAGGATGGGCCGCCGGAGTTCTCGGACCAGATCCACTCTGCGTAGCAGGCGAAGCCTTCGTGCAACCAGATGTCGCACCAGGCTCCGAGGGTCAGGCTGTTGCCGAACCATTGGTGTGCAAGCTCGTGTGCCACAAGGCGTTCGGAGCCGCGTCGGCCGGTGCAGTGATTGGCACCGAAAATCGAGAGACCCTGCGCTTCGATGGGGATTTCGAGTTCGTCGTCGGTCACCACTGCGGTGTAGTCGGCAAAAGGGTACGGCCCGAACAGTTTTCCGAACACTTCGAGCATCTGTGGTTGACGCGCGAAATCGACGTCGAACGAACTGCGTAGCCGTGGTGGGTGAACCGCGAAGATCGGAACCGGGCCCGCGCTGACCTGGCGATGCTCGTACTGCCCGATCTGGATGGTGGCCAGATAGGTGGCCATCGGTTCGGTCTGCTCGTACACCCAGGTGGTTGCGCCGGCCCGGATCTGCTTGCGGATCAGTGTCCCGTTGGCAAGGGCGTAGAACGGCGAATCAGTCGTAATCGAAATGCGGTACGACGCTTTGGAACTGGGATGATCGTCGCAGGGGAACCAGGACGCGGCACCGTTGGGTTGGCTGGCAACGAGGGTGCCTTCGGTGAGTTCTTCCCAGCCGACCTCACCCCACAGACTTTTGATCGGTTCGGGATTGCCGGTGTACTGGACTGTGACGGAGAGGGCTCCTCCGGCCGGAATCTTGGTGGCCGGTGTGATGATCAGTTTGTTGTTCTGGTGGGAGTATTTGGAGCCGCGGGCGCCGTTGACCGCCACCTTGGATACCTGCAGGTTTTGGGCCAGATCGAAGCTGAACTTGGATCGGTTTTCGGTGGTGACGGCAGTGATGACGGCTTTACCGGCCAACCGATTGCTGAAAACCTTGTAGGTCAGTTCCAGTTCGTATCGCGACACACGGTATCCATGGTTGCCGTTGTGCGGCAGGTACGGATCGATCGGGTCGTCCGGAGACTTGTTCGGTTTCACGAGGCGGCCCACGGTGCGATCGGGTTTCCCTGCCAGCGAGTGGACGGCGGAACAGTGTCACCTCGCATGACCAAAGACGCGGGGCCGACGGTTGCACCGGCGCCGATCCCGGCGGCCGGTAGCGCAACACAATGCGGTCCCAGAGTTGCGCCCGCGCCGAGGGTGACGGTGTCCATGGACATAATCCGATCATGGAAGAGGTGAGTTTGCACGACGCACCCCCGTTCAACGGTTGCGCCGTCGCCCAAAGTCACGAGATCCGCTTCGGGTAGCCAGTACGACTCGCACCACACGCCCTTGCCGATCTTGGCGCCCAATCCTCGCAAAAAGATGTTCAGAACTGCGGTTCCGGTTGCTGCGCGAGCGAACCAGGGGGCGGCGACGGTCTCGACAAAGGCGTCGGCAACCTCGTTGCGCCAGACGAAGGAACTCCACAGCGGGTGCTCTACCTTGTTGATCTTGCCGACGACAATCCACTTGGCAGCAACTGTGACGGCTCCGGCGACAGCTCCGGCGATCAGTAGGACAACGCCGCTGAGCAATGCGGCGAGCCAGAATCCGACGGCTCCGACGAGGGCTTCGAGTGCGAACAGCACACCGAGGCCGATGCCGAAAGTGACCATGACGGGGATAAGTCGGCAGGTTTCGACAATTCCGCGGGCGATCTTGAGTCGCGTCGGGGGATTGAAGGTGCGGGCGACGTCGGTGTCTCCGGCGGCGCGACGTAGCCGCACAGGCGGGCTACCCAGCCACGACGATCCGGACTTCGCTTTGGACGGTGTGGCTGAGAGAACCGCGACCAGACCGTTTTTCGGGACGCGTCGACCGGGCGCCGTCATTCCGGAGTTGCCGAGGAAAGCGCGCTTGCCGATTTTGGCGTGCTCGATGTGCATCCAGCCGCCGCCGAGGCCGTAGCTGGCCACCATCGTGTCGTCGGCAAGGAAGGCGCCGTCGGCGACGGTCGTGAATTTGGGGAGAAGCAGGACTGTGGATGCTTCGACGTTCTTGCCGATCTTGGCACCGAGAAGCCGGAGCCAACCGGGCGTCAGCAGGCTTGCGTAGAGCGGGAAAAGGAACGTGCGGGCGGAGTCGAGAAGCCGCTCGGTTGCCCAGACTTGCCAGCCGATTCGGCTGCGGACGGGGTGGTAGCCCTCGACCATTCCGATCGACAACAGGCGTACCGCTACGAGAGTGATTCCGGCAAAGACCACCAGGCTGAGGATGGTGGCGACGGGAAGCATGATGAGGGACTGAGTGATTGCGTCGCCGAGGGTCTCGGTGTCGCGAATCCACCAACCGATCAACACTATTCCCGCCATGAGGGCAAAGATCGGCACGCCCGCCAGGAAGATTGATGTGACGCCGTAGACCGGAACCCATCCGGGTGCGCGTTTCGGATGTTCCGACGGCCAAGGATGATTCGCCTTGCCGACCTTGGTTGCGGGTGAACCCGCCCACTGTTGATTGGCCTTCACTCGGCCGAATACCGCAGATCCGGGTTCGACCACCGCGTCCCGTCCGATGCGTGCGCCGGGCAGAAGTGTGGAACGCGAACCGACGGAAGCGCCGGCTCCGATTTTGATTTCACCGATGTGGACGACGTCTCCGTCGATCCAGTGGCCGGAGAGATCGACTTCGGGTTCGACAGAGCAGCCGTCACCGAGCTCGAGCATGCCGGTAATCGGTGGCAGTGTGTGCAGGTCGACGCCACGCCCGATGTCGGCGCCGAGAGCTCGGGCGTAGTAGAGCATCCAGGGTGCACCCGAAAGATTGGCTGCGCCACTGGCTTCGGTGAGTCGATGCGCTATCCACAATCGAAGGTGCTCACTGCCGCCGCGAGGATAGGTACCGGGTTGCAGGTTTCGCAGTAGCAGCCGGGTACCGATCACGGAGATCGCCATGCGGCCGATCGGCGTGATGAACACGATGAACGCCAACAAGATCCACCACCACGAGACCGTTGGCGCCCAGCTGGCGTCGACGAACCAGCCGAGCACGTTGTTCGCGATTGCGAGCCACGTGACCCACTGCAGTCCGGTGAGCGTGGTCAGTGGAACTGTTGCCGCTACCTGCAACAGTTGGGTTTTCAGTGGTGTGGGCTTGACGATGCGCGTCTCGACGGTTTCGGTGGGCGCCAATTCGTCGAGGTATTCGGCGAGAGATCCCAACCGGGGATGATCGTAAAGTTGAGCGACTGTCACTTCCGGGAAGCGCTCACGCAATGCTGTCACGAGCTGTGCGGCGGAGAGTGATCCACCGCCCACCTCGAAGAAGTCGTCGTCGAGGCCGGTGATCTGCGCGCCGAGGATCGAACCCCACAGCCCGGCAACCCAGGCTGCAGTTCCGTCGAGTCCCAGTGCAGCCCCGGCATCTTCGCCGGCTCCGGGCAGTGGCCAGGGGAGCGCATTGCGATCGACCTTGCCGGACGTACGCGTCGGAAGCTCGTCCATCAATGCCAAACGAGGAACGAGGGCTGCCGGCAACTGCTCACTGAGCTGTGCGTGGGCGGCCTTGAGATCGAAGTCGGGATCGGTGCTCGCGATGTATCCGACGAGCAGTTGATTGCCGGCCGCGGTCTTCTTGACAGCTGCTGCGGCACCGCTGACACCCGGAAGGTTTTGCAGAGCATTGTCGACTTCGCCGAGTTCGATGCGTCGGCCGCCGAGCTTGACCTGATCGTCGGCTCGGCCCTGGAACATGAGTCCCTCGAGTTCGAGCCGGACGAGGTCACCACTGCGATACGCCCGGTCCCAGCCGAGCGAGGGCATCGACGCGTACTTCTCGGCGTCCTTCGCCGGATCGAGATAGCGAGCCAGGCCGACGCCGCCGATCACCAGCTCACCGACTTCGCCGACGGCAACGGGGTTGTTCTGGGCGTCGACGACGGCCAGGTCCCAGCCGTCGAGTGGAAGCCCGATGCTGACGGGGCTCTTGCCGTCCATGATCGCGCCGCACGCGACGACGGTCGCTTCGGTAGGTCCGTACGTGTTCCAGACTTCACGGCCTTCGACGGCCAGACGCTCCGCCAACTCGGGCGGGCAGGCTTCGCCACCGAAAATCAGCAGACGGACGGCTTCGAGGGCTTCAGCGGGCCACAACGACGCCAGCGTCGGAACGGTGGAGACGATGCTGACATCGCGGGAGACCAGCCACGGCCCGAGGTCCATGCCGCTGCGGACAAGTGATCGAGGCGCGGGAACCAGGCAGGCGCTGTGACGCCAGGCGAGCCACATCTCCTCGCACGACGCGTCGAAGGCGACGGACAGTCCGGCGAGAACACGATCTCCGGGACCGATCGGCTCGTCCTGAAGGAACATGCGGGCTTCGGCGTCGACAAACGCCGCAGCATTGAGGTGAGTGACGGCAACACCCTTGGGGGTGCCGGTGGAGCCGGAGGTGAAGATGATCCAGGCGTCGTCTTCGGGTTCGGGTTCGCGTATCGGTGGATGCTCGAGTCGCTTCGGCGCCGTGCCGGGTTGGATGCCGTCGCCGGTGATGATGGCGGTTACCTGGGCTTCGCCGAACACCAGGTCGGCACGCTCTTCCGGGTCGTCGGCGTCGACCGGCACGTAGGCGGCACCGGCCGCGAGAATCGACAGAATTGCCACGTACAGCGCCCGTGAACCGGACGGCATCCGGATGCCGACGCGGTCACCCGCACCGACGCCGGCGTCAGCCAGCCAACGCGCGCCCTGCTCGATTTCGTCGAGCAGTTCGGCGTAGGACAGCGTGGTCTCGCCGTCGTCGATTGCGGGTGCTTCGGGGTTTGCCTGCGCGGATGCCCGCACGATATCGATGAGAGTGCGCGGCGCAGGGGCCTGCGACGAACGTAGGAATGCGGACGGAATCCCGAGAGGTGTTTCCGTCGACTGCGGCTGGAGTGGCAAACCCGTTGATCCTGTTCTGCTCATGAATCTTCGCTCGTGTGATCTGTCGAGTTGTTATCTCACGACAAGTTTGCGAGTTGGTGAACAGTTCTGCCTAATGCAACATGCCGACATTGCGGTTATTCCGGGTTGGCGTTGCTTTGCAACTGTCCTTCGGCCGAATCGGCGAACTCGGGTGTGTCGAAGACTTCGCCCCCCAACGGGTCGACGGCCTGCGAATCCTCGGAGATATCGACGACACCGGTATCGGGATCGATGTTGACGGCGTGCGCAGGCACTTCGTGGACGGTGATGAAGACGTGCGACTCTCCCGAATCGGTCGGGATCCCGACCGGGGCGGGGGTAAGCCCGGCCAAGGTCGACGAGATATTCAGATCGCGAAGTCGCTTGACCGAAGGCTGGGGGACCTCGGTTTCAGCCATGGCAGTTGTCGACACCCGTAGATAGCGCGGCGCTGCGGCGACTTCGTAGCGGAAGGCCTTGAGCATCGACAGACACGCCAACACCATGATGATCGAGAACGGCACAGCAGTGGCTATGGCAACCGTTTGCAGCGCGGTCAGGGAAGTACTGCCACCGACGATGAGGAGGATCGCCGCAGCTGCGCCCGAGAGGAAGGTCCAGTAGATCCGCGTGATCTTGGAGGTTTCGAGATTGCCGCCGTTGGCGAGAATGTCGATGACAATCGAACCGGAGTCGGCAGACGTGACGAAGAAGAACACGATCACCATGATCGCGAGGAGACTCGTGAAGGTGCTCAACGGAAGTCCGTCGAGAAGGACGAACAGCGACGTGTTGGTGTCGACGGCACCTGATGCGTCGAGCATCGTGCCCTCGTTGCGCTGACGAAGAATGCCGGAGTTACCGAAGATGGTGAACCAGAGCGATCCGACGAGTGTCGGCGCGAGCAGCACACCGAAGACAAATTCCCGGATGGTGCGGCCACGTGAGATGCGCGCGATGAACATACCGACAAACGGTGCCCAACTCATCCACCAACCCCAGTAGAAGATGGTCCAGGTGCCGGCCCAACCGTCTTCGGCGAACGGAGAGGTGCGCAGCATCAGTTCGGGCAGCGCCTGAATGTAACCGCCGATGTTCTGCACCCAGGACTGCAGCAGGAACAGTGTGGGACCGAGGAGCAGCACGAACAAGGCCAGGAGCGCGGCCAGGATCATGTTGGTGTTGGAGAGCCATTTAAGCCCCTTGGCGACGCCCGACGCTACCGAGAATGTCGCCATCGCGGTGACGATGACAATGATCGTGATGACGAGGCCGTTGCCGGTGTCTACCCAGCCGAGGTAGTCGAGGCCCGCGGAAATCTGCTGGACTCCGAAGCCGAGTGAGGTTGCGACACCGAACAGGGTGCCGACGATGGCGATGACGTCGATGGTGTGGCCGATTTTGCCTTCGATTCGGGCGCGACCCAGCAGAGGTTCCAGCAGCCAGCGGATCGACAGTGGACGGCCCTTGCGGTACGTCATGTAGGCCAGGCCCAATCCGACGACGACGTAGATAGCCCATGCGTGCAGGCCCCAGTGGAACATCGTGAGTTCCATGGCCTGATTTGCGGCGGCATCGGTGGATCCGGGGATCCGGCCCGCAACCGGTGGTGTGACGTAGTGCGAAAGTGGTTCTGCTACTCCGTAGAACACGAGACCGATGCCCATGCCGGCGCTGAAGAGCATGGCGAACCACGACATCATGCCGAACTCGGGATTCTCGTCGTCACGGCCGAGTCTGATGTTGCCGATACGGCTGATTCCGCAGTAGAACGCAAAGGCAACAAACCCGGTGGCGGAGAGGACGTACCACCATCCGACGCCGTTACTGATCGCGTTGTTAAGCCTGATGAAGGCATCCGACGCCGTTCCCGCGTAGATCACCGCAAACGCGATCAGTCCGAAAATCACTATCGATGCCGGGACGAATACGGGTTTCCGCAGTCCCTTCCATGCATTTTTAACGCAGTCATCTTTGCTCCTCCAACAGTTGAGCATGTACAGCACACTTCGGCGGCATCGTCGACGTGCTCAGCTCCAGTCAAGACTGGACTATTGCTGCGCATTACAAGGTAGCCCCGCCATTCGAATGGCTCAACTGGACGAAAGTTGGTGCAATGTGGGCGAATATGTGCAACATGCCAGGATCGGAGTAGTAACTATGTTGGAGTGAAAGGTTTTTGGATACCGATTTGACTGGGACGCGACGAATCTCGTTGGAATTCAAGGAATGATCGATGGCGTGACGGCTCTCAGCGGATGTGGTCTGTCAAGATCGACGAATGAGTCTGTAGGTCAAGTGGTTATGGCAGGCGGAAGTCGCACTTGGGCTCGTGGCGCCGATGAGGCCGAAATGTAACTGTGATGGTAGCCACTGCGGGCCGTAGAGAGGCCTATTTGCCGAGTTCCGCATCAATCAGTTCTGCGGCATCTTTCAACCCGAGGCCGTTGTATTGCTCGCGCAGTGCCTTGACTGCCGGGATGCGTGAGTCGGTTGAGGCGATGGCTTTGCGTACGTCTTCGATCGGAATTTCCGACGGGTCGACGGTTGACGTCAGCCGACTGTTTCGCGGGTTGGGCATGTTCTTCCAAGACTGGACCGTCCTGATCGCGAATCCGACAGTCGCGAATACCCAAGCAGAGAGGCGCACCCAATTCCACACGGTGTGTTCCGAGATCACGGCATCAATGGTGGACGGGCCCAGAACTAGCAAGGCGGCCAATGTGACGGTGTGCATCCACCGTTCGGCGCGTCTGCTCTCGTACCATCGCTCCGCCATTATTCGATCGTCGCACGTGAAAGATGCTCGACACCTCGGAACGCACGGACGATGATCAAACGCATTCGCCGTAGACAGGAGAATTGCATGAGAGCGACACGCATAACCGCCAATCTCAGAGTGGATGACATCGAGGCTGCACAAGGTTTCTATACCGACTATCTCGGTTTGAGTACCGAGGAGTTCAATCTGGGGTGGGTGGCTCGGTACACGTCTCCAAGCAACGGGGAACACGTCCAGCTTGTAACGCGCGATGCAACCGCAACCGAAGACTCGGTTATCTCAGTCCACACGGATGACCTCGACGGTGCGTACGAAGAAGCTCGCAAACTCGGCTTCGAGATCGTGCACCCGATAACTACCGAAGAGTGGGGCGTTCGACGGTTCTTCGTTCGAGCACCGGACGGCAACGTCATCAACATCGTGAGCCATCGAGACTGAGGCCACCTCTGATCGGAAAAGTAAGAGTGGCAACGATATTCGGCCGCTTCGAACCTGGCCGGTAGGCGCATTGTCGTGCGGGGGATCCGGATGCGTCAATGCGAAAGGTTGACAAGGTTGGAAGTTCCTGCCATTCTCGTTGCCAGGTCACGAGTACCAGTGTTCAGCCCCGGCTTGCTGGTCGGCAACCCTCCTCCGCGGTGGGGTGCTCCGGGTGACGACCCGGCTGTATCCGAAAACGGATGCGGCAAGCGCGGGCTCTTCCGGGAACATCACCCGAAAAATGAGTCCTTGAACGTGAGGATTGTCTTCGATGACTGCTGTTTTGAGTGCCGAGATCTGTGCCACCGCCCCCATTGCCAAGGTTTCGGGTTCTGACCTGCAGGTTCCCCTCGTGCAGGGCGGCGAGTGTTCGTACGCAAACTTCGACTACGCAGCCAGCGCGCCGGCATTGGCCCAGGTCACGGACCGTATCGCAGAATTGCTCCCCACTTACGCCAGCGTCCACCGCGGCGCCGGATACGCATCGCGGATCTCCACACTGACGTACGAGAACGCACGCGAATCGGTTGCTCGCTTCGTGAACTGCGCCGACGACCAGGTTGTGGTCTTCACTCGCAACACCACTGATTCGCTGAACCTCCTGGCTCAGTCCGTTCCCGGCAGCACCGTTGTTCTCGACATCGAGCATCACGCAAATCTGTTGCCCTGGAACGATGCTCGCGTTGTTACCGCTGCCGATACCGTCGAAGAGACCATCGAGCGTCTCATTGCGGAACTGTGCACCAAGCCTGCTGCACTGCTGGCAATCACGGGCGCATCCAACGTGACCGGCGAGATCCTGCCGATCGCACGCCTGGCTGACATCGCCCACCGCTGCGGCGCGCGCATCCTCGTCGACGCAGCCCAGTTGGCACCCCACCGTCGTATCGATCTGCAGGAATGCGGCGTCGACTACATCGCCTTCTCCGGCCACAAGCTGTATGCACCGTTCGGTGCCGGCGTCCTGGTCGGCCGTCGCGACTGGCTCGATGAGGCAAAGCCTTACCTCGCCGGTGGCGGCGCTGTCCGTGAGGTGACGTTGGAGTCCACCGAGTGGGCCTGCGCTCCCGCCCGCCACGAGGCCGGTTCGCCCAACGTTCTTGGTGCCGGTGCTATTGCAGCTGCGTGCGACGCGTTGACCGCACTCGACTTCGATGTCATCGCCGAACACGAGAAGGCTCTGACCGCGCAGCTCACCGATGGTTTGGCTGCAATCGCGGGCGTCAACTTGCTCCGCCTGTGGGCCGACGCTCCCGACGCCGTCGGAATCGTCACCTTCACGGTCGACGGCTACGAAGCCGGCGAGGTTGCCGCGTTCCTGTCGGCAGAACACGGCATCGGCGTTCGCGACGGCCGCTTCTGCGCGCACCCGCTGCTCTCGCGTCTCGGACTGTCCGGCGGAGCAGTGCGCGCCAGCCTCGGTTTGGGCAGCAGTTCCGATGACGTGACCCGCCTGATCGACGCCGTGAGCATCCTGGTTTCCAATCAGTGTGATTGGAACTACGAAAAGACCGCCGGTGCCTGGAACCCCACGCCCGAGACCCGCACTTTCCTCGGTGGCGCCGACATCAACGCCGGTACAACCGAGTGCGTCTGAGCGAAAGCTCGAATGCGCTGACCTGAGTAGGCAACTAGCATGGCAGACATGACAACTGCGAAGTTTGGAATGTGTACGAGCTGACGATCGTCTCGCTCACCACTACATCTTTCTAACTTTCGGAGATACACATGTCTTCTGCCGCTTCACATTCCCTGCACGTAGCTGTCGAGCTGACCGGCTTCGGGCACCACCCGGCCGCCGAAGGTGCTCCTGGAAATCTGCCAATGATCGGCAACGACTACTGGGTAGACCTCACCGAGGGTGAAGCCCTGCTTGATTTGACGGCCTTCCCCGCCAACGTTATTCGGATTCGCGCCAAAGACTTGCGGGACGCGCAGGTTCAGCGCGCCGGTATCCGAGCAGCACTCGCTGCGGATGGCCGTGATCCCGACACTGTTGCAGTGTTGGTCGATCTTGAAGTCCTGATCGCGCCGGAAGCGCGCTCGGCGCGTAAAGAGTTGGCGCAGTTGGACAGTGCCTTGACGGTTTCGAGAGTTCCGGTGTCGCTGCAGTACGTCGGAACTCCCTCCGGGCTCGGAAGTTTGATCGCGGATATTCGCGCCGCCGATGTCGCCGACGGTGTGACATTGTTGCCGCTGGCATTGCCGCGAACTCTCGAACATCTTGTAGGCGAGACTATTCCGTGGCTTCAAGAACGAGGTCTGGTGACTGCGTCGACGGCTGTCGACGAGGTGCTCGGCCGCTTCGGATTGCCGCCGCGTCAGCGCACCCTCGCGTCCTGACCGAAGCAGATTCCCGGACGCTGTCCTGGCTCAGGCGAGCTGGAGTGTAGTCAGGCAGGTTGGGGCGTCGGCGCTGGTGGAGATGACTGTGCTGGCTGCCCGGCCGTCATGTCTCACGGTCATGGTCGCTTCCACATCGCGAGGTAGCCAGAGGCCGATGAATCCGTTGTCATAAGTGCTTCTCGTCTCGTCGACCAGCACTTCGTGGTCGGCGTTGTCGGTGACAAGGACGTGGACCTCCTGGTTGCCGAGTTCGCCGAGGCAGGAGGTCAGGCTATGCCGGAAGCAGTTGTGCGTCTGCGAGATGTACGGCGCGACCGAGACGTAGAACTCGTCGACGGGAAGATCGACGACCGATTCGTTGCCTGTGCTGTCCGAGAGTTGGATATTCTCCGGGCCAACCGACGCGATCAGGTCGCTGGGGCGGTCGGCAACGAGCATCGTGTCCAGTCGTTCGATCAGCTCGCGGGCGTTCAGTCCGTCGAGGCCGTGTGCCGTGAGCAGACTGCCGCCGGCCGGTTGCTGCTCCTCGGTGGCCGGCGCACAGCCGGCGAGAAGCAACGCTCCGGCGAGTAGTCCGAGGATGGCCGTCCGGATGGTGGTGCTCGATCGGGGTCGCATGGTCTTCATCTTAGAACGGATACCCGGCATGGGTATCTGGAGGTGGGGAGTGCGGACATCAGACCGGGCGAGCCCAGGTGCTCTGGGTAGCCTCCCGGATTGTGCGACATCACACTTGCTGTTTCGGCAACGAACATTGCATGAATCGTGAAGTGTGCCCATCCTGGAATGCATGAGCCACGCACACCATGACCATGCACATGACAACCACGCACAGCACGATCGCACGGAGACGACCGAGAACCCGTTCGCCAAGGCAGACGCACAATTCTGGAACTCGCTGTACGAGGAACGCGCTGCGCGCTGGAGCGGAAACCCCAACCCGCAGTTGATCGCCGAGGCTTCCGATCTCGAGCCCGGTACCGCGCTCGATGTCGGCTGCGGTGAGGGCGCCGACGCTCTGTGGTTGGCGCGTCGTGGTTGGAAGGTCACCGGCACCGATATTTCTTCGGTTGCACTCGGCCGTGCAAAGGAGCACGTCGAAGGTTCCGGCGTCGATATCGAATGGCTCGAAGCCGACCTCACGAAGTGGGATTCACAGGGTCGCTCGTTCGACTTGGTGTCAGCGCAGTTCTTCCACATGCTCGAACCTGCTCGCGGAGAACTGTTCCGGGCGCTCGGAGACTTAGTCGCTCCCGGTGGCCATCTGCTGATCGTCGGTCACTCGCCTCACGAGTCGCCCACGGAGCATCATCGCGCCATGCTGCATACGCCCGAGTATGTGGAATCGCTGTTCACGGACGGGTGGAAGCTGCTGGTCTCGGAGTTGCGGGAACGGGAACTTCCCGCAAACCCCGAGAAGATGCATCACACCACGGATACCGTTGTGCTGCTTCAGCGATTGAGTGCGAGTACCGACAGCAACTCGTAGGCGACGTGAGCCGCTGCGATACCGGTGATCTCGGCGTGGTCGTACGCCGGCGCAACTTCGACGATGTCGGCGCCGACCACGTTGAGCCCCACCAACCCTCGTAGCGTGTTCAACAATTCGCGGGATGTCATGCCGCCCGCTTCAGGTGTGCCGGTGCCGGGAGCGTGGGCGGGGTCGAGCACGTCGATGTCGACGGATACATACACCGGGCCGCCGTCGAGACGCCTACGCATGCGCTCGACGATGCTGGCGACGCCG
This sequence comes from Rhodococcus sp. OK302, assembly GCF_002245895.1. Lineage (NCBI taxonomy): Bacteria > Bacillati > Actinomycetota > Actinomycetes > Mycobacteriales > Nocardiaceae > Rhodococcus > Rhodococcus sp. OK302. Next base: position 1,484,596 of record NZ_NPJZ01000001.1, read on the forward strand.
TCGACCTCGTAATCGTCGCTTCGGATTACCTGGAAGCCGAGGATCTTGTCGTCCTCGAGGTCCTTCTCGCTGTACAGCGGCCCACGGATGCCGATGTGCTGCGAGCGTTCCATATCGATGAGGCCCTCTTCGCTGGCGCGTCGGAAAGGCGTGCCGTGCGTGAAGGGTTGGCCGAAGTAGGTGTCCCACGTATCGAGGTGGGCATCGAAGTGCAACACCGCGATCGGTCCGTGATCGCGCGCCAGTGAACGCAGGATCGGCAGGGCAATCGTGTGGTCACCGCCGAGGGTGAGTACGGAGGAACCGTCGGCGCGCAGGTCTGTCACGGCTGACTGGATGGTCGTCAGTGCTTCCTGCATGTCGAAGGGGTTGACGCCGATGTCCCCGAAATCGGCAACCTGCTGCGTAGCGAAGGGGGAAACCTTCAGTGCCGGGTTGTACGGTCGCAGCAGCTTGGAGGCGGCGCGGATGTGGCCGGGGCCGAAGCGGGCGCCGGGCCGGTAGCTCACGCCCGAATCGAACGGGATTCCGAGGATGGTCACGTCGGCGCGTGATACCTCGTCCAACCGCGGTAGACGCGCGAAAGTGGTCGGTTCGGCATACCGGGGGACGCGGGTGGCGTCGACGGGTCCGATGAATGATTCGGGATTGTTGGTAGCCATGCGGCGCTCGCCTGCTCTCGATTCGGCGCACACAGGGGCGCCTTCAGTGATGTAGCTCTCTGAGCAAGTATGGTTTCCTCAAGAGGCTCGGTTGTCAACCCCTGTTTCCTCGAAGGGACAAGGCGGTCGTGAAGGAGTGGGTTCAGTGGCGAAGGTCAAGGACGTAGCGGAGACCGTGGGTCCACGGATCGGCGCGAGGCTCAAAGCTGCTCGCCAGTCGAAGCGATTGACCCTCGACGACCTGGCTGAATCCTGCGGCGTGACCAAGGGGTATCTGTCGAAACTCGAGCGTGATCACGTCAATGCGTCCGTCGCGACACTGATCAAAGTCTGTGCCGTCCTCGAGATCCCCGTCGGGTCCCTGTTCGAGAATGCGTCGGCCGGCGAAGTGGTGCGCGCCGATTCCAAACCGCAGATCAGTTTCGGCGGCGAGAAGATGACGGAGTTCCTGCTCACGCCATCGAATGAGCGTCGCATCCAGGTTTTGCTCGGTGAGATCGAACCGGGTGGGGGAAGTGGTCAGGAGCCCTACAGTCTGCCGGTGGACGTAAATTTTGTTCACGTAATCGAGGGCGGATTGCGAGTATCGTTCGAGGGTGGGAGAACTGACCCGGACGGTGAGTCGGTGGATGCGGAGGACGTCGTTCTGGGGGCCGGGGATTCGTTCACGTTCACCCCTCGGCACAACCACAGCTTTCAAGCGGAAGGTGCGTCCTCGGCGAGGGTTCTGTGGGTTCTGAACCCGGCGTTGCCGGAGGGGCCGCGGGTTTCGGTCTCCTGAGTTTGACCGACAAGCATGTTGACTTTTAGGAAACAAGTGTTGACATGATTGCCGGCACGGGGCACGCTATGAGTAGTCCCCGTCACATATTGGCGTCACGGAACTCCTGAAGGAGCGCACCATGCCTGTCGATTCCGTCCGAGCCGGCCTGTTTCAGGGCCCTCTCACCTCGTCGGACGCATTTGCCTCGGTGGAATTCAACCTCGACGCCATCGCGTCGGCGGCCCAGGAGGCGGCGGCGTCAGGCGCACGCATCCTCGTGACTCCGGAGATGTCTGCGACGGGTTACGACATCGGTGAACTGGTGTTGCAGCGCGCCGAACCGGCAGACGGTCCGATCTTCGATTTCATTGCCGAGATTGCTCGCAGTGCCGGCATCGCAGTTGTGTACGGATATCCCGAACGGGTTGGCAGAGACATTTACAACAGCGTGCAGGCGGTGGGCCGCGACGGCCGATCGCTTGCCAACTACCGCAAGACTCATCTCTTCGGAGCATTCGATCGTGGGCACTACACTGCCGGTGACACTTTGGTTGTCGGGTTCGATCTAGAGGGCCTCCGCTGCGGATTGCTGATTTGTTACGACGTCGAGTTCCCCGAAGCCGTCCGTGCGCATGCCGACGCCGGCACTCAATGGCTGATCGTGCCTACGGGACTGATGATGCCCTTCGAACACATTGCGCAGCATGTGGTTCCGGCGCGCGCTTATGAAAGTCAGATGTTTCTCACCTACGTCAACCGTTGCGGCGCCGAAACCGAACTGACCTACTGCGGGCTCTCGTGCGCGATATCTCCGGACGGTCGGGAATTGGCGCGCGCGAGCGATGGGCGGGAGCTTCTCTTCGCGGATATCTCGGCTGGTTCGCTGGCCCATTCCCGTTCTGTCAACACACATCTCGACGATCGACGGCTCGATCTCTATTCCGATCTTCACACTTCCAGGGAGAACCGCAGATGACCATTCCCGTAGCCCCGGACAGTTCCTCTGAACCCGGCACGCAGCCACCGCTCACCATGTTCGGGCCGGACTTCCCGTTCCCGTACGACGACTACGTGTCTAATCCGGCGGGCTTGGGTTCGGTACCCGATCTGGCGCTGGGAACCGAAGTTGCGGTCATCGGCGGAGGTCTGGCCGGAATGCTCGCTGCTTACGAACTTCTCAAGATCGGCCTCAAACCGGTTGTCTACGAAGCGGATCAAATCGGTGGCCGGATGCGTTCGGTCGAGTTCGACGGGCACCCAGGAGTTGTGGCGGAAATGGGCGCGATGCGGTTCCCGCCGTCGTCGACAACACTTTTTCACTACCTGAACCAACTGGGTCTGCAGACCGAAGAATTCCCGAACCCGCTCGCTGAGGTCACTCCCAGCACGGTCATCGACCTCAAGGGTGAGAGCCACTACGCGCACACCCTCGAGGATCTGCCACCGATCTACACCGAGGTGGCGCACGCCTGGCAGCGCACCCTTGAAGAGCATGCAGATCTGATTCCGTTGCAGCAGGCCATCCGTGACCGCGATACCGCAGAGATCAAGCGGATCTGGAACGACCTGGTGGTGCGGTACGACGATCAGACGTTCTACGGATTCCTGGCCGCATCGAAGCACTTCAAGTCCTTCCACATGCGGGAAGTGTTCGGGCAGGTCGGATTTGGCACGGGAGGTTGGGATACCGACTATCCCAACTCGATCCTCGAGATCCTTCGGGTGGTCATCACAGCTGCCGACGACGATCATCGCGGCATAGTCGGCGGATCGCAGCAGTTGCCGTTGCGGTTGTGGAACCGTGCTCCCCAGCAGATGGTGCATTGGCCCGCCGGTACAACTGTCTCCTCGCTCAACGGGGGCAAGACCCGGCCGCGCGTCACGGAACTACGACGCACCGACCCGGGGCACTACACGGTGACCGATTCCGAGGGATACATCCGAACCTATGTGAGCGCTGTTGTCACAGTGCAGAGCTGGATGCTTCTCAACAACATTCGTTGTGACGACGATCTGTTTCCGATCGACCACTGGACAGCCATCGAGCGGACTCACTACATGGGGTCGACCAAGGTTTTTGTCCTCGTGGATCGCCCGTTCTGGAAGGACAAGGATCCCGTGACGGGGCGTGACGCGGTATCGATGACGCTCACCGACCGGATGAGTCGCGGTACGTATCTGCTCGATCAGGGTGAGGGTAAGCCCGGTCTGATCTGCCTCTCCTACACGTGGTCCGACGACTCTCTCAAGCTGTTGGCACTTAACGCGACCGAGCGGATGAACATCATGCTGCGCTCGCTGGAGGAGATCTATCCGGGAGTGGATTTCCGCAGCCACATCATCTCCAGTCCGGTGACACTGTCCTGGGAAACCGAGCGTGACTTCATGGGCGCGTTCAAAGCGAATCTTCCGGGTCACTACCGCTACCAGGAGCGCCTCTTCTCCCATTTCGTGCAAAATGATCTGGAGCCGCGACACCGCGGCATCTTCCTCGCCGGTGACGATATTTCCTGGACAGCGGGTTGGGCCGAGGGCGCGATCCAGACTGCGATCAACGCGGTGTGGGGCGTCGTGAACCATCTCGGCGGAGCCTCGCCGGCCGAGAATCCCGGGCCTGGCGACGTGTTCGAGGACCTCGCTCCCATCAGGTTGGGCGACTGATCGAACTGCAACTGCCGAAATGTCGTGCCCGATGGGGGTTGGTACTCCCATCGGGCACGACCTCTCTCCCGTGATCCACGCAACACTGAAAAGGTTCGGATCCAATAATTCCAGGAGGGTGTTCAATGGCGAGCACAGTATCGGCGACCAAGAGCGCGGCAGCAGTATCGAATGCATCATCAGGTGGTGATCGATCGCACGATCCAGCTCTCGAGTTGGTAGCCGAGTTGGCCGCAGCGGGCCAACGGCTCGTCTTCCGCCGCGGCGAAGATCTGACCTGTGTAGTGCTCTGGCCGTCCGGAGAGCCCTCCCTCTCGGACCTGTGTGAGAACTTCGAATCCCTCGGACTTCGAGTGTCGACGCACCGCCCGCTTCCGACAGTCTTGGGTTCGGCGCACCATTTCACCTTCGAGCCAAGCACTTTCGACGGCAGCGCCCTGGAAAAGATGGCAGACGCTTTCGAAGCGGTCATTGCCGGTTCGACCAGCATGGACGCCTTCTCCAGCCTGATCGGCCGAGCGGACATCACCTGGCGCGACGCAGAGTTGCTGCGCGCCGCGTGCCGTTTCCTCGCTCAGGCTCGCATCGGATTGTCCGAGAGCTACATCGTCGGAGTGCTCGGCGCCAAGCCGCTGTTCGTTCGTCAGGCCGTTGACCTGTTCACCGCGCGGTTCGATCCGGCGGTTTCGGATCGTGAGGTGGCAACTGCTGCTGCTGTTGCTGCGATCGACGAATCCGTCGATGGCGCAGATACTCTCGACGAGGACCGCGTCCTGCGCGGCGTGCGCTCGTTCCTGCAGGCCACCCTGCGCACCAACTGGTACCTGCGGGGCGACGCCGGTCAGTCGTTGCCGTACGCATCGTTCAAGATCGATTCGCAGTTGCTGTCGACTCCGCAGAAGACTGTGCCGTTCCGCGAAATCTACGTCAGCGCACCCAATGTCGAGGGTGTGCATCTGCGTAGTTCCTCGGTGGCGCGCGGCGGTTTGCGTTGGTCCGACCGCTACGAAGATTTCCGTACCGAGGCCCTGAGCCTCATGAAGACCCAGAGTGTCAAGAACTCGCCCATCGTTCCGTCCGGAGCCAAGGGTGCGTTTGTTGTTCGCGGAACATCTTCTCCGACACCGGTACAGGTGCAGGAGTCGTACAGCACCTTCATTCGCGGCCTCCTCGACGTCGTCGACAACATCGTCGACGGCGAACTGGTGCGCCCGGCGGAAATTGTCGAATACGACGGTGAGGACTCGTACCTCGTTGTAGCGGCGGACAAGGGAACCGCTCGGTTCTCCGATGTGGCCAACGGCATCGCGGTCGAGCGCGGATTCTGGCTCGGCGACGCCTTCGCTTCCGGTGGCAGCGCCGGCTACGACCACAAGGCAATGGGCATTACCGCGCGCGGCGCGTGGGTGGCTGTGAGGCGTCACTTCGCCGAACGTGACCTCGACGTGGACACCGATCCGTTCACTGTGGCCGGTATCGGCGACATGTCCGGCGACGTGTTCGGCAACGGAATGTTGCTCTCGCACAAGATCCGTCTGGTCGCGGCCTTCGATCACCGTCACATCTTCATCGACCCGAACCCCGACACCGAGGCGACGTTCACCGAACGCGCTCGCCTGTTCACTGTGCCGCGCTCGTCGTGGGACGACTTCGATCGCACCGTGATGTCCGAAGGTGGCGGCGTCTGGCCGCGCAGTGCGAAGTCGATTTCTCTGCCCACAGAAGCCCGTGCAGCACTCGGAATCACCGCGGAATCGTTGACCCCGCAAGAACTGATCCGGGCCATCCTGTGCGCCCCGGTGGATCTGTTGTGGAACGGTGGCGTCGGCACGTATGTGAAGGCGTCGGCGGAAAGCAATGTCGACGCTGCCGACCCGTCCAACGACGGTGTGCGCGTCAGCGCCGACGAACTGCGCGCGAGCGTGGTGGGCGAGGGCGGCAACCTCGGATTCACGCAGCGTGCACGCATCGAATATGCCGCTGCCGGTGGACGAATCAACGCTGACTTCATCGACAACGCTGCCGGTGTCGCGACGTCCGACCGTGAGGTCAACATCAAGATCGCGTTGGCGGCGCTGGACGCAACCTCCCGGAATGCACTCCTTGCTGCCGCTCAGGACGAGGTAGCAGACTCGGTCCTGAAAGCCAGTGCCGACCAAACGCTGGCGATCAGTCTGGCCGAGCATCGCGCTCCGGCACTGCTCGATCAGCACGAACGACTGATCGAGGATCTTGTCTCGGCCGGCGCCATGAAGCGGGTCGAAGAATCCCTGCCGGACGCCAAGGCGCTTGCCGTCCGCGCTCAGGCAGGCCAGGGTCTCCTGCGGCCCGAACTTGCTGTGCTGGTTGCTCAGTCGAAGAACGTCCTCACCGCCGAGCTGGGCGCTTCGGCAGTCCCCGACAATCAGATTTTTGCCGATCGACTTCCGCAGTACTTCCCGTCTTCGGTCGTCGAGGCCGCGCCTGACGCTGTGCAGTCGCATCGGCTCGGACGCGACATCATCATCACCTCCGTGGTCGACGAACTGGTCAACCGCGTCGGACCAGGTGCGCTGTTCCGTTTGGAAGAGCATCTGGGAGTACACAGCCCGGAAGCTGCACTTGCCTATGCCGTGGTGAGTGAAGTTCTCGGTACCGAGGATCTGCGCAGCGAGATTCTGAATTCGGATCTCAGCGCCGGCGATCAGTTGAAGTCCCTCGACCGCCTGCAGCAGTTGCTGGAATCGGAAATGAGCTGGGTACTGCGCCGGCCGGGAGCTGCCGGACGGTTCATCGTGAACCCCCGCGCTGACATCGACCGGTGGTCGGCGCCCGTCCGAGAGCTCACTCGTGGGCTGTCGGCGAACGAACGCATCAACGGGTCCTTCGGAGCCTTGGCGCTGGCTGACATTGCGTTGCAAGAGAATACGACGGCCCCGGCCGCTGCTGCGCTCTACCGCGAGCTTTCGGTAGCGCTCGATCTGGGCGATGTACTCGGCGGCGTCGAAGTTGCTGCCGGAGCCTCGCATTGGGAGGTCATGGGTAGCGCCGCCGTTCACGCACGCTTGACTGCGCGTTTCGCGGACCTGGTGTCGGGAGCGCTCGGCGAAGGTGTCGAGGGTGTTGTCGAGCTGTGGAAGGCTGCCAATCCCGAAGCCTTGCACAGGTTCACGGCTCTGATGACCAGCGTCCGCCGTAGTGGGGCACTGGACACGGCAAAGCTGTGCACTGTCGACGCCGAACTCGAACTTCTCGTTCGAGGTGCATCGAGTTTCAGCTCAGCGGCTCTCCCAAGCGAGTAGCGAGAGCAATAGTTCAGCCCTGACTCTCGCCTGACCGAGGTCGCATCGCAGCAGTTCTTCGATGCGTGTGATGCGACCTCGGAGGGTGTGCCGGTGCACGCCGAGTTCGGCTGCAGCGGACTCCCATTGGCCGTTCGCTTCGAGATAGGCGCGCAGAGAGACCGTGAGTGAGGTTCCATGTGCCTGGTCATGTTCGGTCAATATCGGAATGGTGTTGGCAGCCAGGGCCACAAGAGCTTCCCGGGCAGGTTCGGACGCTAGAATCGTGGAACCGGTGAGAGCGTCGAACTCGATGATGCGCTCGGTGGCGGTCGTGAGATTGGCTGCGGCCCGTGCCTGGATCAGCGCGCGTGGCGCGTCGAGCAATCGGTGTGCCGTGCTGATCCCGGCGCGTACGGCCTTGGCCTCGCTGGGGGAGAGTTGTGCGAGAAAGGTTTTCGCGGTCTCCACGGTGTCGGTGCCCCGCAGGAGAACCGTGAGCGCGGTGGAGTCGACTTGAGCAAAAATTGGTCGGCCGGCGCGGGCGAGCGCGTTGTCGAATTCCCGCAGAACTGAGCTCAGAGCAGATCCGCGGACATGGACCACGCGAACAAACCCGTTGGTGTCGCCGGCCTCGTCCAGATACGACGGGACGTTGTCGTCGGGGATTCGTCCGTCCAGAAGGAGCCCGAATGCCATGGAGTTCAACCGGGTTCGCTCGGCGCGCAGTCGTACCGGCTTCTCCAATTCCAAGGTGAGTAGCGAGACGGCATGTCCGAGGAGAACTCGGTCGATGTTGTTCAGCGGTCCGGTGCCGGCCATCGCGAGATAGCCGTGCCAACTGCCGCTCACTCCGACAGGGGAGAGAGTTAAAGTTCGCTCGGGAGTGCTCTGCGAGATGGATGCCGGAGCGTTGGGATCTCGGGTGGTGGCGGCTACCGCGCGCACCTCGGCGATGAGCGCCTTGTGATTGGTGGGGTGCACCGCAGTGAGTCGATCGCCCACAAACGCGACCGAAGTTTTTGTGGCTGCAGCCAACTCACGCACGATCGCGGATACACCGCCGCGCAACGCAACCCGGGTGATACGCGTCTGCACCTCCGCCGCGCGCAAGACCGACTCGTATTCCTGCTGGCTCAAGCGGGTCATCACCGCGCGTGTCACTGCCGCGAACGGGGTGGTGAACGGTACTTCGAGGACCGGCAGTCCCCGGTTTTCGGCCGCTGTCAGCAGGTCCGGCGGCACAGCCTCGTGGGAAAGCCCCGTTCCGAAACCCAGAGCCGATACTTCTGCGGCGGCCAGCCGGTCGATGTACTCGGTGTAGTCGCCGGTGCTCGCGCCCACCAAAGCAAGCCCGGTAGTGAGGACCAACTCGCCGCCGGAAAGCCAGGGAGTGGGGTCTGTCAGCTCGGTGGCCTGCGCAAACGTCACCGGCTGCGTAGACGCACTGCGGTTGGTCAGCAGTTTCAGCGAGAGGTGCCGCTGGAGTAGTAGCCACGAGATCGGAACTGTCACCTGAGTAAGGCTAGCGGCCGATGCCGATATGGAGTAGGCCTGAACCAGAGGATGTCCATTTCGGCAGGGCTCGGACCGGTTCGCGCGTCGCATACTCGAATGCAATACACAAACAGAGAGGGTGGTCACATGAGTGCAATCGAATACAGGCTTCCGCAGGAACGTCGCATCGTCACGGAGTTCCCGGGCCCGCGCTCGGCTGCGCTCGCAGAGCGTCGTAAGAAGGTTGTCGGCGCCGGCGTCGCATCCACCCTCCCGGTCTACGTTGCCGATGCAGACGGCGGCGTCATCGTCGACGTCGACGGCAACTCGCTGATCGACCTCGGTGCCGGCATTGCCGTGACCAGCGTCGGCGCGTCCAACCCGGCCGTCGTTGCCGCAGTCCAGGACCAGGTCGCGCACTTCACGCATACCTGCTTCATGATCGCGCCGTACGAGGGCTACGTCGAGGTTGCCGAGCGTCTGGCAGAGCTCACCCCCGGTGACCACGAGAAGCGTTCCGTTCTGTTCAACAGCGGTGCAGAAGCTGTCGAGAACGCCGTGAAGATCGCCCGCCACGCAACGGGCCGCGACGCAGTTGTCGTCTTCGATCACGCGTACCACGGCCGCACCAACCTCACGATGGCACTGACTTCCAAGTCCATGCCGTACAAGAGCGGCTTCGGCCCGTTCGCTCCCGAGGTCTACCGCGTTCCGATGTCCTACCCCTTCCGTGAGGGCCTCAACTACGACGGCTCCAAGATCACCGGTGAGCAGGCTGCACAGCGCGCCATCACGATGATCGAGAAGCAGGTCGGCGCAGCCAACACTGCAGCCATTCTCATCGAGCCCATCCAGGGCGAGGGCGGATTCATCGTTCCCGCAGAAGGATTCCTGCCGACGCTCGTCGCCTGGGCCAAGGAAAACGGCATCGTCTTCATCGCCGACGAGGTCCAGACCGGCTTCGCTCGCACCGGTTCCTGGTTCGCCAGCGACCACGAGGGCATCGTCCCCGACCTGATGACGCTCGCCAAGGGCATTGCCGGCGGCATGCCGCTCGCAGCTGTCACCGGCCGCGCAGAGCTCATCGACGCAGTCCACCCGGGCGGCCTCGGCGGCACCTACGGCGGCAACCCTGTCGCCTGCGCTGCAGCATTGGCGTCCATCGACCAGATGCGTGAACTCGACATGGCTGCTCGCGCACGCGCAATCGAGAGCACCGTCGTCAGCCGAATCAACGCGCTGGCCAAGGAACTCGACGTCATCGGTGACGTTCGTGGCCGCGGCGCCATGCTCGCCATCGAGTTCGTCAAGCCCGGCGGACAGGAGCCGGACGCTGATATCACGAAGGCGATCGCCGGCGCTTGCCTCGCAGCCGGTGTCGTGATCCTGACCTGCGGTACCTACGGCAACGTCGTCCGTCTGCTCCCGCCGCTGGTTATCTCCGAGGAGCTGCTCGACGACGCACTGACCGTCCTCGAAACCGCTATTCGCACTGCTGCACAGGAGAACTGACATGTCGAACGTCTCGGAACTTCTCGATTCTGTACCCAAGGGCATCTGGCTGGGCGGCAAGCTCGTTCCTGCTGAGAAGACCTTTGCGGTCTATAACCCGGCAACCGGTGAAGAGTTGGCTCAGGTAGCCGACGCCACTGCCGCTGACGGCATCCGCGCACTCGACCTTGCTGCTGCGGCACAGGAAGATTGGGCTGCAACGCCCGCTCGCGTCCGTGGCGAGATCCTGCGTCGTGCATTCGAGTTGCTGCATGCCCGCGCCGAGGACTTCGCGCTGATGATGACCCTGGAAATGGGTAAGTCGTTGGCCGAGGCACGCGGTGAGGTCAACTACGGCGGCGAGTTCCTGCGCTGGTTCAGCGAAGAAGCAGTCCGCATCGGTGGACGCTTCACGCAGGCTCCGGCCGGCAACGGTCGCATCCTCGTCACCAAGGGTCCCGTCGGACCGGTCCTCGCGATCACTCCGTGGAACTTCCCGCTGGCCATGGGAACTCGCAAGATCGGACCGGCCCTGGCTGCCGGTTGCACCATCATCGTCAAGCCGGCTGAGGACACTCCGCTGACCATGCAGCTTCTCGGTCAGGTGTTTGCCGACGCCGGTCTGCCCGACGGCGTGCTCTCCATCCTCCCGACCTCCGACGCGGCATCCATCAGTGGACCGCTGATGGAAGACGCACGTCTGCGCAAGATCACCTTCACCGGCTCCACCGGCGTCGGAAAGCTGCTGGTGCGCAATGCGGCTGACAAGTTGCTCCGTACGTCCATGGAACTGGGTGGCAACGCTCCGTTCATCGTGTTCGAGGACGCCGACATCGACGCCGCTGTCGACGGAGCCATGATCGCGAAGATGCGTAACGGCGGCGAGGCGTGCACCGCAGCCAACCGCATTTACGTCGCCAACTCGGTCCGCGAAGAGTTCACCGAGAAGTTCACGGCCAAGGTCGCTGCACTGAAGGTGGGCGCCGGCGACGCCGAGGGTACCAACATCGGACCGCTGATCAACACCAAGCAGCTCGCAACCGTCACCGGACTCGTCAATGACGCCGTGTCCAAGGGCGCTCGCGTTCGCACCGGTGGATCGGCACCCGAAGGCCCCGGCTTCTTCTTCACCCCGACGGTCCTCGATCAGGTTCCCGCCGATGCGCGCCTGCTCAAGGAAGAGATCTTCGGACCCGTTGCAGCCGTAGTCGGTTTCGATACCGAAGACGAAGCCGTTGCGGCAGCCAACAACACCGAATTCGGTCTGGTGGCGTACTTCTACACCCGCGACATCGACCGTGCGATGCGCGTCTCGGCCAAGCTGGACACCGGCATGGTCGGCGTGAACCGCGGCGCGATCTCCGACGCTGCAGCACCGTTCGGTGGCGTCAAGGAATCGGGCTTCGGCCGTGAAGGCGGAACCGAAGGTATCGACGAGTACCTCGATACCAAGTACGTAGCGCTGTAAGTTCTTTCACACAATGAGGGCCTCACCGGATTCTTCGGTGAGGCCCTCATTGTGTGTTATTCGCCCTGCGGCTTGGTTATTCGCTCAGCGGTGTGGGGCGGTAGTACTTGCCCTCGTGATAGAGCAACGGCGCTGCAGCGGAGTCGTCGTCCTCGTCGGCATGGACGCGCGTGACCAGTCCGATGACCAAGGTGTGGTCGCCAACCGGAATCAGCTGATCGACCGTGACCCGCATCCAACTGGGGGTGCCGTGCAGCACGGGCTCGCCGGTATCGAGTACCGCCCATAGTGATTCGTCGGCAAAACGCTGATCAGCGCTACGCGCAAAACGCTGGGCCAGATGCTGCTGATGCTCGCCGAGCAGGTGGATCACCAATGATTCGGCGGCCTTGAGCGCAGTGATGCTCGACGACGTCTCCGCGATGTTGAACGAGACGAGCGGAGGTTCGAGAGACACCGAGGAAAACGAGGTGGCAGTGAAACCTACTGGGCCGGTACCGGAGTTGAGAGTGACAACAGTGACTCCCGCCGGGTGGCGACCTAGTGCGGCACGGTAGTCGGCGGCACAGATGCCGGTGGACAACTCGGATGTTCGGGGCGTGGTGTCAGTCAACTGGGACTCTCCGGGTAGGACGCAAGGATATTCGCCCAACTATAGGACGCAGTCGCGGTGTGTGGGCTGTAGGCGATCAGTCCATCTCGACGGCGAGGCCTGCTGTGATTCGCAGAAGTTCCGGATACGTCGTCCGGAAAACAGTATTGGGGTGACCTGCAGAGGCCCACAAAATCGGGTATTGCGCGAGAGCCGTATCGACGTAGGTCGGCAGGTTGGTGGGGTGTCCGAGGGGCGCAACTCCGCCGATGGGCTGACCCGTCGCAGACTTTGCCAGCTCCAGCGGAGCGCGCGTCAGCGTGCCTTCGAGACGTTCACCGGTGGCCTTCAGATTGACTTGATGCGCGCCCGAGACCAGCAATAACACCGGGTCGTCGTCGAGAAGGAAGACAAGCGACTTCGTGATTGCGCCAACCTCCACCCCAACAGCTGCCGCGGCTTCTTCGGCAGTGTGCGTCGCGTCCGCTTGCGTGACTATGACGCCGTGGTGACCGCGAGCGATCAAGGTCTCGGCGACGTGCGAGGCGTTGGGGTGGAGGAGGCTCGTCATGGATTCCAGAGTAGGACTAGTCGACGATTGCGACATCCGGAGTCGGTAACGTGCCCCGCGACTTTCGGGTTTGGCGCAACGTGAATCCAAAGAGAAGGCCGGCGCCGATCAGGGCGTACAGGAAGAGCGTCAAGGCAGGTTGACCGATTCCGACGTTGTTGAAGTACACGATGCTGCGGACGCCTTCGGTGCCGGCGCCGGGCGTGATCCAGCGGCCGATGGCAGCGTAGAACGACGGAATGATGTTGGGCCCGAAAGCGCCTCCGGCGCTGGGGTTGCCGAGGATGACAAACACTGCGATGGCCAGCGGAACTGCAAGAATGCCGATAGCGGCACGCAATCCGAGGGTGAACATCGCCGTGCCGAACACGACGGCGCTGCCCAGGATCCAGAGCGGCAACCAATGCCCGGCAAACGTGCCGAGCACGTGCGAGGTGATGAGCGCGCCCAACGCTCCCGAGATGATCGAGTAGATCGCGATGACGCCGGTATGGGCGCCGGCCTGGCGGAGAGTCTTCGGTGCACCGATGAACAATCCGATTGCCGCGGCGAAGAGATACCCGCCGACGACCCAGCCGACGGCGAGGTAGAAGCCGGAGAGGCCACGATTGTCGTGAGCGCCAACGGGGATCTCGTCGCGCACGACGAACTCCCGGTTCTGGCTCTGCTCGACCTGGGTGAAGACTGCTTCGAGCGACGTCGCGATGGAACTGCCACCGGCACTGGCAGTGATCAGCATGTCGGGACCCACCGGGCTGATGACAAATGCGCCCTGGATCTCGCGGTCGTGGAGCATCCGACGGGCTGTGGCGGTGTTGTCGATGACCTGGGCACTCAGTGGGCTGCCGTCGATAGCGTTGAGCTTGTCGGCGACCTGCTGGTCCATGCCCGCGGGAATTCCCTGATCCGCGATGACCGCGATTTCGATGTCGCGGGGCGTCGGCTGATGGAACGCGGCGACGTAACTGAGGATGAAGCCCATCTGCAGTAGGAGCACGCCGACGAACAACCCCGCCATGACTTTGGTGGCGCCGTATTTCACCAGCAGGTTGTCGTGGTGGTGTTCGTCGGTGGATGGGTTCGGTGCCGGAAGTGTAGTGGTCACGATGAGTCCTGATCTTGTCGAAAGTAAAGAGCTTGTCGATACCCGAGGTATTGAATACTCTAGGTATCGTGACTGATTCCCGTCAAGAGGACTTCGTGCCGGCAACCCGCCCCGGACGCGACGTTGTGCGGCAAAGACTGCTCGACGCTGCAGCGGAAGAGTTTGCGGAGCAAGGATTCAGTGCTGCACGTCTCACCGAAGTTGCCCGACGTGCAGGCTTCACCAAGGGGGCCGTCTACTCCAATTTCGAATCCAAACAGGACCTGTTTGCCGAACTCTTCGCCCAGCGATCCCTCGAATTGGCCGGCCGTGTGCTCGGCGAGATAGCCGGGATGGGACCCTCCGACGCAGCAGGTAAAGGTGGCGAAGCCATCGCAGCATCGATGGTCGACGATCCGGGATGGTCACTGCTGGTTCTCGAGTTCGGAGTTCTCGCCGGACGGGATCCGCAGATCGCCCAGGCGTATCTCCGTGAGCGTCGGCACCTGCGTAGTCAATTGGTCGAGTTGATCGGTGAACGAGCCCGCGAGTGGGGCGTCGACAACTCCTTCGACGTACGCACCACCGCAATCTCCTTGATGGCCTTGATCTCCGGACTGGTCCTCGAACATTCCGTTGACCCGGAAGAAGTGGATCAGGCGGCTATGGGCGCGGCAGTGACGGCATTGTTTGCCGGTGCCGTAGCGCGAGCGGGACTGGCAACGTAGTAGTTCGCACGGTTGGCGGCCCCTTGTAGTCGGAGTCTCGACGTACACCTCGAATGATCTGGTGGGCGCCAAATAAGTCGTGGGAGATCCCCGAATGCGGGTTTCACAGCGCTACTCGCATTTGAGGATTTATCCTCTTTTCCAATACTGGACATTTGTCTTACTTACTGTGATAGAAATTGCCCCATACGAGACATTACTGCGCGGTAGCGAGAACCAAACGTGCCGATTAAGGGGGAACTCATGATCACGTTGTCCACGATGATCGGCACGGTCCACGATCCCGTCAGGTAGATCCGAACAAACCCCAACCATCGCTGTGACCTCGATTTCGACGGTCGCACAGCTGCGACCGAAGGAACCCCTCATGACATCACGAGCGATCACACGCGGCATTGCAGTCGGCGCGGCAACGGCCTGCGCGGCCAGCGCACTGGCACTTTTCGGTACCGGCGTCGCCGCTGCCGCCCCAGGCACGACCACCTGGGCTGATTACTACACCACCTTCACCCGCACTGTCAGCAACAGCACGCCCGCCGCGGGCGAGATCATCACGATCACCACAAAATTTCAGCGAACCAACGGCACCGAGGAACGCCTGTTGAACATCAAGGACCGGCATGACTCCTGCCTGGCCTACGTTCCAGGCTCAGCCAAGATGAACGAGACCCCGGTCGTCCCGCAGCAGGTCGACGACGGCTCGGTTCCCGGCCGCGACGCGCTCGTCAGCGTCGACTTCGGACCCAACGAGTGGGTCGTCAAGAACCAGCCCGCATTCAACCCAGTCTTCAGCGTCAGCTACAAGGTTGGCGCCGACTGCGTCCGCGGAAGAGTCCTCGTTACCGGTATGGACTACAACGGCTCGCTCGGCTTCGGCGGCTACTACTCCCAGGGCCCCGGCATCACGGTCGGCTACTTGAATAACGAGGGTCCCGGCGGCGGCGGCACCGGCAGCCTCGGATCCCTGTTCGGTTCCTAGCGAAGCAGCTCTCCGTTTCCGCCGTCATCGCTTCGGCCGGAACGGATGACACCCGAACCCTGACACCGACCAAAGGAACACCCATGGCATTTCGATCAACGAAACGCGGCATCGCAGTCGGCGCGGCAACATCACTCGCGATGGGCGCACTGGCACTGATCGGCACCGGAGTTGCCGGCGCAGACTCCACCTCGATCACCTGGAATGACTACTACACCACCTTCACCCGCACCGTCAGCAATGCCACCCCCGCTGCCGGCGAGACCATCACGGTCACAACCACGTTCAAGCGAACGGACTCGAAGGTCGAGACCATCACGTCGGTCTCGGATACTCATGCTCCCTGCCTGACCTATGTCCCCGACTCAGCCACGATGAACGGCATCCACTTCGACGCGGTCGTCGTCCCAGATCGGGACACCAATCCGCGGACGGGCACCGCCACGATCACCGACAACACCGGCGCCTGGGTCAACAAGCAGAACGTGCCGGGCCCCGTCTTCAGCGTGCAATACAAGGTCGGCACCGACTGCGCCCGCGGTACCGCATTGGTGACCGGCCTGGACTACAACGGCTCACTTGGCGCCGGCTATTACGGGTATCAGGGTCCGTCAGTCACAGCCGGTAAGAACGCGACCACCACCACCATCGCACCGGTCGCCGGAGCCGTCGTCGGCAAGCCGATCGCCCTGACCGCCACCGTCTCCGGTGGTGCAGTAGGTAACCCGGTCAAGTTCTACGACGACACCACCGTGATCGGCCAGGGCACTCTCGACGCCAACGGGACCGCGACGCTCACGTGGACTCCGGCAACCGCCGGTGAACGCCCCATCACCGTCGAATTCGCTGGTACAACGTTGGCTAACGGTTCCGTTGGCAACGCCACGGTGTCCGTCGCATCCGGCGGCATCGGCGGCGGCACCGGTGGTACGGGCAGCCTCGGCAACCTGTTCGGCAGCTAGTAGGTAACGCAGGGTTTCGGCCACAACTTGCACTCGATTGAAGAATCTGGCGGAACCCCGCCCCCCAAGCCCGGGCTCCGGTGCCTCCCCGAAGGCGCCGGAGTCCGGTCTCGTTCTTTCTCCGACCACGACTTATGACGGTCGCATCTTCGACTGAAAAGGAAATCCCATGGCACATCAGGCAATCAGGCGTGGCGTCGCGGGTGCGACGTCCATCATCGCAGTCGGCGCACTCACCTTCGTGGGGGCCGGTATCGCCAGCGCCGGCACGTCAACACTCGAATTCAGTGACGGCAGTTCGTCTTTCACCCGAGTTGTCAGCAACGGCACTCCCGCTGTGGGCGACACCATCACAGTCACCACGAACTTCCGACGCACCAGTTGGGTTGACGAGTTCATCTACAACGTCAAAGATCGCCATCCGTCCTGCCTGACGTACGTCCCCGGTTCGGCCAAGATGAGCGGCAACAGTGACTACCCAGTCGACAATCCCGAGGTTGTAGCCGACGAAGGCAACGGCTCCGGCTACGTCCGCGCGTCCTGGGGCGTTACCGACTGGGTTGTCCAGAATCGCCCCGGCTTTCACCGGTCTCCCACATTCAGCGTCAGCTACACGGTCGGTGCCGACTGCGCCCGCGGCACCGCGCTGAACACCGGTATGGACTACGGGGGATCGCTCGGCAGCGGGAACTACAGCACCCGAGGCCCCTCGATCATGCTCGCCAAGAGTGCCTCCTCCACGACTCTCGCCCCGGTGGCCGGCGCCCGACTCGGCGCGCCGACCACCCTGACCGCCACCGTTACCGGCGGCGCACCGGGCAACGTCGTCGAGTTCTACGACGGCACAACCAAACTCGGCCAGGGTGCCGTGAACGCCGAGGGGGCCGCTACCTCGGTGTGGAACCCCAGCGTCGTGGGCGAGCACAGCCTGACTGCCAAATTCCTCGGCAGTGACTTCGCTAACGGCTCGCAGTCCGCGCCGCGGACAGTGAACGTCTCTGAACACAACGCGACCTCCGCCGTGACCCTCACCCCCGTCGCCGGGGCGAAGGTCGGTACCTCCACCAGCCTGACGGCAACAGTGCTCCCCGGCGGCGCCGGCGGAACCGTCACATTCAAGGACGGTGACACCGTTGTCGGCACCGCTGCAGTCCGCGCCGACGGCACTGCCACCGTCGCGTGGACGCCGCGTACGGCGGGCGAGCGCACCATCACGGCCGATTACTCCGGTCAGGGCGCCGTCGATCCCTCCACCGACCAGGCCACTGTCACTGTCGCACCCGACGACGGCACGGGCGGCGGTACCGGAAGCCTCGGCTCCCTGTTCGGCTAACCAAATCTGCCGTGTCCTGTCGGTAGCTGCGAGTGCACACAACTCCGCCGGAGATGGCGGAATGTGCACTCGGAGTCCGAGTTGTGTGCACTCACGAACAATTCAGGCCAGGACAATGCAAAACGCCCGCGACCAATAGGTCGCGGGCGTTTGTACTAATCAAACTCAGACGGTGGCGGGAGTGCTCTCGTCGAGTTTCGGATTTTCCTTTTCGAGCTTCTTGTTTCGCACGACGCTGCTGATGAAGGCTGCGCCGATCAAGAAGACACCGACGAGGCCGGTGATGATCTCGTTGACGTGAACGCCGATGGACACCATCAAGATGATGGCCAGAGCGCCGATGGCCCAGTGGGCGCCGTGCTCGAGGTAGACGTAGTCCGACAGCGTGCCCTTGCGGACCAGGAACACGGTGATGGAACGAACGAACATCGCGCCGACGAAGCCGAGGCCCAGGGCGATGATGATCGGGTCCGCAGTGATCGCGAAGGCGCCGATGACGCCGTCGAAGGAGAAGGACGCGTCGAGGACCTCGAGGTACATGAACAGGAAGAAGCCGGCTTTACCGGTGGCTTTCGCGAACTCGGTGGGACCGCCGGACTTAGTGGTCTCTTCCTCTTCGCCTTCTTCCGGCAGGTTGAACAGTTCACCCAGTCCGTTGACGGCGATGTAGGTGATCATGCCCAGGACACCCGAGATCATGACCGTGGTGACTTTGTCGTCGGCGGCGAGGAACGAACCTGCCAGAACCAGGACGAGCCCGGCAACGACGACGGAGAGCTGATCCAGCTTGCCAATGCGCGCAAGGGGCTTCTCGAGCCAGGACAGCCACGTGATCTCACGCTCTTCGAAGATGAAGCCGAGGAACAACATCAGCAGGAACATGCCACCGAATGCAGCAATGGTCGGATGCGCGTCGGTGATCAGGGTTTCGTAGCTCGGATCGCCGTTGGGGAAGTAGGCGGCGTCGTCGGCGGGCGGGTTCAGTGCGAGGTCGAGTGCCGCGACCGGGCCCAGGCCCGACGCTGCCCACACGATGACGAGTGGGAATACCAAACGCATACCGAACACCGCGATGACGATGCCGACGGTAAGGAAGATCTTTTGCCAGAAGTCGCTCATCCTTCGCAGGACGGTGGCGTTAATGACGGCATTGTCGAAGGAAAGCGAAATTTCCAGAATCGACAGGATGACAACGAGGAATAGTGCCTCGGGGCCGCCGTAGATGAACGCAACGATCATCGCGATGATCGAAATCACGATGGATAAACCGAATATTCGCAGTACCACGGAGCGTGGCCCTTTCTAGTTGGTCAATGCAGAGTGGCTACTGCAGCGGCAATCTCACCGCAGTTGAGACGAAGCCGGGGAGGGTTCCACAGCGTACTGCGGAACCCTCCCATTGGTCAGCTCATCGGCAAGGCCGAGGATCAGACGTTGACGCCGTAATCGCGAGCGATGCCCGCGAGGCCTGAGGCGTAGCCCTGGCCGATTGCGCGGAACTTCCACTCTGCACCGTTGCGGTACAGCTCGCCGAAGACCATTGCGGTCTCGGTGGACGCGTCTTCGGACAGGTCGTAGCGAGCGAGCTCGTTGCCGTTGGACTTGTCGACGACGCGGATGTACGCGTTGCGGACCTGGCCGAAGGACTGCGAGCGTGCTTCTGCGTCGTAAATCGAGACGGGGAAGACAACGCTCTCGATGTTGGCCGGAACAGCGGCGAGGTTCACGTCGATCTGCTCGTCGTCACCTTCGCCTTCGCCGTCGGTGTTGTCACCCTTGTGCTCGATCGAGCCGTCGGGCGAACGCAGGTTGTTGAAGAAGATGAAGTGCTGGTCGGAGACGGACTTCTTGTCTGCGCCGGCGCCGATTGCGCTGGCGTCGAGGTCGAAGGCCGCGCCGGTGGTGGAACGTGCGTCCCAACCCAGGCCGACAGTCACTGCGGTCAGGTTCGGGGCCTCCTTCGTGAGAGAGACATTGCCGCCTTTGGTCAAGCTGACGCCCATTCAGGGGTCCTTTCAAGAGAAGAGACATGGCCCGCGACGACGGATGGCCGTCTTGGGAATGTGTTTACCTCCTCCACCCTAACGGCACTTCGGGTGTGGCCGCGGTAACAGTGGAAATCGAAACGGAGTCCGTACGCGTCGGACCCGTAGGATTCAATCGTGGTGGGCAGATGGTCGGAGCGCTTGAATCGGGGGGTTAGCGTGGAGGAGTCGATCAGTCGTGCTCGGGAAGCACAGACTGCGATGGTCTCGGCGTTCCTCGACATGGACAAGCGACAGACCATCGCGGCGGCGGCGGTCAAGGCGTCGAGTGAGCTGTTTCCGGAGCGTGGCCTGGGCCAGGCCTGGAAGCCGATTCGCGAAAAGTGCTACGAAGCGGTGTCGAACTACCTGGCCACGAGCGAGCGATACGGAAATGACCAGGCTCTCCATCGCGACGCCCGCACTGCAACCGCTGCCTTCGAGAAGTCGGTAGCCGAGCTGGTGTCGGCGGCTCAGAGTATCGACGCGTTCTACAACGGAAATCGCGCGCACCTCGAGCAGGCAACCGCGACGATGTCGACCATTCCGGTGCTCGGCCATCAGGCGCGTGCGGCGGCGGATGCGGCTCGCCGTGCGTTGGACGACGCTGATCAGCACTTTTCCGAGTATCCGTCGGTGGTGACTTCTGCGGAGCACTTGGATAGCGCCCTCATGGCACTTGCGCAGGCGGAGCGAAACGAGCGCGCCGACGCCATCCGCGTAGAGGCCGAACACGTTCGAGCTGCAGCCGCTGCGCTTCAAGAAGCGTTAGCGCAAGCCCCGTCCACGCAACGGCACGCGCAGATGACGGTATCCGCGGTCTCGACCAGGTTGGCTGCTGTTCGAACGCGAGTCGACCGCCTCGATCCGGCGTACTCGGCGTTGCTTCGCGAGTTCAACGCCGCGAGTTCCGCTGATCTGGTGAACAACAGCGGTCGGAGTCGTGAACATATCGGCCAGGCAGATGCGGACTTGAAAGAAGCAGTGGAGGCTTTGGCAGCGGGCAATCCCGAGCACGCGTTGGCCTTGATGGCAGAAGCGCGGGTGCACCTGGCCGAGGCGGAGGCCTGCGTCGACGCTGTGACAGACAGGTTGTCCACACTTCGGGCTGTTCGGGCGGATCCGACCGAGAAAGAGCGGCAGGTTCGCTTCCGTTTGAAGGATGCGCAGATGTTTGCCGTCAATCACGGGTTGGTGGCGGAGTGGGGATCGGTACTCGACGCGCAATTGGCTCGGATCGAACGGGCCTCGGCGTCGTTGACGGGAACTCATCCGGACTACTGGTCGTATGTAGTGCAGTTGAATTCCGTTTCGGCGTTCATTACGGAGATTGTCGAGAAGATGCGAACGCGAGCAGGAAGACACTGAAAGTGCAGGTCGGGGCCGATCGGGGGATCGGAAGCTACACCCGAAAAAGGTGAGGGGGACTGAGACGTGGAATTGCCATCGGTTACGGAAAGAAGAGACATGCAGCACTTTCAACACCTCAGCGATGACGTGCGGGAGCAATTGTTCCTGCACGCTCCGCGGACGCTCGCAGACTCGGACGAGAGAGACCTGCTGGCGATCGCTCTGGGGGCGACGCTGTATGTGCCGGCCACGAGGGCGGGTCTGGCCGAGATCGTGGAGAAGCGAGCCGCTGACGGCGTCAGTTCGATGGTCCTGGACCTCGAGGATGCTGTCGCGGACGACGAGGTGGAGTCTGCTCGGGCAAACGCAGTTGCCGCTCTCGACAAGATTGCATCGACGGATGCAGTCGGAATGTTGCTGTTCGTTCGTGTCCGTGAAGTATCGGATATCGCAGACATCGCCGAATCCTTGACAGTCGGCCGGGCAGCGTTGACCGGGTTTGTCGTGCCGAAATTCGGGAGTGCGACCGGCGCAGCGTTCCTCGAAGCAGTGGCCGACGCCTCCGAGCGTTTGGGGAAGCATCTGTACGTCATGCCGGTGCTCGAATCCCCGGAATTGGTGCACCGCGACACCCGTGATTTGGAATTGCGCTCTGTGAGTGACATTTTGGCGCAACATCGCGAACGCATTCTCGCGGTCCGAATCGGTGCTACCGATATGTGCAGCACTTTCGGGATTCGTCGTGACCGCGATCTGACGATTTACGACGTGCGTGTTGTTGTCGACGTCATTGCCGATATCGTCAATTACCTTGGACGAGCTGATGGTTCGGGATTTGTCATCACCGGTCCGGTGTGGGAGTACTTCGCCGATCACGAGCGTATGTTCCGTCCGATGCTGCGTGCAACGCCGTTCGAGGAACATGACGCCGTGCGGTTCCGTCAGCATCTGGTGAGCCGCGACCTCGACGGTTTGCTTCGAGAAATCGCCTTGGACCGGGCTAACGGCATTCAGGGTAAGACGGTTATTCATCCTTCGCACGTCGCGGCAGTCAATGCGATGTCCGCGGTTACTCACGAGGAGTACCACGACGCTTTGGACATCTTGGGTGTCGAGGTGGGCGGGGTTGCCGCGTCGGGGTATCGGAACAAGATGAACGAGATGAAGCCGCACCGTAATTGGGCTCGACAGACAGAGCTTCGGGCGCAGGTTTTCGGAGTTACCAACAAGGGCATCACGTTTGTCGAGTTGCTGACGGCGTTGGTCGATCGATGACGGGTACTGTTGCATCGATCCCTTGGGCTACAGCAGAATTCGGACTCGATCTTGTGCACGGCAGTTCTGTCGTGGGGCGGACGGTTCCGGAGTTGGTGATTCCGGGACTGCGGCGTAATCCGCGTCGGGCGCACCTGTTGGTATCGACGGTTCTGGGCAAGCATGTCCCTACCGAGCCGTCGGTGGTGATCGGTGCCGCTGAGGATCTCGGCGACCTGGTGCGTGACGCGCTCGGTGTAGGCGTTGATGTGGTGGTTCTCGGATTTGCTGAAACTGCAACAGGTTTGGGTCACTGTGTGGCCGCGCGCCTGCATGCTCACTGCTACCTGCATTCGACGCGCCGCGATGTTCCGGGTGCGACCACCCTCGCGGGTTTCGAAGAAGGGCACTCGCACGCTACAAGTCATCTGATGCAGCCTACGTCGGCCGAACTGTTCGAAAACAATCTGCCGCTGGTGCTGGTGGACGACGAAATCTCGACCGGAGCAACGGCTATCGATGCTATTCGGGCATTGCACGGTCAATGCCCGCGAGAGCGTTACGTCGTTGCTTCGTTGGTGGACATGAGAACTGACGAGCACCGAGCTGCCAGTGACAGTGCAGCAGAAGAATTGGGTGTGCGGATCGACTACGTCAGTCTCGCTTCCGGTTCCACAGTTCTTCCGGACGGTTTGACCGAACGTGTGACGGCGCTTGATGCCCCGACGCTCAACGTGGCGGGCGACCGTCGGGGAACGGTTTCCCATGTTGACCTGCCTTGGCAGGCAACCGTTCCGGACGGTGGCAGGCACGGCTTCCTCGATTCGGACTCGGTAGATTTCGAGCGGGCAGTTGAAGACGCTGTAGCAGTCGTGAACTCGTTGGCCGACCCGGAGCGTCCTCTGATCGTCGTGGGGCATGAAGAGTTGATGTACCTGCCCTTGCGTATCGCGAGCAGCCTGGAACGTGGTGGCCGGGCAGTGCGCTACCAGACGACGACGCGTTCACCCGCCTACGTCATGGACCGCGAGGGTTACCCGCTGCGACGCGGATTCACCTTTGTCGCACCGGAATTAGGCGAGAACGAACCACGTTTCCTCTACAACGCGCAGTGGCCGGACTCGGCCGTCGACGCTGTGGTTCTGTTGATCGTGGACGAACCTGCCGACACCGATCGGTTGATCGCCGACGACGGTGTCGTTGAAGCGCTGAGAAATGCCGGGACCGACGTAGTGGTGGCAACGGTGCGGGGGGCAAACCCGTCGGCGTTGCGGGATTCGAGAGAAGGTGAAGGCGCATGACCGTACCTTTGGTCGGACCCCAGTTCGGTTCGTATGGCGGCGACGAAGTGAAATGGTTGCTCAAGGACCTCTCTCAGGTGGACCTCGAAGCGGATGTTGCCGAGCGGGAGAAGCGCATTCAGTCGGGTGAGGCGCACTACGCAGAATCGCTACCGATCGAGTATCAGCCCGACGATGCGTATCGCGAACTGTTCGAAACGGTATTGGCGGAAAGCGCGCCCCGTTTGGCGCGTGCAGTCGGTACTGTCACCGACCTGGTGTTGGCCGAGCGCGGATCCGACATCGTGCTGGTCTCTCTTGCCCGGGCCGGCACACCCGTCGGGATCTTGATGCGTCGCTGGGCCAAACACGTTCACGGAGTGACGTTGCCGCACTACGCGGTGTCCATCGTTCGGGGCAAGGGGATCGATACCGTTGCCCTCGATCATCTTTCACATCATCATGATTCGTCGAACGTCGTCTTCGTGGACGGATGGACGGGCAAGGGAGCGATCACCCGCGAACTCGATGCGGCACTGACCGAGTATCACGCTGCGGGCGGCGCTGCGTTCAACTCGGATCTGGCTGTACTTGCCGATCCGGGATACTGCGTCCGGACCTACGGAACCAGAGATGACTTCCTGATTGCTTCGGCGTGCCTCAATTCGACTGTGTCCGGACTGGTCTCGCGCACCGTCCTCAACGACACACTGATCGGACCCGGAGATTTCCACGGTGCGAAGTTTTATGCGGATCTTGCCGATGTCGACGTGTCCAACCGGCTACTCGACGTAGTCTCGGCAGAATTCGACACCGTACGTAGTGATGTTGCGGATTCGCTTGCCGCCGTGCGCGCTTCGGATCGAACACCGACCTGGGCCGGGTGGGAATCGGTGGAGAAGGTTCAGGCGGACTACGGGATTTCCACGGTGAACTTCGTCAAACCCGGTGTCGGCGAAACCACTCGGGTATTGCTGCGCCGGTTGCCGTGGAAGGTTCTCGTCCGAGAACTGGATGCACCCGAACATGCCCACATTCGATTACTCGCCGAAGCCCGTGGCGTTCCCGTCGAGGAAGTATCCGATCTCGCGTACTCGTGTGTCGGTCTGATCAAGGACATCACATGAGCGCATCACCGGTATTGATTGCAACCGACCTGGATCGCACGATGATCTACTCGAAAAACGCGATCGGGGGCGATCCCTCCGGCACCGATCTGGGGTCAGGACCTGCCCCGGTGTGCGTCGAGTACTACGACGGCGGGCCGCTGTCCCACATGAGCGTCGACACGATCGCATTACTGCGAGATCTCAGCGCCGCAGTGCCGGTAATTCCCACGACCACCCGGACAATTGCGCAGTTCCAGCGGATCGACCTGCCCGGCGGTCCGTGGAAGTACGCGATCACCAGCAACGGTGGGAACATCCTGGTCGACGGAAAACCTGATCTGACGTGGCGAAGTGAGATCGACAGATCAACTCGCGACGCCGGGGTGGAGTTGGCGCACGTCCATACCGAGCTGGAAGCCCGCATCGACGTCAGTTGGGTCAGTTCCATGCGGGTGGCCGACGAACTGTTCCCGTACCTGGTGGTGGACCTGTCGACCATTCCCATGGATTTCGAAGCCGGCTGGAGCGATTGGTGTACGTCCCGCGGATGGAACGTGTCACGGCAGGGACGAAAGATTTACACGATGCCCGACGCAGTATCGAAATCTCGAGCCCTCGCTGAAGTGCGCCGACGCCTGATCGAATCGGGTGACCTCGCGGCCGACGCCACAGTTCTGTCGGCCGGCGACGGCGCCCTCGACGCAGACATGCTCGAGTACGCAGACTTCGCGATCCGTCCCCGCCACGGTGAGCTGGAAGAACTGAATTGGCAACGCCCGACGGTTACTGTGACAGAAACGTCCGGAATCGAGGCGAGTGTGGAGATCGTGAGCTGGTTCTCCGCCCACGTCGCGGCAATGACGGTCGGCACACCGCACGAGTCTCAGCAGCTTCCCCAGTAATGAACGCCAGCAATGAACACTCTCGATGAAGGAGATGCAGTTGTCTGTATCGCTTGCCAAAGGTCAGAACGGTCCACTCAACGTGCCGGAAGTGATTGTGTCGGTGCAGTTGGCCGCCGCTGCTGATTTGTCAGCGCTTCTCGTGACCGGTAACGGCAAGGTGCGCTCCGATGCGGACTTCGTCTTCTTCAACCAGCCCACCGGACCGGGTGTGCAGTTGACGCCGAATCCGGGCGGCATTGCGTCCCTGAAGGTCTCGTTGGCCGGTGTGCCCGCTGATATCGAGCAGGTTCGCGCGGTCATCACGCTCGACGACACTTCGTCGAATTTCGGTCGCACGGCTGCGCCCACTGCTCGGGTATCCGACACCGCCGGAAATGTGTTGTACGAGTACGTGATCGACGGACTCTCCGCCGAGTCCATTGTCATTGCACTCGAGGTGTACCGCCGTCAGGGTGCATGGAAGGTTCGCGCTGTCGGGCAGGGCTACGCCGGTGGATTTGCAGCGTTGGTCACCGATCACGGTGTGTCCGTTGACGACGCACCGGCGCCCGCACAGGCTGCCCCGGTCCAGGCCGCCCCGCCGGCCTACAACCCGCCACCGGCACAGCCGGCCTACAACCCGCCACCGGCACAGCCGGCCTACAACCCGCCACCGCAGCAGCAGCCGTCGTACAACGCACCGCCGGCTCCGCCTGCCCCGCCGGTGTACAACCAGCCTCCCGCCGCGCCAGCGGAGGTGAGCCTGGTGAAGGGTCGCCCCGTCAGTTTGACCAAGGGACAGAAGGTCACGCTCCGCAAGGAGGGCGGCGTCGCGCTGACCATGATCCAGATGGGTCTGGGTTGGGATCCGATCAAGAAGAGCGGAATGTTCGGCAACCGCACCGCCAATGTCGACCTGGACGCTTCGGCGCTGCTCTATGCGGACGGCAACTTGATCGACGTCTGCTACTACGGACAGCTCACGTCGAAAGACGGATCTGTGCGGCATATGGGTGACAACCTGACCGGCGACGGTGAGGGTGACGACGAAGTGATGACGGTCGATCTCCAGCGCGTCCCGGCTCATGTCAACACAGTGATCTTCACGGTCACGTCGTACCGCGGACATACCTTCGAGCAGGTGCAAAATGCGTTCTGCCGACTCGTGGACAGCACTACGAACTCCGAATTGGCTCGATACACGATGCAGGGCGGTATGCCGTTCACCGGCATGGTGATGGCCAAGGTTTACCGGCAGAACGGTGAATGGAAGCTGCAGGCAATCGGAGAGGGTATCCAGGCCAAGCATGCAGGCGAGGCGGCTCCGCAGTTGGGCCGTTTCTTGATGGCATAGTTCACAGCTATGACTGTGGAGTTCGTTCCGGGGCAGAATGCGCCGCTGCAAGCATCTGTCGTGACTTTCCGTGCGTCGAGCCAGACACCGTTCGACGTGTCTGCGTTGGTTACCGATACGCACCTTCGGGCTTTGTCGTCCGAGGATTTTGTGTTCTACAACCAGCCCGCCACCGCTGGGGTGCAACTCGCGGGAGACAGTATTCGGGTGGAGCTCGATCGAGTCCACCCGAATGCTGCTGCAGTGCTGTGCATTGTGAGCGTCGATCCGAGCCACGCTCAGGCCGGAGCGTTTCGCGCCGCCGGCCTCTCGGCGGTACTGACCGATGAATCCGGTTCGGTGATAGGTCAATTCGCCATACCAACTGCAGGTTCGGAGACCGCCGTCATCTGCTGGGAGTTGTACCGCCGAAACGGAGCCTGGAAAGTTCGAGGCGTCGGGCAGGGGTATGCAGGCGGCTTGGCCGAGCTCATCGGAGTCCATGGCGTCGAGGTGGATGATGCACCGGCCAGTTCGGCTGCAATGCAACAAGTTCACGCTGTGGAGCCATTCGAGGACGGGCGTGGGCTCGAACGAATGTGGATGATCTTCGAGGATGCATCGCGCTCGGCAGCGTCACTGATTTCGAGTAGCGAGTATGCGATGAAGCGCTTGGACACGGAATTGACGGCAGCGGTGGCCGACGCGAGCACCCGCAATTCGCCGGCCGGTGTGGCGGCGCGCGAAGCGGCGCAGAACCGTCACGACGAACTGGTGGCGACAGCCCGCGCAAGTCACACTCGTGACTCCGCGCAACTCACCCAGGAACTGACAGTGGTCGACGCGGTTCTTCCGCGGGCGATGGCGTCGTGGGAATCGCCGGTGTGGGCGTCGGAGAAAGGTACTGCTCCCCAGTCTCTCGAGACCGTGACTTCCAGTGACGGTGTGAGATTGGGTGTGTTGACTGCCGCTGACCGCGGGGCTCTGACAGTGCCGTACTGCTTGCCGATTCCACTGACCAGACCGGTCTGGGTAGAAAGCACATCCAGTGCGGCAGCAGTCGGCGTGGTCAGTGCGCTGACGCTGAGAATCATGGCCGCCGGCCCCATGCCGCTGCTCGATGTCGTAGACCTGACTGGCGCCTTCACGTCGCTGACCGATCGATTGTCTGCAGTGTTGGCCGGACCGGTGATTCGAAACCATTCGGAGATATCGGCCCGGCTGACAGGCCTGGCGCAATCGGTGGATTTGGCGGAACTTGCGCGAACCAGCGGCATGTCCGCCGTCCAGGCAGGGCCGAGCACTCAACGACTGCTGATACTCGGCGATTTTCCGCATGGATATTCGGAGCAGGACGTTCATTCGATCATGTTTCTCGCCGAACGCGGACCGATGATTGGTTTGTCGATAGTGCTTGTCGGCGACGACGAGTCGAACTCGACGGAAGAGACCGTCGCAGCGTTGGCCAACGGATGTCGGCATCTACCGGCGGCTGGTGAGATCGACGTCCAGGATCCGTGGACGGGTTCGCACTGGGTCCTCGTGCCCGATGTTCTCGACCCGGCGAACCAACCTCAACTGTTTGCCGCGCTCGACAAGTTCTGACGTGACCTAAGCGCAGTGACAGGACCCGTGTCAGAGCTCGTCGAGACCGATTATGCCGTCCTGCAATGCGCGTGCGAGCAAACTCGTCTTGGTGGGGGCAGGCCGTCCGATTGCTGCGTACTTTCCTCGAATCCGGGTGAGGTGCGTGTTGATGGTTCCGATGGAGATGCGTAGCTGCGCCGATACGACGGGTTTGCTGTCGGATGTGAGCCAACGCTGCAGCACCTCGATTTCACGCTTGGTGAGGCCGGGATCGAGCGCCGGCGAGACAGGTGGCGTCGCGGTGGGTTGAGGGAATGCACACGTTGGTTCGGGCAAGACTGTCACGGAAGCGGTTCTCGATTCTGATTGTGATCACGCTCTCTCGAATGTGGTCACTGCCGGTTGTCAGCGGGGCGCGCAGGTGCCCTCGTCCCTGTTTGCCCACTTTTTTTGAAGCATATGGGAACCAACCGACAAGTATTGATGCGAAGCAGATGGCGCATTGCGGACCTCCCAGGCAGAGTGGTGGTACCACTACGCGCGGTGCGTGGCGGCATTACCCGAGGAGACTCATGGCATTCTGGGATCAGCTGAAGGCTAAGGCTCAGGAAATGAACGGCCAGCTCAAGACCAAGACGAGCCAGTTCCAGAACAAGGAATTCAAGAACGCCAGCATGGCGATGTGCGCGCTGATTGCTGCAGCAGACGGCTCGATCGACCCGTCCGAGCGTCAGAAGACGTCGGCGCTGATCACGAGCAACGAGTCGCTCGCGGTCTTCCCACCGGACGAGCTGCGTCAGCAGTTCGATTGGTACTGCAGCAAGCTGACTTCCGATTTCGAGTTCGGAAAGCTCGAAGCGACCGCAGCCATCGCGAAGCTCAAGTCCAAGCAGGATCAGGCTCGCGCCGTCATCCAGATCGGCATCATCATCGGCGGCGCCGACGGCAACTTCGATCAGCACGAGCGCGCAGTAGTGCGGGACATGTGTTTCGCAGTCGGGATCGCTCCCGCCGAATTCGAACTCTGAGTTCTTCGGCGGTACAGCAAGTAAGCGGGTGTGGTGCCAACGGCGCCACACCCGCTTCTCTTGTGTTCAGTACTCCGGATAGCCGTCTTCCGGTCCGAGCATGCGCTCGATACGTGTGCACGTGATCTTTGCCAACTCGTCGACGCAGATCTTTCGTTCTACGGACGGTGCGTTGGACAGGCGGACGCCGATATTTTCGAGGAGTTCGTGAGCGTCGTGCCCGTGTGAGAACCAGATGTACCGGAATCCGAAGGTTCGTTCGTACTGCTCGCCCGCATTCCTGATGGAGGCCATGACCTGCTCGTCGGCAACCCAGATCGAGCATTGTTCCAGGTGAGAAGGCCAACTCTGGGCGCGCAAGCCCGCCGCTGGGTGGCATTGCAAAGTGCTTTCGACGTCTGGGTCGGAGAGATCGAGCAGCGCGTCCTCCGCTCTCGCCAGTATCTCCGCGTAGCTTCTGAACGGTCGGCCGTCGCTGACCCAGCCCGCCCAGGTCATGGAACAGCAGCACTCGTACAGCGCGTGTATGGCCTTCGGTCGGGGCAGTTCGTTGAACCTTTCCAACCCGATCGACTGATGCAGCAGCATGTGCCCTCCCGGTCTGCCGACGAAGATGCGCGATCAACACATGATCGCGGTGGACCTCGGGGCTGTGAAGATCTTTCGGTTCGAATTTTCAGATTCTTAACATGCCGATCGGCGAACTCAACCCACATGCACATGAGGTCTGCGGGACCGATGTGGCTCGGCGCGGCGCAGGACCTCTCGGGTGACCGGAGCGGTTTCACCTTCGCCGATGAACAGGAATCGCAGCAGATTGGTCAGCGGATTGCCCTCGGACCACTCGAAGTACACGTCGGGAATCACTCCGGTGAGGTCTCGCGTTCGCAGCAGCACTGCCGCAATGGTGTTGGGCACTGCCGGGCTGTTCACCCACAAAACACGATGGTCACCACGCCTACGGCCGTGAATGAGCAGATCGGTGCTGAAATCGGAGGAATCGATGACGTTGACTTCGATGAAGATGATCGACTCGGTCGACGGAATATTGCTGTCGGCTCGCTGCTGCAGTTCCTTGGTTCGATATTGGTTTTCGTCGAGATGCTCAGCATCGTGCGCAACCATCGCGAGGTAGCCTTCCTTCGCGGCGTCGGTGATGAACCGCAAAGCGGTCTCGTCGAATTCGACAGAAGTGGCACGCAGTTCAAATGCCCGTGAAATTCGAGACAGCAACGATACGACGAGGATTGCGGCGATGAAGAACGACGCGACCTTCACTCCGTCCGGCCGCTCCACGATGTTGGCGATCGTCGTATAGACAAATAGGACTGCGATAAAGCTGAAGCCCCAGAACAATTTTCGGGCGCCATGTTTGCGTGCCGAGAGTGCGACGGCGACAGTCGCGGAGGAGATGAGGACAAGAACACCGGTTGCATACGCGGAACTTTGGGCGTCGACATTCGCGTCGAAATAGACCGTGACGGTGATCGCGATGATGCTGAAAACAAGGACGAGTGGGCGCACTGCCCGCGCCCACGACGGGGCCATTCCGTACCGGGGGAGGTATCGCGGAACAAGATTGAGCAAACCGGCCATCGCGGAAGCGCCGGCAAACCACAAAATCAGAATGGTGCTCAGGTCGTAGACGCTTCCGAAAATTTGCCCCAGGTAGTCGTGAGCGAGAAATGCCAAAGCTCGACCGTTGGCTGCTCCGCCGGGCTGAAACTCGTTCTCCGGGATGAGGATTGTCGTAACCAGGCTCGATGTCAGCAAGAACCCGCTCATGATCAATGCGGCTGTGGTGAGCAATCGTTTGGCTCCGCGGATACGGCCTTCCGGATTCTCCTCGGTGTCGTCTCGATCGCCTTTGATCTGCGGCATGACTGCGACACCGGTCTCGAAACCCGATAGTCCGAGAGCAAGTTTCGGGAAAACGATCAGCGCGACCAGGATCATCATCGCGGGGTTTCCATGTTCTGTCGACATGGCCCGAGTCCAGTCGGTGACCAATGACGGAGCCGTCGCGATGTGCCATAAACCTGTGCCGATCACGACCAAATTCAGTGCGAGGTACACCGCGACCAAGCCCACTGCGATACCGATGGCTTCGGTGAACCCACGAAGAAAAACAGCAGACAGGAGTGCGAGGAGAACAAGAGTGACCGCGACAGTGTGTCCGGAGAGAAAGGTTGGCGCAAAAGGATTTTCGATAAGGTGTGCGGTGGCGTCGGCGGCCGAAAGTGTCATCGTGATCAAGAAATCCGTTGCCGCGAAACCCAACAGCACCAGAACGAATATCTTTCCACGCCACTTGGGCAGAAGTTTTTCGAGCATGGCGATGGAACCTTCGCCGTGCGGACTTTCGCGGGCAACACGGCGGTATACCGGCAGGGCGCCGAAGATGGTGAGCAGGATCAGAACGATTGTTGCGAGAGGTGCCAAGGTTCCGGCCGCGAGAGCGGCAATTCCGGGTTGGTAACCGAGTGTCGAGAAATAGTCGACACCCGTCAGACACATGACCTTCCACCACGGGTGGCGATGTTCTTTTTTCGGTGTGATGCGGTGCGGGCCAAGGTGTCCACCGGGTTCTTCGGTGATGTCTGCGAGCAACCACGAACTGAGTCGACGTTTAGCTGAGGGCTCGTTGTCTGGTGTGTCGTTCTCGGCCGCTGTCACCATGAAAATCTGCTCCTCGCCCGAGTGGATCAGTTAGGTGTACCCCTTTCAGGGCTTGATGAATACATCATCGAGCGTGACGGTCCGCAGATTGCGCGTGCGAATGACGTCCAACAACTGCTGATAGACATGCGTGACGGGCAAATAGTTGAGGTGTCCGATGACTATCGCATTGGGTGTGAAGTACTGGTTCGCCATCGAGACTATGTAGTCCTCGGTGATGAGGGACGAGTCCGACAACGATCCGTACCACAATGTCGGTACGGTGTATCCGAGCTGTGCGGCAACGGAATCTGTTGTTGCATTGTGCTTTCCGTAAGGTGGTCGAAAGTAGGGGGCAGCGTTGACGCCATAGGTGGTGCGCAGAAAGTTGGCGTTCCTGGTCAATTCGTCCGACACCTGTTGTTTGGAGACGGTTGTGAGGTCGGGGTGTGACCACGTGTGGTTACCGAGTTGAATCTGTCCGCTCTCGACCAGTGGGCGCAATAGGGCGGCATTATCGGTCCACGAGGCGTACTGCCCGTTCACGAAGTAGGTAAGTCGCACCCCGCTGTCCTTCGAGAACTGGGTGTACAGGCGGACCACTTCCGAATTCACCCCGTCGTCGACGGTGAGGGCGAGAAGGTTGCCGTCACCGGGTAGCGCGGTGAGTGCGCCGCCGCCGGGGAGTGGCACTCGTGCAGAGAGGGGCGGTGGAGGCAATAGCACTGGTGTCGACGGTGGTGTTTGCCCCGCAGTTGTCGTCTCGTCTGCAACTGCGGTCGCAGCGCCGATTGAGGTGGAGGAACAAGCGGTCGCCCCGGCTAAAGTCGCTGCTCCTGACAGAGTTGCGGTAGCAAGGGTCCAGAGAAACTGCCGTCGGTCCACAGAGCGGAGTGTATGGCTCGTCGCGGGATTGTCTGCATCGCTCTCAGTCTTTCTTCAGGACTGGTTTTCGGGTCTGGAATGCATCAAATTTTGCCGACTGAGTTCTCAGCAGATTCGCAGGATTCTCGCGCTGATTTCTTCGTGATGCGGGTCTAGATTGGAGAAGTCGAACCTCGTCGGATGCTTGACTTTTCGGGTATTCGAAGAGGGTTGCGAAGGTGAAAGGACAATGCAATGGCTACGAGTGTCGCGGTAAGAGACTCGGCAACGTCGAGCAAGCGGACAATTCCGTTGTCTCAGTACGTCGCGGAGCATCCGGCGGTCCGAGTTTTTCCGCCGACGAGTGAACGTGCCACCAGGATCGCGATGCTGACGATGTTCGCTCTGATCGCAGTGTCGTTGCTGGTCTTGGTGCTGGATGAAGCCGGACTCTTCGGCTGACCGCCACTCGAGGTTACTCTTGAGTAATGAGCGAACAGAAGAGCTGGAATGCGTTCACAGTCGAGCGCGAAGACAACATTGCCCAGGTGACGTTGATCGGCCCCGGCAAGGGCAACGCGATGGGCCCGGATTTCTGGAGTGAACTCCCAGCGATCTTCGCCGACCTCGACGCAGATCCTGAAGTGCGGGCCGTCGTCGTCGCCGGTTCGGGCAAGCACTTCTCGTTCGGACTGGACCTGGCTGCCATGAGCGGAGAGTTCGGCGCCGTCATGGCAGACAAGGCCCAGGCCGGCCCTCGAACCAAATTCCACGACATGATCAAGCGCATGCAGTTGGGCATCAACGCTGTTGCCGATTGCCGCAAGCCTGTGATCGCTGCAGTCCAGGGCTGGTGCATCGGCGGTGGCGTCGACCTCATCACCGCCGCCGACATCCGCTACGCGAGCGCCGACGCAAAGTTCAGCATCCGTGAGGTGAAGGTTGCCATCGTCGCAGACATGGGCAGTCTCGCTCGTCTGCCTGCGATCATCGGCGACGGCCACCTGCGTGAACTGGCACTGACCGGCAAGGACATCGATGCGGCGCGCGCCGAGAAGATCGGTCTCGTCAACGACGTGTTCGCCGACGCCGACGCCGTGCTCGCGGCCGCTCGTGCAACGGCCAAGGAGATCGCTCTCAACCCGCCGCTCGTCGTCCACGGCATCAAAGACGTCCTCGATCACACGCGGAGCGCGAGCGTGAACGACAGCCTGCGCTACGTCGCAGCCTGGAACGCGGCGTTCCTGCCGTCGCAGGATCTGACCGAAGCCATCACCTCCGTCTTCCAGAAGCGTCCCGCTGCCTTCAAGGGCGAGTAGAGAAACGGCGAGTAACCGCAAGCACAAAAAATCCCCGCACATCGAAAAGATGTGCGGGGATTTTCTTACGCAAATGCGTCAGTGTCCGCCGTTGTCGGCGAGACGCTTGATCGAAGCCTCGACCTCGGCCTTTGCCTCGGCTGCGCCAACCCAGTCAGCGCCGGTGACGTGCTTGTTCGGCTCCAAGTCCTTGTAGTGGACGAAGAAATGCTTGATCGCGTCCAGTTCGAACTGCGAAATGTCGCTGAGATCCTGAATGTGATCCCAACGGGGGTCGCCTGCCGGAACGCACAGGACCTTGTCGTCTCCGCCGGCCTCGTCGACCATCTTGAACATGGCGACGGGGCGAGCCTCGACGATTACGCCGGGGTAGACGGACTCGGGCAGAAGAACCATGGCGTCCAGAGGATCGCCGTCCTCGCCGAGGGTGTTCTCGATGTATCCGTAGTCAGCCGGGTAGCCGAAAGCGGTGTAGAGGTAACGGTCCAGCTTTACGCGGCCAGTCTCGTGGTCGACCTCGTACTTGTTGCGCTGACCCTTGGGGATCTCGATGGTGACGTCGAACTCCACGCCGATTCCTCGCTGTCGTGTCGGTAATGATTCGTCGGAAGGATATCGGGTCAAGGATAAGGTTGGCTGACCACCCAGCAAGGCGAGTACAGACGGAGGGGCGTTGTCGGGCCAGGGAAAGAAAAAGATGGGCTCGTTGGAAGAGCATCGACGACGCACAGTTCGCGTACTTCTTGCGGTGTGCGTCGTTGCCGTGGTGGCTATCGCAGCGGTGCTGGCGGTGGCACTCGGATCCGCTGAGGAACCCACTCAGAACGCGATAGCGACGACGTCGCCGCAGCCGACGCCGGTAACTCCGTCGCCGCAGGTGGTGCCCGTTCCGACGGATGCGCCGATGCCGTCGGAAGCAGGAATTGCCGCGGCTATCGGTCTGGCTGTAGCGAACCCGGATCTGGGGAAGTTCTCCGGTGTCGTCGCTGACGCATTGACCGGGAAGGTGCTGTGGAGCGTCGACCCGTCGACGCCCATGACACCGGCATCCACGACCAAAATTCTCACCGCAGGCGCGGCGCTGTTGAAGTTGCCGCTCGATCACCGGGTGTCGACAACGGTTGTTGCCGGTTCGGTACCGGGACAGGTGGTGCTGGTCGGTGGGGGTGACCCGACACTGACCGCCACGCCCAAAGGCCAGAGCGGGTACTACGCCAATGCAGCGCACATTGCCGACCTGGTCGATCAGATCAAGGCGTCGGGAACAGCCGTGGACAGCGTCGTCGTGGACAGCAGCCTGTTCAAGGGCGAGACGATGGCCAAGGGATGGTTCGACGCCGACGTCGCTGCCGGATACATCACGCCTATCGAGTCCGTGATGATCGAGGGCGGTCGCTTCGACGGAACCAAGGACGAGTCGCCCCGCTCGGAAACTCCGGCATTGGATGCGGGCAAGGTTTTGGCCAAGGAGCTCGGTATCGACGAATCCAAGGTCAGCGCAGGAGTTGCACCGGCAGGCGCCAAGCCGATCGCGACCGTGCAATCCGCGCCGCTGAGTGACCGGTTGATGCAGATGATGGACCATTCCGACAACGTGCTCGCCGAGACCATCGGACGTGAGGTGGCGATTGCATCAGGCATCGAAGCCTCGTTCGCCGGTGCCGTCGACGCGACCGGCAAGACTCTGCAGGCAGCAGGATTCGGCTACACCGGTGTTTCGCTCTTCGATTCGAGCGGGTTGTCCGTCGACGATCTGATTCCTGCCGAAGTTCTCGATCGTGTGATGACGGCCGCCGCAGGTGACGGGGATCCGAAACTTCGCCCGCTGCTCGACTACCTGCCCGTTGCCGGTGGAACGGGCAGTTTGTCCGATCGATACGCGTCGGGCAACAGAACGGGCGCAGGTTGGGTGCGCGCCAAGACGGGAACTCTGTCGACCGCGAGCGCGTTGTCAGGTTTTGTAGTCGATCAAAACGGCCGAGTGCTCACCTTCGCGCTCATGTCGAACGATCGACCACCTGAAGTGAGTCGTCCAGCTCTGGACGCCATCGCTGGAGCATTGAGGAATTGCGGGTGCCAATAGTGGCCGACAAGACTCCTGACGAAGAATCGACAACCCTGGGTGGGGCAGTCGATTGGAGTCTCGCTGCGAAGGCCGGCATTAAGTTTGCTCCCAGCGGTCCCGCGATGTCGAGGTACACATTCGAAACGGCCACGGCCGAACTGGCCGACGCGTCGGAACGCGCTGAGTTGCCGGTGCGTGAAGTCACCGGCCTAGCCGACGGCCTCCCCGTCCCCGCCGCTGATGTCCTCGATCGCGCCGGCTGGATTACCGCAGCATCGCGGTCCATGGCGAACCTCACCGGAGCAGATCCGGACGGCAACGGAACCTTTCTGGTGGGCAAGCCTGCAGGTCTGCAGGCCGGCGCGATGCTCGCCTACCTGTCGTCGGCGATTCTCGGGCAGTACGACCCGTTTACCGGCGAGCACGGAACGCTGCTGCTCGTCACTCCCAACATCGTGTCCGTCGAACGTTCGCTGCGACTGAACCCGAGTGACTTCCGGCTCTGGGTTTGCCTGCACGAAGTAACTCATCGCGTGCAGTTCTCGTCGTCACCGTGGTTGGCGGATTACATGAAGGAATCCGTCGAAACCTTGAGTGCGACGGTCGACGAGTCGATGACGGACGTCGTCGGGCGTCTCGCTGCGGAACTACGGTCCAGAAAAGACCCGGCCGCTGCAGACGACTCCACCCCCGGCGGAATCATCGGGCTGCTGCGAGCATCGCAAGCAGAGCCGCAACGCGACGCTCTCGACCGCATGCTGATTCTCGGAACGCTCCTCGAAGGCCACGCCGATCACGTGATGGATGCCGTCGGACCCGCGGTGGTGCCGTCGGTGACCACGATTCGTGCTGCCTTCGACAAGCGTCGGCAGCGCAAGTCCAACCCGATGCAGCGCATCATCAAGATGCTTCTCGGCATGGACGCCAAGATGGCGCAGTACGTCCGCGGTAAGGCCTTTGTCGACGCCGTCGTCCTCAAGGTCGGGATGGAGCAGTTCAACACCATCTGGACGGGGCCGGACACCTTGCCGTTGCTCGACGAGATCGACAACCCCGACGCGTGGGTGAAGCGAGTGCTCGGCTAGATGTTGCTGCCTGAAACTGCGGCGCTGCTGGAATTGAGGCTGGCGGTGCGGGCGTGGCTGCGGTTGTACGGGCCGAGCGGTGGAGCGGAGCGAGCGGGAATGTCGCCGGCTGTTGTCGTGGCGTTGTCGGGTGGAGCCGATTCGCTTGCTCTGACGGCGGCTGCCGTGGCCGAGGCGGAGTCGGTTGACGCGTTGATCGTCGACCACCGCCTGCAGGAGGGTTCGGGCGATGTCGCTCGTGTTGCCGCAGATCAGGCCCTGGCATTGGGAGTCCGATCAGTTCACGTGCTGGCAGTTGACGTGGACCGCAGTGGAAGCCTCGAGGCGGCAGCCCGTGATGCGCGCTACCGGGCCCTGGACGGTGCCAGGGGAGACTTGCCGGTCCTTCTCGGGCACACTCTCGACGATCAGGCAGAAACGGTTCTCCTCGGGCTTGCCCGGGGATCCGGTGGCCGTTCCATTCAGGGAATGCAGGCCTTCGACGATCCGTGGGGCCGCCCACTGCTCGGTGTGCGACGGTCGGTAACCCGAGCAGCGTGCGTCGACCTGTCGATCACGCCCTGGGAAGACCCACACAACACCAACGACGAGTTCACTCGCGTCCGGTTGCGGCATGAGGCCCTGCCACTTCTCGAAGAGATCCTCGGAGGCGGCGTTGCCGAGGCATTGGCTCGCACCGCAGTGCAATTGCGTGAGGACGGAGAGGTCCTCGACGAACGTGCCGCGACTGTTCGTGGGCGCGTTGTTGTCGACGAGGGAGTGGAAGTCGCCACACTCGCGGATTCGGCGAGCGCGATCCGCCGACGCGTCATTCGGAGCTGGCTACATGAACGCGGCGCAAAAGCATTGACGGACAAGCAGTTACGTGCCGTCGACGCGCTGGTTACCGATTGGCGTGGGCAGGGTGGTGTCGCGATCGGCGGCGGAACCCCGGAGGCGAGGTTGGTGGTGGTCCGTCGACGTGGCAGGCTGATCGTTGGATTCGAAGACCGACGAAGGGTTTGACGCGTGTACGAGGGTGACATCGCATCGGTATTGATCTCGGAAGACCAGATTCGCCAGCGAACGGCAGAACTGGCTGAGGAGATTGCCAAGCGCTACCCGGTCGGTGCACCCGAGGGTGACCTGCTGTTGATCGGTGTCCTCAAGGGCGCTGTTTTCTTCATGACGGACTTCGCGCGAGCCCTGCCGATTCCGTCGCAGATGGAATTCATGGCCGTCAGCTCCTACGGTTCCTCGACCTCCTCTTCGGGCGTTGTGCGCATCCTCAAGGACCTCGACAAGGACATCGCCGGCCGCCACGTGCTGATCGTCGAGGACATCATCGACTCCGGTCTCACACTCTCGTGGTTGATGCGCAACCTCAAGACTCGCAACCCCGCTTCGCTCGAGGTTGTCACGCTGCTCCGCAAGCCTGACGCCGTGAAGATCGACGTCGACGTTCGTGACGTCGGGTTCGACATTCCCAACGAATTTGTTGTCGGATACGGCCTCGATTACGCCGAGCGTTACCGCGATCTGCCGTACATCGGTCTGCTCGATCCCGAGGTTTACGGCGGCTGAGGCCGCTCACTCGTTAACACCTTCGCCTCGGGGGGCGATTTTCTCGGTGCCTGCGCTCGATTGGGCAGGCACCGAGAACAAATGTGGAGGTAGTAGACCTGATGGGTCTCATGGATGGTTTGATCGGCAACGCTGGAAAGATCGATCCAGCGGCAGCACATCAGGAGTACGCGCGTCTGCTCGGAAACGGTGAGCAGATTCATGCGGCGTATCAGCTGGTCCGCGACGCATTCCTGTTCACCAATCGTCGTCTGCTGTTCGTCGACAAACAGGGGTTGACGGGCAGGAAAATCGAGTATCGCAGCGTGCCGTACCGCTCGATTACGCAGTTTGCCGTCGAGACGGCGGGAACCTTCGATCTTGATGCTGAGCTCAAGATCTGGATCTCGGGAAGCGCGACGCCCATCCAGAAGCAGTTCACCAAGCAGGTCGACATCTACGAAGTCCAGGCAATTCTGTCGCATTTCGTCGTGTCCTGACTCTCGGCCGAGATCGCGGGACAGTTAGCCGCCATGCCTTCGCAACCCCAGCAAACGTGTTTTGCTCACACAAAACGGTGCTGAGCCATAGCTCGGGAACCTGACGGGCACGGTCGTCGTTGGGATAAGTGACGAGCATTTGAGCGAGCTGCTTGGCTGCTGACGGGCACAGACGGGACCGACCACGGTAACCTGCAGGTGTCGGTTGACAGCCGGCGGCGACCGGCAGACCCGCACTCCCGAAAGGACCGGCCACATCGGCCGACCTGTATGAACCGTAAGACTGTGTTCCGTAACGTGCTACTCGTAGCCGTAGTGCTGTTGGTGATTTACGCCTTCAGCTACTTCGGCAATGACACCCGTGGCTTCAAGACCGTCGATACGTCGGTCGCGATCTCCCAACTCGACGCCAAAAACGTCAAGTCTGCGCAGATCGACGACCGTGAGCAGGTTGTTCGCCTGTGGCTCAAGGACGGCAACGACGCTACCGATGGCCAGACGCAGATTCTCGCGAAGTTCCCTGAGAGTGCGTCGCAGGAGATCTTCACCGACATCCAGAAAGCAGAGCTCGAGAAGTTCAACACCACCGTCACCACCCAAAGTTGGGTGACGTCGATTCTCCTGTTCGTGCTGCCGATGGTCATCCTGTTCGGCATCTTCTTCTTCGTCATGAACCGCATGCAGGGCGGCGGTGGCCGCGGCGGTGTGATGGGCTTCGGTAAATCGAAGGCCAAGCAGCTGAACAAGGACATGCCCAAGACCACGTTCGCCGACGTCGCCGGTGCGGACGAAGCTGTCGAAGAGCTGTACGAGATCAAGGACTTCTTGCAGAACCCGGCCCGCTACCAGGCCTTGGGCGCAAAAATCCCGCGTGGTGTCCTGCTGTACGGACCTCCCGGTACCGGAAAGACGCTGCTCGCTCGCGCTGTCGCAGGCGAAGCCGGCGTTCCGTTCTTCACCATCTCCGGTTCCGATTTTGTCGAGATGTTTGTCGGCGTCGGCGCTTCGCGTGTTCGCGACATGTTCGAGCAGGCCAAGCAGAACAGTCCCTGCATCATCTTCGTCGACGAGATCGACGCAGTCGGCCGTCAGCGTGGCGCAGGACTCGGCGGCGGACACGACGAGCGCGAGCAGACCCTCAACCAGTTGCTCGTCGAGATGGACGGCTTCGGTGACCGCACCGGCGTCATCCTGATCGCTGCAACCAACCGTCCCGACATCCTCGATCCGGCTCTGCTGCGTCCAGGCCGTTTCGACCGTCAGATCCCCGTCGGTGCTCCGGACCTCGCCGGCCGTCGCGCAATCTTGCGAGTCCATTCGCAGGGTAAGCCGATCGACCCCAACGCTGACCTCGAAGGTCTCGCGAAGAGGACCGTCGGTATGTCCGGCGCCGACCTCGCCAACGTCATCAACGAAGCTGCGCTGCTCACGGCCCGCGAGAACGGCACGGTCATCACGGAAGCCTCACTCGAGGAATCCGTCGACCGCGTTGTCGGTGGACCGCGTCGTAAGAGCCGCATCATCAGTGAGCACGAACGAAAGATCACCGCCTACCACGAGGGTGGACACACTCTCGCGGCGTGGGCGATGCCCGATATCGAGCCCATCTACAAGGTCACCATCCTCGCTCGCGGCCGCACCGGCGGTCACGCAATGACGGTGCCCGAGGACGACAAGGGCTTGATGACGCGATCCGAGATGATCGCTCGTCTGGTCATGGCAATGGGTGGACGCGCTGCCGAGGAACTGGTGTTCCACGAGCCCACCACCGGCGCTTCTTCGGATATCGACATGGCTACCAAGATCGCTCGCGCGATGGTCACCGAATACGGCATGAGTGCCAAGCTCGGTGCAGTCCGCTACGGCCAGGAGGGCGGCGATCCGTTCCTCGGCCGTTCGATGGGCGTGCAGTCGGACTACTCGCACGAGATCGCTCGCGAAATCGACGAGGAGGTGCGCAACCTCATCGAGGCCGCGCACACCGAAGCCTGGGCAATCCTGAGTGAGTACCGTGACGCACTCGACCTCATTGCTACTGAACTGCTCGAACGTGAAACGTTGACGCGCAAGGACCTCGAGAAGATTCTTGTCGGCGTCGAAAAGCGTCCGCGCATCACGGCTTTCAATGATTTCGGTGGCCGTACGCCTTCGGATCGTCCGCCGGTCAAGACACCTCGTGAATTGGCAATCGAGCGCGGAGAAACGTGGCCGGAGCCCGTCCCGGCACCCGTACTGGTTAAGGCCGGTGCGTCTGCTGTTGTGAACGGTGGACCTTCCAATGGTTACGTGCAGCCCAACGCTCCTCAGCAGTCCGCTCCTCAGCAGTCCGCGCCCCAGCAGCCCACACCGCAGCCGGGTACGCCCGACTACGGTGCGCCTGCCGGTTGGTCTGCTCCGGGCTGGCCGCCGCGTGAAAACCCGACTCAGGCTTACCCCGGCCAGCAGTCCGGCGGATATCAGGGTGCTCCCAACCCGGGACAGAACCCCGGTGCGCAGCCCGCTCCCGGTCAGTACGGTCAGCCGCAGAGTCACCCGGGTGAGCAGGCATATCCCGAGCAGCAGCAATATCCCAGTCAGCAGCAGCTCAACCAGCAGCAGTACCCCAACCAGCAGCAGTACCCCGGCCCGCAGCAGCACGCGGGACAGCAGTATCAGGGACAGCCGCCGGCTCAGCCGAACTACCCGGTGCAGTATCCGAACGGTGGCCCGTTCGCTGATCCGAACCGCGGTAATTCCGGTGTCGAAAGCACTGGGCAGTGGCAGGCGCCGGAACCTGAGCAGAACGCCACTTCGGGAGACGAAGGTCCGAGCACGATGCGCTGGGACGGACCGGACGGATCTCGTTGATCACTCGCCGTTAGGCTCGTACGGCGGGGCAATGAAATAACTTTTCGAGGAGCGTTCGGTTGTCGGTGAATGATGTGGCCAGTGATCTGGTGTCGCTTGGAACAGGGCGCCAGTTCGATCAGGCCCGGGCAGAAGCAGCAGTTCGTGAATTGCTGATCGCGGTGGGCGAAGATCCCGACCGTCAAGGTCTGATCGATACCCCGGCCCGTGTGGCACGGTCGTACCGGGAGATCTTTGCCGGGCTGTACACCGAGCCGGATGAGGCGCTCAACACGACGTTCGACGAAGGCCATCAGGAATTGGTGCTGGTGCGGGACATTCCGATGTTCTCCACCTGCGAGCACCACCTGGTGTCCTTCCACGGGGTCGCCCACGTCGGCTACATTCCGGGTAAATCCGGAAAGGTCACGGGTCTGTCCAAGCTTGCTCGCGTGGTCGATCTGTATGCCAAGCGGCCGCAGGTGCAGGAACGTCTGACCAGCCAGATCGCCGACGCTCTGATGCGCAAGCTCGATCCTCGCGGTGCGATTGTCGTCATCGAGGCCGAGCACTTGTGCATGGCAATGCGTGGCATTCGCAAGCCCGGAGCGAGCACAACGACGTCGGCGGTTCGTGGGCTCCTTCAGTCCAGTGCTGCTTCGCGTTCCGAGGCTCTGGACCTCATACTTCGTAAGTGATTGACGTGAACTCAGCGGGAGTAACCCCGGCCCGGACGCTGGTGATGGGAGTTCTCAACGTCACTGCGGATTCGTTTTCGGACGGTGGTCGTTTCCTCGATCGCGATGCGGCTGTTTCACGTGGACTCGAACTTCAAGCTATCGGTGTCGACATTGTCGATATCGGCGGCGAATCGACCAGGCCGGGTGCAATTCGAGTCGATTCGGAACTCGAAGTGGCTCGCGTCGTGCCGGTCATCGAAGAACTTGTAGCCGCCGGGATCCGTTGCAGCGTCGATACGATGCGGGCGTCGGTTGCCGCTGCCGCAATCGAAGCCGGTGCAGCGATTGTCAACGACGTATCCGGTGGTCGCGCTGATTCCGATATGGCAGCAGTGGTCGCTGACGCCGGTGTCCCGTGGATTCTGATGCATTGGCGTTCGGCGAGTGATTACGTGCACGGCGGTGGCGCCGATCATTACGACGACGTCGTTCGAGATGTGCGCGAAGAACTGATGACGCAGGTTGACTGCGCGTTGAAAGTCGGTGTCGATCCGTCCGCGATCATTCTTGATCCGGGTCTGGGTTTCGCGAAGAACGCCGACCACAACTGGGCGTTGCTGCATGCACTGCCCGAGTTCAATGCCTTGGGTTTTCCCGTACTGGTGGGCGCGTCACGTAAACGTTTCCTCGGGTCCCTGCTCAGCGATTCCGATGGAACCCCGAGGCCACCGGCAGGTCGCGAAACCGCGACGGCTGTTGTTTCAGCACTTGCTGCGCGCGACGGCGCGTGGGGCGTTCGTGTGCACGACGCGCAGGCGTCGCTCGATGCCGTTGCGGTTGTCGCAGCCTGGTCCCGCGGACGAGAAAGGGCCTGACATGGGTGATCGGATCGAGTTGCGAGGGCTGAAGGTTCGAGGCAACCACGGCGTCTTCGACCACGAAAAGCGTGATG
This sequence comes from Rhodococcus sp. OK302, assembly GCF_002245895.1. Taxonomy (NCBI): domain Bacteria; kingdom Bacillati; phylum Actinomycetota; class Actinomycetes; order Mycobacteriales; family Nocardiaceae; genus Rhodococcus; species Rhodococcus sp. OK302. Next base: position 1,528,987 of record NZ_NPJZ01000001.1, read on the forward strand.
GCCAAGACTTTTTCATCGACATCACCGTGTGGATGGATTTGGCTCCGGCAGCCGCGTCGGACAATCTCGAGCACACCCTGCATTACGGGGAGTTGGCCGAGGCCGCCGCTGCGATCGTCGGCGGTCCGTCGCGGGATCTCATCGAAACTGTTGCCGCTGAGATCGCAGACAACGTAATGACCGACGCGCGGGTGGAGAGCGTCGAGGTTGTCGTTCACAAGCCGTCGGCGCCCATTCCGTTGGTTTTTGCCGATGTTGCCGTCGTCGCGTATCGAACGAGGCAGAAATGACTCGGGCCGTTCTGTCGATCGGTTCCAACATAGGAGACAGCCTGGCTCACCTGCAGTCTGCGGTGGACGGACTCGGCGACGCTGTCGTGGCAGTGTCACGGGTCTATTCGACGGCCCCGTGGGGTGGCGTCGAGCAGCAGGATTTCCTCAACGCGGTGATCCTGGTCGACGATCCGAATGCCGGCAGCTACGACTGGCTTCTGCGGGCCCGGAAACTCGAAGAAGATGCTGATCGGGTTCGGGATCAACGCTGGGGGCCGCGCAGTCTGGACGTCGACGTCGTGGACTGTGAAGGGATTGTCAGTGCCGATCCGGAGTTGACCTTGCCGCACCCGCGCGCACATCAGCGGGCATTTGTTCTCATTCCCTGGCTCGACGTCGATCCGGGCGCGACGTTGGCGGTCGATGGTGCTGTGGTGTCGGCGGCGCAGATACTTCAGGGTCTTGATCAATCGGAGCGAGAGGGAGTACTCGCAACGGATTCGGTTCTCCTTCGGTGACTGAAGAGGATCAGGGGATGAAGCCGACAAAGATCAGTGAACTCCTGGTTTTGGCAGTGGTGGCGGCGGTCGCCACGTGGATTCTGATTCGTGTGTTCTACGGTTCGATGCCGCCGATTCCGGTGTACGCAGGTGCTTCGCTGTATTTGGCTGCCGGAGCCGAAGTTGTGATCGCGTTTGTCATTCGGTCCCGGATCAAAGAGCGACAGGTCGGCGACGGGTACCGACAGCTTCATCCGATCACCGCTGCTCGGATACTTGCACTCGCTAAAGCGTCCGTTTTGGTCGGTTCAGCTACCGCTGGTGTGTGGATTGGGGCGTTGGTGTATCTCATCCCACAACGATCGGTTTTGAGGGCCGCCGCCGCTGACACACCAGGGGCTTGGGTCGGGCTGGGTGCCGCAATTGCGCTGGTAGCGGCTGCTTTGTGGCTCGAACACTGCTGCCGGACGCCGGAAGATACACCTGACGAGCCAGCTCACTGAAGGCGTGGTGGGCGAATCGCGTAGATGAGGTCCGTGGCTCGCGCGTGCTTGACCAGTACCCTGGCAACCATGACGAATTCTGGTCGATCGAAGTCTGCGCGCCGTAGCAAGCGCAGCGCGAGCCAGATGATCGTTGCCGGTCTTCTTGCTCTCGCCGTCATCGCATCACTGTTCCTGATCTTCAGTAACAGTGTTCAACTCCTTCGCGTGGGACTGGTGGTGGCGCTCTGGGCAGCCACCCTGGGCGCGATCGCGATGACCAAATACCGTCGCGAATCAGCACTCGACAAAGCCAAGGTCGCAGATCTGCAGACCGTCTACGAGCTACAACTCGAGCGTGAGATCTCGGCGCGACGAGAATACGAATTGAGTGTCGAGGGCCGCGTCCGCCGCGAAGTCAGTGCCGACGCCGAAGAACTGTCCGCTCTGCGAGCGGAACTAGTGGCGCTGCGACGCAATCTCGAAGCGCTCTTCGACGGTGGTCTGCTTCCCGAGCGGCCAGCTCTGAAAGCTGATTCGACCCGCGTCGGAGAGCTTGGCGGAGGTCCGTATCGGGCTTATCAGCCGGCCGCATCGGGTCTGTATGTACCCGGAGCCGGGCAAAATGCCACCGGATCGCCGAGTCCTCAAGTGGGTGGCCTCGCCTCGCCGAGCCCTCAGGTGGGGGGCCTCGCTTCGCCCAACGACGGTCCGGTCACAGCCGAGACCACAGTCGTGTTCGCCGAAACTTCGTGGCGTGAGTCCTTTGCGAAAAACCCGGGATCGAAAACTGTTCCGGTGAAAGGTAATTCGCAGAAGGCTCAGCGTGTTCACGATGCCGAGGTATTCGAAGACCGCGCCCCGTCGGCACCAAAACTTGCCGTACCTGTTGTCGAAGAGTCCGTTGTCGAAGAAGTTGTCGTCGAAGAAGTGGTGGTCGAAGAGGCCGCTGGTGTCCAAGAATCTGCCGTGGATGCGCCGGACGCCCCAGTCACAGAGGCGGAATCCGAATCCTCGGACGAGCCGCGTCGTCGACGTCGTGCTGTTCCGGAAGACGCGGACAGCGGTGCGCATTCCAATGGGCTGACGGTTGCCGAGATCATGGCGAATCTCAGTTCCGCGAATTCAGGAGAAGGCTCGGGGCGTCGTCGGCGTCGTGAGGAGTGAGGCTGACAGCCGCGAGGACTGAGTCCTAGATCACCCGCTCGTCCATAGCGTCGCATGTCTCGCGGAGGATATTCTCTCGGATAGAACGTCTGGTACCCGCCGAGCGGGACTGGAACGAACGAGAGGAATCCGGTGACTTCCTTCGGGATCACTAATGGACCTGTGCCTGCGCGATTGACAGTTGGAATTGTCTCGGCAGGTCGGGTCGGAACTGCTGTAGGTGCCGCGCTGGAGCGTGCCGGACATATCGTCGGCGCTTGTTCCGCGGTGTCCGCAGCTTCAGTTGCACGGGCGGCCAAGCGTCTTCCCGAGTCCGAAATCCTTCCGGCCGCCGATGTTGCTGCACGCTCCGAACTGCTGATCCTTGCTGTTCCGGATGATCAGTTGGCGGACTTGGTCAAGGGCCTGGCAGCGACGCAGTCGGTAAAGCCCGGCACCCTTGTTGCTCATACTTCCGGGGCCAACGGCATCGCCATCTTGGCGCCGCTGACGGACCTGGGCGCCCTTCCGCTGGCCATTCATCCGGCGATGACGTTCACCGGCCACGACGAGGACACCGCACGGTTGTCGTCGGCATGTTTCGGAATCACGGCCGCAGACGACATCGGATATGCGATCGCGCAGTCGCTCGTTCTGGAAATCGGTGGCGAGCCGGTACGCGTTCGCGAAGAGAACCGCGCGCTCTATCACGCTGCGCTGGCGCACGGCAGTAATCACCTGGTCACGCTGGTGGTGGATGCCGTCGAGGCTCTGCGCGCATCGTTGGAGGGTGACGAGCTGCTCGGTCAGCAACTGATCGACGGTGATCCGGGTGGCGTCGCCGAACGAGTTTTGCAGCCACTCCTTTCTGCTGCTTTGGACAACGCGTTGCGACGCGGCCCTTCGGCCCTGACCGGGCCGGTGGCTCGCGGTGATACCGAGGCCGTTGCGACACATTTACGAGTACTGACGGATCTCGACCCGGAGCTTGCAGCCGGATATCGGGCGATGTCTTTGCGATCGGCCCAGCGGGTGGGCGCCCCCACCACATTGTTCGACATCTTGACTGAAACAGGAGGTGACCGTCGTGAGTGATTTGCAGGGCGGATACAAGCGCGGCGAACTGACAGTGCACCACGATGCGGACAAGCTTCGGCGGGTCTCGCGGGCATTGCGTGGCGTCGGACGCCAGGTGGCATTGGTGCCGACGATGGGTGCGCTTCATGCCGGGCACATCGAGCTGGTTCGTCAGGCAAAGCTCACGGGCGCCGTTGTGATCGTGTCGATCTTCGTCAACCCGCTGCAGTTCGGCACCGGCGAGGATCTGGACGCGTACCCGCGCACTCTTGACGCCGATCTGGAACTGCTTCGCGCCGAGGGCGTCGAGTTGGTGTTCGCACCGACAGTCAAGACGATGTACCCGCGTGGCCAGCGCACCACGATCCTGCCGGGGCCGTTGGGCAGCGAACTCGAAGGCGGCGCACGTCCGACGCACTTTGCGGGCATGTTGACGGTGGTGGCGAAGCTGCTGCAGATCGCTGCTCCCAATCACGCGTACTTCGGCGAGAAGGATTACCAGCAGCTGACGCTGATCCGTCAGATGGTGTGGGATCTCAACTTCGACGTGCAGATCATCGGGGTTCCGACGGTCCGTGAGTTCGACGGTTTGGCTTTGTCCTCGCGTAACCGCTACCTCGACGAGGGTCAGCGCACGGCTGCTGTTGCATTGTCGGCGGCCCTGATTGCCGGCGCACATGCCGCAGCGGGCGGAGCCGAAGGAATTCTCGAGACCGCACGCGCTGTGCTGGCTGCGGTTCCCGAGATCGAGGTGGATTACCTCGAGGTTCGCGGCGTTGATCTCGGACCCGCTCCGGAGCGCGGCGACGGCCGTTTGTTGGTGGCCGCCAAGCTCGGTACGACGCGTCTGATCGACAACGTGGGTGTTGCTGTGGGAACAGGATTCCTCGAGCGCGACACCGATCCTTCCGCTGACGCTGTAGACGACCTGCTCGCTCACTGATCGCTTTTTACGAGAAGAGGCCCGGAAATGTTTCGCACAATGATGAAGTCGAAGATCCACCGCGCCACGGTGACGCACGCCGACCTGCATTACGTCGGCTCGGTCACCGTCGATCAGGATCTGATGGATGCTGCTGATCTGCTCGAAGGTGAGCAGGTGTGCATCGTCGACATCGACAACGGCGCCCGGCTCGAGACTTATGTCATTGCGGGCGAGCGTGGCACGGGTGTCATCGGAATTAACGGTGCGGCAGCGCATTTGGTCAAGCCTGGCGATCTGGTCATCCTTATCGCATATGGCGTGATGAACGAGCAGGAAGTCAAGGAATATCAGCCGCGCGTGGTGTTCGTCGACGCTGACAACAAGCAGATCGAACTCGGCAGTGATCCGGCACATGCGCCGGAAGGCTCCGGTTTGATCACGCCGCGCATGCTGTCGACTTTGGATGCTTCGCGCGAATCCAGCCTGGTGTAGCGGTGCTGCTCACGGTCGATGTGCGGAACACCAACATCGTTCTCGGCCTGTTCACCGGGGTCGGTGAGTATTCGAAGCTGGTGCAGGACTGGCGAATGCGTACCGACCCGCGGATGACAGCTGACGAGTTGGCGTTGACGTTCCGGGGGCTGCTGGGTCAGCACGTCGATCAAATCACCGGAGTTGCTGCGCTGTCGACTGTTCCGTCGGTGTTGCGTGAGATTCGGGTGATGCTCGAACGCTACTGGGGGCATGTTCCGCATGTGGTGGTCGAGCCCGGGGTCCGTACCGGGGTGCCGCTCCTGGTGGACAACCCCAAAGAGGTCGGTGCCGACCGGATCGTGAACAGTCTTGCCGCGCACTATCTTTACGAGAGTGCGTGCATCGTCGTCGATTTCGGTACCTCGACGTGTATCGACGTCGTTTCGGCCAAGGGGGAGTTCCTCGGCGGTTGTATCGCGCCCGGGCTCGAAATCTCGACCGATGCCTTGGCGTCGCAGTCTGCCGCGCTGCGCAAGGTCGAGTTGGTCCGTCCGCGTTCGGTGGTCGGAAAGAACACGGTGGAGTGCATGCAGTCCGGGGCCGTGTTCGGGTTTGCCGGACTGGTCGACGGGTTGGTGCGCCGTGTCCGCGAGGAGTTGCCGGAGTTCAGTGGCCCCGATGTGGCCGTCATAGCTACCGGAGACAGTGCGCCCCTGATCATTCCGGAATCCTCCACCATCGAACATCTCGAACGTGATCTCACTCTGGAAGGGCTGAGGTTGGTGTTCGAACGCAATCAGGCACGTCGTGGATCGGGTCGTCGGCCGGTCGAGTGACGAAGTAGATTCGGTTCACCTGTTTCGCGATTGCAGAAGTTGTGCCACAATGGTCAACGTGAATCGTTGCATGAGTGCTCAGGAGTGTTGTCGAGGCTGACCGCTGCCTTGACCAATTCACATCTCCTTGGAGCTAGCTCGTGCTATCCACATATTCTGCAGATCTCTCTGTTTTAGTCCCTACTCTTGCATCTGACGGCGGCGTTTCCGCAGGTCGCAGTGCTAATCGTGGCTCTTCCGGACGTCGCCGCACCGGGGCTTCGTTGCCGACGCGGTTGCGTACCGCTGACCTCCTTCGCCTCACTGACGAGGGTGCCAACGGTGTTCTCGACGGACGTTTCGACCACCTCATTCCCGAGGCGTTTTCCACCACGGAGCGCTGGGCAACTCGCCTGCATTCCGACGACGACGTCGATGTCTGGCTCATCAGTTGGGTGCCGGAACGCAACACCGAATTGCATGACCATGCAGGATCTTTCGGTGCGCTCACGGTGCTCAGTGGTTCGCTCACCGAATATCGTTGGGCTGGTGAAGAATTGCTGGAGCGTCAACTCGACGCCGGCGATCAGGCGGCCTTTCAACTCGGGTGGGTACACGACGTCGTACGGACGCCGGAGGCATCCAGTGAGCCAATCGAAATCAGTGCTGATTCACCAACTTTGAGTGTTCATGCCTACTCTCCGCCGTTGACGGCAATGTCCTTCTACGAAGTGACGGATCACCGCACACTTCGCCGCACCCGTACCGAGCTGACCGACCAGCCCGAAGGAGCCTGAAAATGACTATCGACCAAATGCTTGACGACGCCCGCACTCAGATCGATCGCATGTACATTTTCCAGCTCACCGAGGCATTCCACCGCGGGGCGATCTTTGTCGATATTCGCCCGCAGGCTCAGCGCGCCATTGAAGGAACCCTTCCCGGCGCTCTCGCCATCGAGCGCAATGTCCTCGAATGGCGTCTCGATCCCAGCAGCAGCGCGCACCTCGCTCTGGCCACCGACCACGACGTCGAGTGGGTCATCGTCTGCTCCGAGGGATACACCTCGAGCCTGGCAGCTGCGTCGTTGCAGCAGCTCGGCCTGCGAAACGCTACCGATCTCGCGGGCGGATACAAGGCCATCAAGGCCGCCGGACTACTCGGTGCGCTCAGCGGTGTGCGTCATTGCACCCGTGAGTTGGCGGCGGTCGCAGCTCACTAGTCCCGCTTCGCGGAACGATCTCGGACTCATGCCGTGATGGCGGGTGAATGCCGTCGTCAGCGCAAAGGGACTGGAGTAGCCCACTTCTCGTGCGATGGACGACACCGTCCGGCTCGGGTCGGCGAGTAGATTCGCGGCAACGGAGAGTCGCCATTGCGTCAGATACCCAACTGGTCCGATGCCCAATTGTGCGGTGAATCGGCGCGCGAAAGCGGCACGGGAACAGCCGGTTTCATGGGCCAAGCTTTCGACGGTCCACCGGTGTTCCGGTCGGTTGTGCATGAGCCGCAAGGCATGACCGATGACGGGATCTTCGTACGCTGTGATCCACTGTGGTGCATGATCCGGATGCTTGGTGAACCACGTTCGGACGGTTGAAATCAGAACCAAGTCGAGGAGACGATCAAGCAAGACTTCCTGTCCGGGTCCGTCGGCGGATATCTGTTGTCCCAGAAGCGTTGTCATCGACTCTGTTTCGGTACTTCGTCGTACGACCGCGACAGGAGCAAGACTGTCGAGAATCTGCCGACTGACGTAGCTGTCCAAACGGTATGTGCCCGTGAGCATGACGGTCTGGCCGTTCGTCGAGTTGCCCCAGGTGCGAATGCCGAGAACCGACATGTCCTCGAGTGGTGAACCGTCGACCGCTGTGCAGTTCTGCATTTCGTCGATGATGACGTGAATCGGGGTGTCGGGATGGTCGGCGACCGTGTAAGAGTCGGGTCCGCGCAGAAGTGCGACGTCTCCGGTTGCAAGGTTCTCGGTCTGGCCGGTATCGGAGATGACGACGGCACTGCCGTGGAGGACAGCCAGCACCGTGACTGGCGCGTGGTCTTCGATGCGAAGTGACCAGGGCGGATCAAGAAGCGAACGCAGCAGAAATGCTCCCTCTGCTCGCGATCCCGACAGCATCATCGACAGTGCATCCATAATTTCACGGTAGACGCAGGCGTATGTTTTTGCGACTTTCAGCTATGGATCGTATTGCTTTGGCGCGGTCGAATGAGTACATGACTACAACACCTGGCATTCAATCGGCGGTAGTGATCGGTGGTACCGGAAAGACCGGTAAGCGCGTTGCTCAGAGGTTGGCGGCGGCGGGAGTGGAAACCCGAATCACATCCAGAACATCCGGGACGATTTTCGACTGGAATGACCGCGATACGTGGCGAGCGGCGGTGACCGGCGTCGACGGTGCATATGTGACGTACGCACCCGATCTGGCGGTGCCCGAATCGAGTGCCGATGTTCAAGAATTTGCGGACATTGCACAACGTAGTGGTGTTCGCCGGATCGTTCTCCTGTCGGGCCGCGGTGAACCGGCCGCGCAGAAAGCTGAGCAGACTCTTTCCGTGAGCGGCTTGGCTTGGGCAGTGGTGCAGGCAAGTTGGTTCGCTCAGAACTTCAGTGAGGGTTATCTGCTCGAACCGATTCAGACAAGGCATCTGGCACTTCCGGTCGGCGGGGTGGGGGAGCCGTTCATCGATGTCGACGATCTTGCCGATGTAGCGGTAGCCGCGTTGACGCGTGCGGATCTCGTCGGCCGAGTTCTCGAGGTGACAGGCCCGCGGACACTGACGTTCGCTGAGGCTGTGGATGCGATTTCGGTGGCGTCGGGACGCCTGGTGTCTTTCGAAACAATTGAACTGCAACAGTTTTCCGAAGGAATGAAGGAGGAAGGTGTCCCCGATGACGTTGTCGGCCTCCTGGCGTACCTGTTCTCCGAGGTTCTCGACGGACGCAACGAATATGCGACGGGCGTCGTCGAGGACGTGTTGAGAAGGCCGGCTCGGGATTTCAGCGTCTTTGCTGCTGAGGCTGCGCGAACGGGGGTCTGGTCGTGAAGAAAGAGGAAGTCATGTTGGAAGTCCTGATCGGGTTGACCGCTTTCGGCGCGTTACTGGCCGGTGGCGCATTGTTCGCATTTTCGTCTTTCGTGATGCCGGCTCTGCGATCGGTGGATGCGCACTCCGCAATCACGTCGATGCAGGCGATGAATGTCGAAGCGCCGCGTAGCGCGTTGATGCTGCCTCTGGTGGGATCGGCAGTCATGGCGATCGCTGCAGCAGTCTGGGCATCGATATCGAGACCGGAAGGCTGGGTTCTTGCCCTCGTCGGATGCGTCGGCGTTCTCGCTGCGTTTGCCGTGACCGTGATCTACCACGTCCCCCGCAACGACGCATTTGCATCGGTCGGGACTGCCGACGAAGCATCCTGGATTGCTTACGCGGCCGGCTGGACGATGTGGAATCACGTTCGCGTCGGCCTCTACCTGGCGTCGGGAATCGTGCTCGCCGTCTCAGCAGTACTACCAGCGATACGCACGGTGGACGCGGCCCAGTAGTCTTGTACCCCGTGAGTGATGTAGAAGCGCAGCCAGTCGACGACACCCCCGAGCAGCTCCGGATCCGACGCGAAAAGCGTGAGCGAATCCTGGCGCAAGGGCAGGAGGCGTACCCGGTCTCCGTGGATCGCACCCACACCTTGGCGCAGATCCGCGCCGAGTACCCGGAACTCGAGCCTGACACCGCTACCGGCGTGATTGTCGGCGTCGTCGGCCGCGTCATCTTCATGCGCAATACCGGCAAGCTGTGCTTCGCCACCCTGCAGGAGGGCGACGGTACCCAACTGCAGGCCATGATCAGCCTCGCCGGCGTCGGCGAAGACGCATTGGCTGCCTGGAAGTCCGACATCGACCTCGGCGACTTCGTCTTCATTCACGGCGAGATCATCAGCTCCCGCCGCGGTGAGCTCAGTGTGATGGCCGACGCGTGGCAGATCGCCTCCAAGGCGCTGCGTCCCCTGCCGGTCGCGCACAAGGAGATGAGCGAAGAGTCTCGCGTGCGTCAGCGCTACGCGGATCTGATCATTCGCCCCGAAGCTCGCGACAACGCACGCAAGCGCGTCGCGGTGGTTCGCGCACTGCGCAATGCGCTCGAAGATCGGGGTTTCCTCGAGGTCGAGACGCCGATGCTGCAGACGTTGCATGGCGGCGCTGCGGCGCGTCCGTTCGTCACACATTCCAATGCACTCGATATCGACCTGTACCTGCGTATCGCGCCGGAACTTTTCCTCAAGCGTTGTGTTGTCGGCGGTATCGAGAAGGTCTTCGAGATCAACCGCAACTTCCGCAACGAGGGCGTCGACTCCACTCACTCGCCCGAGTTCGCGATGCTCGAGACGTACGAGGCTTACGGGACTTACGACGATTCCGCGAAGATGATCCGCGAACTCGTTCAGGAAGTCGCGCAGGCAGCATTCGGTACCCAGGTCCTCACACTTGCCGACGGTTCCGAATACGACGTCAGTGGCGAGTGGCAGGTTCTCGAGATGTACCCGTCGCTGTCGGCGGCCATCGGTACCGAGGTCACCCCGGATACGACGGTCGACGAACTTCTTGCCTTGGCGGAGAAGGTCGGCCTCGAGGTTCCCAAGGACAAGGGCTACGGCCACGGAAAGCTCGTTGAAGAACTGTGGGAGCACCAGTGCGGCGATCAGCTGTACATGCCGACGTTCGTGCGCGACTTCCCCGTGGAAACATCACCGTTGACGCGTGATCACCGCAGCAAGAAGGGTGTCACGGAGAAGTGGGACCTCTATATTCGCGGTTTCGAGTTGGCCACCGGCTACTCGGAGTTGGTTGACCCGGTCATCCAGCGTGAACGTTTTGTCGATCAGGCGAGACTCGCGTCGGCCGGTGACGACGAGGCCATGGTCCTGGACGAGGAATTCCTCGCAGCCATGGAGCAGGGTATGCCGCCCACCACCGGAACCGGCATGGGCATCGATCGCCTGCTGATGGCCCTCACCGGCCTCGGTATTCGTGAGACGATTCTGTTCCCGATCGTGCGGCCGTCAGCTCGCTAGATCTGTACTCGATGAGGGTTCGGCTGCACATGTTGCGGCCGAACCCTTTTCAGATTGGTCGCTCCCACGGAATTCGGTACGGGTCGTAGTACTCGTCAACGACGGGCTTCGGTGGCGCCGGATACCAGATGACGCGTGGTGACTGCTTCAACTCGATAACTTCGATCGGCAGAACCTTCACCCGCGATTCGATTTGGTCCCAACGACATTCGCCATTGGCCACTCGCTCGGCGTACTGCCGAAGCTCCGGTGATGCCCCTTCTTTCGCTGCCAGCGCATCCATCAGTTCGTCAGTCACATCGGTTCTGGGATCCCAGTCTCCGTTGGAAACCCGATCCAATCTTATTGCGGCCGTATCTACTTGCGCTGCGGCATTCATGATTTTGTTGTAGATGCTGCGCAATTCGGGCGGGACATCGCTACTCATACGGCATCAGCCCAGGGATCTTTTCCGGAACCTGGCGAGTAGCCGGATTTCGGAACATTCATCGGGCCTTCGGCATCGGCAGTGCGAGTCACCGCGAGCGTCAGTTCCGTCCTCTTCTTTGCAGTGTCCATCTTTGCGACAACGGGGGCCAGTACCTTTTCGGACAGTTCGCTGAGTGCGCCGGACGGCGAGGTGACGAGGTCAAGATATTCACGCAAAGCGTCTACTAGGGTGCGGATGTCCTCAACGATCTCACGGATTTTTCCGGCGGTTGCAAGGATTCCGATACTGAGATCGGCACTTGTGGCAACCGGGGCGATCATGGGAATTTTACTGAGAAACATTTTGACTGCGGCGGTAACGCCATCGATTGTCACCAATTCTTCGAGCTTGTTCTTCAAAAATCTCAGCGCCGTTTCGATCCCTCGTTTGATCATGTCCGAAATGACGTAAAGAACTTCCTTGGATACATTGCCGACGGGGCCCTCCCAGACCATCGCGGCCGTCAGTTTGCGTGAGTAATCTTGAAATTCGACGCTGGCCATGCCATCCCAGGATTCGTCGACGCGTTTCGTGCCTTGCTCGAGGTTCTTGCCGCACTTCTCGATCCCGTCGCCGGAAGTCTTGTAGCGTCGCCAATTCGCTTGAGTTCGTTCCAGTTTCCGCTGAGCGGTTTGATCAGGTGCTCGAGCGGGCTCCAATTTGTCAGAACTTTGATCCCGTTGTCGACGTCCCCTACCCATCCAGCTGCGTCGGCAATGACTCTGCGGATATCGTCGGTCGCGGACTGGGGCGAGGGAAAGTCGACGGGGTTTGCCGGTTTGTACTCGGCCGGACTTTCGTAGGGCAACGCAGCCCCGGGGATAGGATTTTCGGAATTGTAAGGAGATGTGTCCACAATCGACATTGCACTATGAGCGTTCAGTGCGTCGTAGTTACGGTTCTCTTGATCGTGGTACATCCACGCTGCTCGATTGAGATTAAATCCGGTCGTGCCACAGTCCGAGGCTAGGTTGGCGTAGCGGCGGTACGTGACATCGGTATACGCCTGGAGTGGAGTTGCGAGCAGTCGCATCAACTCTCCGTCAAAATCTCCGAACGGAGGGGTGTGGTGCAGCACTAAACGACAGCCGACACCAGCGTCCTCGCCGATGTGGGTAGCAAGATTTGACAGTCCGGCAATCTCAGTCGAGTTAACGGTCAATGTTTTGCCCATAGTTGGTGCCCGCCTTCCCTAGTCTTCCGATTTACGGATCGTTGAGATGATGCTGCTAATTGTGTTCTGGTCGAGTGAGTCTGAAAGTCCTTGGTCTGCTTGAATTAGGAAAATCATGACTTCGGCGGTGGCATAGCCAGGCGTGGCAATGATGTCGAATGTTGCGGAGGGCGGATCACACCCGTCCTCTGGGGGATATTGGTGGCGTGAGGTTCACCCCGGATGGTGGACACCGAGATAGCGGGACTAAAGGTTCCGCTGGGAGGATGTCCTCATGTCCCGCAAGCGCAGGTCGTTCACGACCGAGTACAAGGTCGAAGCCGCCCGCCGGGTGATCGATACCGGCCGCACCATCGCCGAGGTCGCCCGCGACCTCGGGTTAAGCGAGAATCTGCTCGGGCGGTGGGTCGCCGACGAACGACGACGCATCGATGCTGCTGCAACGTCCGGAGATCAACCGTTGACCGCCGCGGAACGTACCGAACTGGCACGACTGCGCAAGCAGGTCTCCGAGCAGGAGAAAGACATAGCGTTCCTGAAAAAAGCGTCCGCGTACTTCGCGGCGCATCAACAAAAGTAGAGCTCTACACGTTGATCGCTGCGGAGTGCGCGAACTTCGCGATCCACCGGATGGCGCGACTCCTCAATGTCTCGACCTCCGGTTTCTACAAACACCAAGAACGCAGTGTCCGAACACGATTGGGTGAACGGCAACAGCGGCGCGCGGACCTGGAAGTGAAGATCCTCGACATCCACAGAGAATCGAAAGGTGTGTACGGGTCCCCGCGGATCACCGCCGAACTTCACGACGGCGGGGAGATTATTACCGAGAAGACCGTCGCGAAGATCATGCGGTCACTCGGCATCGTCGGAATCAGCCCGCGCACGTTCAAAATCCGTACCACCGTCGCCGACCCGTTTGCTTCCTTTCCGGACGACCTGGTGCAACGACGGTTCGATCAGGGCCGCGTCGACGCCGTGTGGACTTCCGACATCACGTACCTGACCTGCGGTGAAGGTGACATGTACCTGTGCGCAATCAAGGACGAGCACTCGAAGAAGGTTCTGGGATGGTCGGTGGCCGATCACATGCGGACCGAACTGGTCATCGAAGCCTTGGACATGGCGGTAGCAGCTCGCGGCGGGGATGTCGCCGGCACAATCATGCACTCGGACAGAGGAAGTCAATATACGGCCGACATCATGAAGCAGGCGTGCGAACGGTACGGGCTGCGCCGTTCGATGGGAGCTACCGGAATATGCTGGGACAACGCCGGCGCGGAGAGTCTGTGGTCCACGTTCAAGCACGAGTACTACTACCGACACGCTTTCGCCTATGCATCGGAATTAGTTGCTGCAGTTGACAACTGGATGCACATCTACAACACTCGCCGTAGGCACTCCACGATCGGGATGCTCAGCCCCACGAACTACGAAAAGTCACTGACCGCGACCTTGATGGTCGCGTGACCACTGTCCACTTTTCGGGGTGAACCTCAGCGGTTGCGGTGTATCGGACAGCGGGGCGTCCGGAGATGGTGAAGTGCGTTGCGTCGCTGTAGGTGATGATCGCGGGAGCGCCGTTTTTGTCGGCGAAGATTGTGTCGGCCTTGTGGACCCATTCTTGTGCGGCGGTGTCGATGTCGACGCCGTTTCGCCCAGTTGCCCCGGTCATCGCGAGAGTGCTGCCGTCTGATTCGGCGCAAAAGTTGTACTTGTATTGACCAATCGCGCCGAAGAGAATTGTGTCTTTGTACGTGGTCCAACCGGATGCGGCGGTTGCCATGTTTCGCCAATCGGGTGGGATGTCGTAGGTGAGGCCGAATTTGGTGGCAATGGGTTGAGGTTGGCCGGGTTCGACCGCAATCTTGGTTGGTGGGCGATCCATCGACGGAAAGCCGGGTGGTAGTGGAAGTGGAGGTGTTGTCGGCGTCGCGCTCAGGTATGTGCTTGGCGCTAAGGCGGATTCGAGTGTTTCCGGGCTGGGAACGTCGTCGATACGTGAGTTTCCGATGTGGCCCATGATGAAGACGAACGCGTAGAGTCCGACGATGGCGCCTCCGATGTTGAGTATCGCCCGGTAGAGATCTCTTTTAGAGTTGTTGTCTGCCACATTTCCCCCGTTCGCACATCACCCCCTGATGTGTCCGCACAAACTCTATCGGTTTGAGGTCGAAGTAGTTGTGTGTGGTGGCCTGCCGTTCCGTCGGACGGATGGTGGAGATGACTTGATCGACCGTGGAACGGTCTAGGGCGCTCGGCAGGCCTTGGTAGGACTCGATTACGAAAACCAATACTTCGGCGGTGGCATAGCCGGGCGTGGTCAGGACATCGAATGTTGCTGACGGAGGGTCGCATTCGTGATCTGGCGGGATGTTGGTGGCGGTTGCGGTGTAGTGGATGGCGGGGCGGCCGGAGATGGTGAAGTGGGTGGGTTCGTTGTAGATGATGCTGGCGGTATTGCCGTTCTTATCGGCGAAGATTGCGTCGGCTTGTGGACCCATTCTTGTGCGGCGGTATCTATGTCGACACCATTGCGTCCGGGTGCGCCGGTCATCGCTAGTGTGCTGCCTTTGATATCCGCGCAGTAGTTGTATCCGTATTGTCCGATGGCACCTACCGTGATTGGTTCGTCTTTGGTGTTCCATCCAGCGACAGATCGAGCGATATTTCGCCAACCTGGTGGAATGTCGTAGGTGAGGCCGAATTTGGTGGTAATGGGTTGGGGTTGGCCGGGTTCGACGTGAATCACCGGTGGAGGTTGGCTCATCGACGGGAATCCTGGTGGTAGTGGAAGTGGAGGTGTTGTCGGCATCAAGCTCGCGTATGTTCCTGGTGCTAAGGCTGATTCGAGTGTTTCAGGGCTGGGGACATCGTCGATGCGTGAGTTTCCGATGTGGCCCGTGATGAAGACGAAGGCGTAGAGTCCGACGATGGCGCCTCCGATGTTGAGTATCGCCCGGTAGAGATACTTTTCTTGCGTCGTTGTCTGCCATATTTCCCCTGTTCGCGCATCACCCCCTGATGTGCCCGCACGAATTCTGTCGGCTAGAGGTCGCCGAGTTCGTTCGAACAACATCCTTGCAAAGTTCTCGAGGCGCCGATGGTTGAATCACTGCTCATTCCGGCGCGATGGTTTCAACATGCTCGGTCGAGCGGACTCGGTGAGGTATCGAACGCACCTCGATGAGCGGCGGCCAAAATATGTTTCTCAGTGAAACGCGGACAATTGGGTCGGAACAGGATCCTGCATAAAGCAGACAGGACGTTCGTCCAAGTGTTAACGTCGCAGCTTGACAAGCATTTTTACAACTAGTGGGGACGGGGTCATGGCGAAGAAAGTTGTCGTCACATTGGTCGATGATCTCGACAAGGGCTCGCAGGCTGACGAGACTGTCGAATTCTCGATCGACGGGGTCGGATACGAAATCGATCTGACGTCGGCGCATGCTGCGGAACTGCGAGATATGTTGAGCGCGTGGATTTCTCACGCACGCAAGTCTGATGCGCGCAAGGGGGCCAACGGTGCGACTTCGAAGTATCGTCCGATTTCCGAACGGGATGAGAGTGCGAACATTCGTGAGTGGGCAAAGACCGCCGGCTATGTGATGGCTCCGCGCGGTCGCATCTCGATCGAAGTGCGCAAGGCCTACGAGAACGCAATCTGAGTAGATACAAGCGTCGACTGGGCAGATTTCGGACTCACTTCCTCGAAACGCCATGCGGGCAGGTGTCGGTTTGTTAGCGTCGCGTCCGTTCGCATCTGTCATCAGAGGAGTCGATCGTGCGCAGAATCGGTTTTTTCGGGGGAGCGGTCCTTGCCGCGGCAATGCTCGTCGGGACGGTTTCGACGTCGGTGGCGTCGGCGCAGGCCCCCTTGCCTGTTCCCAATGCATTTCTTGCCGGCGTTCCACTGGAGTTGGGTAATCCGGGTGGATCTGCTCCGGGATCGAATGACTTTTCATGCAAGCCGACTGCGGCACATCCCAATCCTGTTGTGCTCGTGCATGGTACGGGTGGTAATCGTCAGACCAACTGGGCTACCTACGCGCCGTTGCTTGCCAATGAGGGCTACTGCGTTTTCGCATTGACCTACGGCAATTTTCCCGATCAGCCCTGGCCGCTGTCGGCTATCGGTGCGATGCAGGAAATTTCCTCCAGTGCAGAACAATTGTCGAGTTTTGTCGATCAAGTTCTAGCGGCCACCGGTGCCGAAAAAGTTGACCTGATCGGCCACTCCCAGGGCACGATCATCAGTGGCTATTACGCAAAGTCTCTCGGCGGTGCAGGCAAGGTGGACAACGTAGTCTCGGTGGCGCCGCTGTGGAAAGGAACGCTCGGGAACGAGCAGGTAAGCATCGGTCGTACTCTGCGTGATCTCGGAGTATCCGAGACGGCGCAGGCAGGGTTCCCCATCTGTAAAGCCTGCCTGAACATGGGGGCGGGTTCGGACTTCATCGAGGCTCTTCGCGCCGGTGGCGTTTATGCGCCCGGTGTTCGATACACCAACATCACGACGCGCTACGACGAACTGGTCCTTCCGTACACAAACGGTCTGGAACCAGGACCGAATGCAACAAATATCGTTGTGCAGGACAGTTGCGAGCAGGACATCTCCGATCACCTCGCGATTGCCGCGTCGCTGCGAGCTGCGACCTTTGCTCTCAACGCGCTCGATCCTGCGCACCCGCGACCGGTACCGTGCAATCCGGTCTGGCCCATTGTGGGTTGAGTTTCCAGTGAGAGTCGTTTGACCGGCGCCGGGAACCGACGATTCCTCATGCGTACCGACGATGCCGCTCCCGATAATCGGCTCAACTGGTCTTGAACTCGCCTTGCGCACCTGTTCGCTTCAGGCGTACAGGAACCGGGAAACGATTGCCGGAGCTGCGACGTTATGGAATGTAAGCAAGCCGGTATCCCCTGCCAATCGGGTGGAGGAGCAGCAGGTGGACTTCGCGCCCACTAGAGTAATAAGTGGGGTCGTGCAACCTAAGTCGATTCGTGGACGTCATGTCCGCTGACCGGCGAGGCGATCAGTCTGTAGTGCCGGAGCGAAACGCGGCGACCAGGGACGAGACATCCGGTCTCGAACCTGCCCGCCGGAGAGTGTGAGGGAGAGCGATGTTCGAGAGGTTCACCGATCGCGCGCGGCGCGTTGTTGTCCTGGCTCAAGAAGAAGCCAGGATGCTCAACCACAACTACATCGGTACGGAGCACATCCTCCTCGGCCTCATTCACGAGGGCGAAGGTGTTGCCGCCAAGTCGTTGGAGTCGTTGGGTATCTCCCTCGAGGGAGTCCGCAGCCAGGTCGAGGAGATTATCGGCCAGGGCCAGCAGGCTCCGTCCGGTCACATCCCCTTTACTCCGCGTGCCAAGAAGGTCCTGGAGCTGAGTCTGCGCGAGGCGCTGCAGCTCGGACACAACTACATCGGCACGGAGCACATTCTGCTCGGTCTCATCCGCGAGGGTGAGGGCGTCGCAGCTCAGGTTCTGGTCAAGCTCGGTGCCGATCTCAACCGCGTCCGCCAGCAGGTCATTCAGCTGTTGTCGGGCTACCAGGGCAAGGAGCCCACCGAAACCGGTGGCACTCGCGGAGAGGCCGGCACGCCGTCCACCTCGCTGGTGCTCGACCAGTTCGGTCGCAACCTGACGCAAGCTGCCCTCGAAGGCAAGCTGGATCCGGTCATCGGCCGCTCGAAGGAAATCGAGCGTGTCATGCAGGTTCTCTCGCGTCGTACCAAGAACAACCCGGTTCTCATCGGTGAACCCGGTGTCGGTAAGACCGCTGTGGTCGAGGGCCTGGCTCAGGCAATCGTCAACGGCGAGGTCCCCGAGACCCTCAAGGACAAGCAGCTGTACACGCTCGACCTCGGGTCGCTCGTGGCCGGCAGCCGTTACCGCGGTGACTTCGAAGAGCGCCTCAAGAAGGTTCTCAAGGAGATCAACACTCGCGGCGACATCATCCTGTTCATCGACGAGCTGCACACTCTTGTCGGTGCGGGCGCGGCCGAGGGCGCTATCGACGCGGCCTCCATCCTCAAGCCCAAGCTGGCCCGCGGTGAGCTGCAGACTATCGGTGCCACCACTCTCGACGAGTACCGCAAGTACATCGAGAAGGATGCTGCTCTCGAGCGTCGTTTCCAGCCCGTGCAGGTGGGCGAGCCCACCGTCGAGCACACCATCGAGATCCTCAAGGGTCTTCGTGATCGCTACGAGGCTCACCACCGCGTATCCATCACTGACGGTGCACTCGTTGCAGCTGCGACGCTGGCGGACCGCTACATCAACGACCGCTTCTTGCCGGACAAGGCGATCGACCTCATCGACGAGGCGGGCGCGCGAATGCGCATCCGTCGGATGACTGCACCGCCGGACCTGCGCGAATTCGACGATCGCATCGCCGACGCGCGTCGCGAGAAGGAATCTGCGATCGACGCGCAGGACTTCGAGAAGGCTGCGAACCTGCGCGACAAGGAGAAGACCCTCGTCGCTCAGCGCGCAGAGCGTGAGAAGCAGTGGCGTGCGGGCGACCTGGACGTCATCGCCGAGGTCGACGACGAGCAGATCGCCGAGGTTCTGGGCAACTGGACCGGCATCCCCGTCTTCAAGCTCACCGAGGAGGAGACCACGCGTCTGCTCCGCATGGAAGACGAACTGCACAAGCGGATCATCGGACAGGAAGAGGCCGTCAGGTCTGTCTCCAAGGCGATCCGTCGTACCCGTGCAGGTCTGAAGGATCCCAAGCGTCCCTCGGGCTCGTTCATCTTCGCCGGCCCGTCGGGTGTCGGTAAGACGGAGCTGGCGAAGTCGCTCGCCAACTTCTTGTTCGGTGACGACGACGCTCTGATCCAGATCGACATGGGCGAGTTCCACGACCGCTTCACCGCTTCGCGTCTGTTCGGTGCCCCTCCCGGGTACGTCGGATACGAAGAGGGCGGCCAGCTCACCGAGAAGGTCCGTCGCAAGCCGTTCTCCGTGGTGCTGTTCGACGAGATCGAGAAGGCACACCAGGAGATCTACAACACGCTCCTGCAGGTGCTCGAGGACGGCCGTCTCACCGACGGTCAGGGTCGTACCGTCGACTTCAAGAACACGGTGCTGATCTTCACGTCCAACCTCGGTACGTCCGACATCTCCAAGGCTGTCGGCCTGGGCTTCAGTTCGGGCTCGGGTAGCGGATCGAACTACGAGCGTATGAAGCTCAAGGTGCACGACGAGCTGAAGAAGCATTTCCGTCCGGAATTCTTGAACCGTATCGACGACATCGTCGTGTTCCATCAGCTCACGAACGAGCAGATCGTTCAGATGGTGGACCTGATGCTTGCTCGTGTCGAGAAGGCACTCAAGAACAAGGACATGACCATGGAGGTCACCGACAAGGCCAAGTCGCTACTGGCCAAGCGCGGATTCGATCCGGTACTGGGTGCGCGGCCGCTGCGTCGCACCATCCAGCGTGAGATCGAGGACCAGATGTCGGAGAAGATCCTCTTCGGAGAGATCGGACCCGGGCACATCGTGCTCGTCGACGTCGAAGGCTGGGACGGCGAAGGCTCGGGCGAGGACGCGAAGTTCACGTTCACGCCTACCAAGAAGCCGATCGATGTGCCGGACGCGCCGCCGATCGAGCTGTCCAAGGCCGGCGAGAGTGAAAGCGCTGCAGAGTAAGTAGTACAGAGCACTAACGAGAACGGGCGGTACCCATTGGGTGCCGCCCGTTCGTGTATTTGAAAGTGGAGGGGCAGAAGGAAATGAACGATATCGACATGGGGCATCTTCGTCGTTGCGTCGAATTGGCAACGGAGGCCTTGGATGCCGGCGACGAGCCGTTCGGGTCCGTCCTCGCTGCTGCTGACGGAACTTTTCTCGCTGAGGATCGAAACCGGATTGCCGGTGGAGACAGTACCCGCCATCCGGAATTCGAATTGGCCAGATGGGCTGCTCAGTACTTGACGCCGGAAGAGCGTTCCACCGCAACGGTATTCACCTCCGGTGAGCACTGCCCGATGTGTGCGGCCGCTCATGCCTGGGTGGGACTGGGCAGGATCGTATATATCTGTTCTGCCGCGCAACTCGGTGAATGGTTGGCGGAGTGGGGAGTGCCGCCGGCGCCGGTGAAGTCTCTGTCGATCAACGAGGTTGCCCCGAATGTTCCTGTGGAAGGTCCGATTTCAGAATTGCTGCCACAGGTTCGCGAACTACATCACACGCTGCACTCGCGCAGCGTTTGATGTTTCGGACGATCTACGGGCGGCACCTCGATGAGGCGCCGCCCGTCAGGCTTGTTCAGTGAGAATCAGGAAACTGCGTCGACTGATCGAACCTTCTCGCGCAGTTCACCCTTGACTACCTTGCCACTTGCATTGCGCGGCAGGGCTTCCACTACAACGATGTCCTTGGGATGCTTGTAGCGGGCCAAGCGATCGTCGAGGAACGTGCCGAGTTCTTCGATTGTCAGATCAGCGCTGGCGCCGGGTGCCATGGCGATAATCGCTACGGGCACTTCGCCCCACTTGGCGTCGGAGCGCCCGACAACTGCGGCTTCGACAATCAAGTCGTGTTCGTAGAGAGCATTCTCGACCTCGGCGCAGTAGATGTTCTCACCGCCGGAGATGATCATGTCCTTCTTGCGGTCCACGACGTACACAAAGCCTTCGTCGTCGACACGAACCAGATCGCCGGAGTGGAACCATCCGCCGGTGAAAGCGTCGGCAGTGGCTTGCGGGTTGTTCCAGTACTCGCTCATCATCGTCGGGCCGCGGTAGACGATCTCGCCGATCTCTCCGGGGGCGACGTCGTCCATGTTCTCGTCGACAACACGCGCCGAGATCGTCGGGATGACACGTCCCACGGATCCGAGTTTGCGAATTGCGTCTTCACCGTCGAGAACGCAAGTGATAGGTGACATTTCGGTTTGGCCGAAGACCGCGACGTTGAACGCATCGGGGAAAGATTCCGCCATTGCACGCAGGATCGTGTCCGATGACGGCGCCGCGCCCCAGGAAATGTTCTTCAGTGACAATGCGCGGGGTTGCGCCTTTTGGACGGCACACACCGCCTGCCACTGAACCGGAACGAGGAACAGGCTGGTGACCTTCTCGGCTTCGAGAACGTCGAGAAGTGCACCCGGGTCGAAAGCCCCGAGCGGGTGGATAACAGTGGCAGTGCCCAATTGCAGGCTGGGAGCGATGGATCCGAGGGCCGCGATATGGAACATCGGCGTCGCGCAGAATCCGATGGAATCCTCTTTGAACAGATGGAATGCGCGGATGCAGGTCAACGACTGCGACGCGAGATTGGAGTGCGAGAGCACCGAACCCTTCGGACGCCCAGTGGTTCCCGAGGTGTACATGATGAGTGCCGGTGTGTCATCGGGGATGTCGCGAGGGATGTGGCTGTCTCCGGTCTCGGCGATCAAGTCCTCGTATGTGAGGCTGTCACCTTCGGCCGGCGCTCCGACGGTGATGGAGATGTCGATACCATCGGAGGCAGCGCGCGCTGCGGCAGCTAGTGGAGCGAGCGGTCCTTCTGCGACAATGACTTTGGATCCCGAGTCGTTGACCAGATAGGTGACCTCGGGCGGGGTGAGACGGAAGTTCACCGGTACTGCGATCGCGCCCAACGCATTGGTGGCAAGCACTACCTCGAGGTATTCGGGGCGGTTGAGCATCAGGATCAAGACGCGGTCGCCGAAGCTGACGCCGCGCCGGGAGAGGGCGTCGGCAAGTTTGTCGACGCGTTCGCTCAGTGTGCTCCAGGAGATGGAATCACCGAGGAATCGCAATGCGGTGTGATCAGGAATCATCTGCGCGTGGTGAGCGACTTGGTTGTTCCAGTTGGTACGTCGCAAACGCTGTACCTCGGACGCTGTATCGATGGAGGCCATGTACGGTTTCCTCTCTTGAATCACTTGAAGTTCGGTGCGCGTTTCTGGAGCATTGCTGTTGCGCCCTCGGCAAAGTCGGCGCTGACAAGAAGTTCTACTTGACCAGTCTTTTCGAGTTCCAAGGCTGTATCGATGCGGTCGAGTGTCGCGGCATTGAGGGCAGCTTTTGTGAGTTCGAGAGCGAGTCGAGGTGCTTTCGAGGTACGCGTCGCGATGGCTTCGATGTGGGCCGCGAATTGATCGTCGGGAAGCGTTCGAGAGACGAGGCCGAAATGTTCTGCATTCTCGGCCGACACCCTTTCGCCGAGTAGGAACATCTCGGCGGCCCGGGCTCGTCCGATGGCTGCAGGTACCAAGGCGCTGGCGCCGCCGTCGGGCATCAGTCCGATGTTGACGAATGACAGAAGGAAGTACGCACTTTCGGCGGCGTACGTCAGGTCTGCGGCAAGAGCTATGGAGACGCCCACGCCGGCGGCCGGGCCGTTGACTGCGGCTATCACTGGTACTGCGGTGCTCGTGATAGCGCGGATCACGGCGTTTGCAGAGTCCATGACGACATGGGGATCGGCCGGATTCATCGCGGCAGCCGCGAGGTCGGCTCCGGTGCAGAAGGCACGTCCGGTTCCGGTGATGACGATGGTGCGAACGTCAGGGTTGTTGTCGGCACCGGCAATGGCGTCGGCAAGCGCGTTCATCGTTTCCAGGTCGATCGCGTTCATGCGCTCGGGGCGGTTGAACGTCAATCGCAGGACGCCGTTGTGGAGTTCCGACAGCAGGCCGGCCGTGGCGGTCGTCATGCCGAACCGGAACGGGTTTTGCAAAACATGCGAATCATCAGCTCACAGCTACTTTCTTACGGTCGGTCTGATCGAAGGTGTTCCGTTGGTGCAAGCCGAAACTCGTGCCGGTGGTGTTGACTTCGGTGGTGGACTTTTCTGCAAGACTTGTGCGAATGTCGGTTAACATAACACCCTGAGTGAGCCTGTCAAGGGTGTTCGGAGAAAATGAGTACGGTTGCTGAACGGATGGAGGGATACATGCCCACACGGACGCGCGTCGCTGTAGGTGGTGGTGAATCCGCTCCACGTACCCGACCGAAGGATCGCAAGGCGCAGATCGCGGCCGTTGCGGCCGAGGCTTTCAGCGAACGCGGCTACCACGCGGTCGGTATCGACGATATTGCGTCGGCGGTCGGAGTGTCCGGTCCGGCGCTGTATCGCCATTTCCCCAACAAGTACGCGTTGTTCGTCCACGCGGTAGAGAACCTGTCCCGGGCGTTGCTCGACGCGACTGATGCGGCACGGTGCGCGCGTGACGATCCACGCGAACAGTTGCAAGCCGTGATGGTTGCGGTCATCGGCGTCACCCTCGAGAATCGGCGTCGGGGCGGACTCTATCGATGGGAAGGCCGCTATCTGGAAAAGGCGGATCGCGAGAATCTGCGCCTCGAGGTGCTTGCGTTACGTCAACGGATAGCGGACCCATTGTCGACGGTCCGTCCGGAACTCGATCGTGCACACCTCGACCTCGTCACATTAGCCGTCCTGAGTGTGATCGGAAGTGTCACGGCACATCGGTCGGCGTTGCCGCCCAAACAGATCGAAGCATTGATGCTCTCCGTGTGCTGGTCGGTTATCGATATCGATCTATCGCAGATCGCGCCTTCGGCCGATTCCACGAAAATAATGAAGCAGATTCCGGGACTTGTCCGAACGTCGAAACGTGAAGTACTGCTTCATGAAGCGGTACTTCTCTTCTACGAACGCGGTTATCACGAGGTCAGTATCGAGGAAATCGGAACTGCTGCCGGCATCACCGCTTCGAGTGTGTACCGGTACTTTCCGAGTAAGGCAGATCTTCTTGCTGCGGCATTCCATCGTGCGTCTGATCGACTGAACGTGACTTTGGGTTCGGCGTTGGCAGAATCGGAGACCCCGCTGCAGGCAGCCCACACCCTTGCCGAGAGGTACGTCGCTGTCTTCTTCGCTCAGAGTGAGTTACTCGCCGTGTATTTCGCGGAAATCGGAAACTTGCCCGATGATGCACGTGCGGAATTGCGCAAGATTCAGCGACTCAACATCGAAGAGTGGGCGCACCTGTGCGTCGAAGCGAGGCCCGAATTGACGGTGGTGCAAGCGAGATTCCTTGTTCACGCGGCATTGGGACTGGTGTTCGACGTAGGTCGCATCGTTGGCTTCTCGGAAGCGGAACGAGTCTCGGCATTGTTGTGCGCGACGTTGCTCGGCTGAAGTGGGTAGGTTTGAACGGCAAGGCGTTCACCGATCCATCCGTCGACGGAAGCAGGGACACCCAATGCCAACTCGTACCGCACGCACCGCCTGGAACGGCACACTCGAAGCCGGGTCCGGGCAGGTCGAACTCACCAGTTCCGGGGCCGCGACCTTCAACGTCTCATTTCCCAAACGTGCTGCCGACGAAGCCGGCGGCACTACAAGTCCTGAGGAACTGATCGCAGCAGCGCATTCCTCCTGCTACGCAATGCAGTTGTCGGCGCTGATCGCTGAGGCCGGCGGAACTCCGCAGAGTCTCGACATCACCGCCGATGTTTCGCTGGGCCCCGACACCGTCGGCTTCAAGCTCACCGGCATCACGCTCACCGTCCGCGCCGAGGTCGACGGTCTCGACGCGGACGCATTCGCGAAAGTTGCGCAGGCAGCGAAGGAAACATGCCCGGTCAGTAAGGCCCTGACGGGCGTCGAGATCACGCTGGACGCGGCACTGGATTAACGGTTCCGTACTCGAGCGCCCCCTCCGGCGCTCGAGTACGGTTTCGCGTGATCACGAAATAGCTCGCGATCAGGATCGGGAGTACCCAGAGATCCGAGGGGTCCCGGTAGACGAGGATCGGCGCGAAATCACCGCTGAATCCCTTTGCCGCCCAACGGAGAAATCCGATCGTGTATTCATACGCGTCGCCAACCACCGGAATCAGTTTCACAGCAGCGAAGCCGATTCCGGTGACAGCGACAGACCAGGCGATCGCTGCGGTGCCTACTAAAGTTCGGCGAGCAACTTCCAATACGGAAAGTAGCAGGATCGGGAACAGGAATACTCCGGCGATATCGGAGAGCTTCCCGGTCAACACATTCCCGAACGCATCTTTGAGTACGTGATCGTTGATCAGGACTACGGCGACGGAGATGAGTACCAACGGTCGCAGCAGCAGATCGCCTGGGCGGTTCACGAGAGGTTGATGGTTGCCGAACCGGACGACAACAGGTCGCACTTGAACTGCAGGCGCAGGCCCGTAGCTGCCTCGGGGACCTCATAGGACAGTTCGCCGCGCTTGGCTGCTCCGGGGGCGAGTTCGCCGTCGACGGTGGACGTACTGCTGTCGGTGATGGTCATGTTGTAGGACTTGTTCGCGCTGTCCTGTAGTTCGAAGCACATCACCGAGGACACAGTCTCGGGCTTGTCGTTGTTATTGGTCACCTCTGTGTCGATCACGACGTAGCGATTTCCGGGATCCGGGGCCAGGAACTGGTTTGTCGAGACGTACGGGTCGACAACGCCGTGTACCTGGACGCGCCAGTCTCCGAGGTCGACGACGTCGCCGACTCCGAATGTCGAAGCGGGCGCCGACGATGATCCGCCGCCTTCGGCCTTCTTTGCTTCGTTGGATTCGCCCGAAGCGATGGTCGCGAACAGTGCTGCGCCGACGGCCAGGATAACGAGGGGAGTGCGGAGGGATCGCATGATGTGCGCCTTTCGAGAGTGGGTATGGCACTAGTCAACGGTGTTGCGGGTGCCTGGCGCGTCGGCCGAATGATCGGGTCGGCTCCTCCTTTCGGTCGGTGTTCTTGCGCGTCGGGGGTCCTTTCGGTTGATTCGAGTCGTCGGTGGCAGTAGATACGCTTACTCGGTGATCACTACCCGAGGAAGTACTGTGCGGCGACGCGTATGGACAACTGCCGCCGTCTCCTTGAGCATCTTCTGTTCGCTCATGACAGTGAGCATTGCCGGGTCGTCGGGAAATATGCCACCGTGGAATATCGGTATCGGATTTGTCTTGAGCGTGACCGGCGGGATCGCTCTCATCTGGCGCCATCAGCGTCCCTGGGAAGTTCTCGCAATCACGTTGGTGGGGCCTCTGTTCTTCGTAACCGATGCAACTGCCGCACTGATCGCATTGTTCACAGTTGCTCGCTTCGCCCGCGGGCCGCGGCTGATTGCTGCCGGGGTGGCGGTCTATGTGGTGTGTGGAATCTCGTTGACTTACGACGCTTTTCGCGATCGGGAGTACTCGGCACTCACTCTGGGAACTGCCATGCCGAAAGACGGCACGGAGCTCGAGCAGTACAACTTGGCAATCTGGATTCCGTGGCTTGTCGCAGCAGTAATGGTCGGCGTCGTTCTCGCGCTGTCACTACTCGTCCGAACCAAATCGGCGCTTGTCGAGGCAGAGCACGTCCGTGATTTG
Organism: Rhodococcus sp. OK302; assembly: GCF_002245895.1. Lineage (NCBI taxonomy): Bacteria > Bacillati > Actinomycetota > Actinomycetes > Mycobacteriales > Nocardiaceae > Rhodococcus > Rhodococcus sp. OK302. Next base: position 1,555,737 of record NZ_NPJZ01000001.1, read on the forward strand.
GCTACCGAGAAAACCGATGTCATGCGTGACGAGATGATTCGCACCGAGGAAAGAACGCGCATTGCCCGCGACATGCACGACACCATCGCGGCCAGTTTGAGTCGAATCTCGTTGTTCGCGGGCGGACTGCAAGTCAGTGCCGCTGACAATCCCGAGAAGGTGGTCAACACGGCGGCAATGATTCGGACGACGGCACATGAGGCGTTGGACGAACTCAAAAGCATCGTGGGAGTGCTTCGCGGAACCGGTGATCGAGGTGCTCGAAGCGGGCATCAGGGCATCGACGCCGTCGGCGACCTGGTCAACGGAGCGCGGGCCGCCGGAATCCATTGCCGCCTCGAAACCGAATTGCTTCCCGGTGACGTGGGCATGTTGGCCGGACACGTTTGTTATCGCGTTGTGCAGGAAGCGCTCACGAATGCGCAGAAGTACGCCAGTGACCAGGCTCTGGTCATCTCTGTCACGGGATCACCGCATGACGGCATTCGGATCATGGCACGGAACAGGCTCAGCGATCTGCCGGCGATGACGAAGGTCGGTTCGCGGTCGGGACTGAGAGGTTTGGCCGAGCAGGCACGAGAGATCGGCGGAAAGGTCGAGGCCGGCGTTGTCGGTCCCGATTTCGTGGTCAGTTGCTGGGTGCCCTGGTTCGCGTAGCCCTTCTGTGTCTGGATCTGTCGGTGGCGCTCGGTAATCTGAGCGCACCATGAACACAGACTCGCGCATTACGGTGCTGATTGTCGACAACGACGCCTGGGTTCGGCGCGGGATGAAAGACATCCTCGAGGCCGCTCCGGACATCGTGGTGGTTGCCGAGGCCGAGGACGGAGACCAGGTTGCTGCCAAGGTCACTCGATTTCGCCCTCACGTCGTGCTGATGGATCTCAAGATGACGCGTGTCGGTGGTTTGGAGGCGACGCGTGAGCTGATGTCCATGCCTAATCCGCCCAAGGTCATTGCGATGACGGCATTCGACGTGGATGGCGTCGTAGTCGAGGCGGTGGAGGCCGGAGCGCACAGTTTTATGCGGAAAGACGGTGCACCAGAAGACTTTCAGCAGGCTGTACGCGTCGTTGCGTCGGATCACGCCTTGTTCAGTCGGGATTCGCTTCGAGCGATCGTGGCGTCTGCTCCACGTCAGCAGGTTCCGGATCAGGCGGCTTTGTCGGTCCTCACCGACCGTGAGCGCGAGGTTCTGGCAGAGTTGGCCACAGGTCTGGGGAACAGCGATATTGCGGCGCGCATGTACCTCGGTGAGACCACGATCAAGTCGCACATCTCGTCGTTGTTCTCGAAACTCGGAGTGAACAACCGGGTGAGTGCGTCGTTGGTTGCGTACCGATGTGGCCTGGTCACCTGATGTCGGGATTAATCGGACCCGTTTGTGTTGTTGCACCTTCGGTGACTGATCAAATTGTGATTGACCAAGACGCGACCGGCCAGGACATCGTTGTCGAGGTGTGGTCGGATGTTCTTTGCCCATGGTGCTACATCGGCAAGACCCGTTTTCACGCTGCGCTCGACAGGTTCGAGAACAAGGACCGCGTCAAGGTCATCTGGCGTTCGTATCAGCTGGCTCCCGAGACTCCGGTGGGTGAGGGCCGCGCAGTGGTTGATGCCATGGCCGCGCGGCGAGGCACCACACCGGATCAGCTGGGAGAAGTCCTCGACCACGTCACGGCCACGGCAGCCGAGCTCGGTCTGGAATTGAATTACGACACTGCCCTCGCATCCAACACCTTTGACGCTCACCGGTTGCTTCACTTGGCCGGGGATAAGCAGTCGGACCTTCTGGATGCACTGTTCAAGGCCTACTTCAGGGACGGCAAGATGATCGACGACCGTGAAGAACTGGTCCGCATCGCCGTCAGCGTGGGATTGGATGCGGATACGGTTCGGGATCAACTTGCTTCCGACGCAGCAGCCGACGCGGTTCGCGAGGATCTGTCGATGGCGCGTCAGTTCCAGGTGAGCGGTGTTCCGTTCTTTGTTGCCAACCGTGCAATAGCGGTCTCCGGTGCACAAACGGAAGACGTGTTCTTGCAGTTACTCGCTGCGGCTTCCCAACCTGCCTGAGCTATCCGATGTGGCCTGGCCGGATGACGTCGGGATTATTCGGAGCAGTGTTTGTTGTTGGACCTTCGGTGACTGATCAAATTGTGATTGACCAAGATGTGACCGGCCAGGACCTCACCGTCGAGGTGTGGTCGGATGTTGCGTGCCCGTGGTGCTACATCGGCAAGACCCGATTCCAAGCTGCTCTCGACCGTTTCGAGAACAAGGATCGCGTCAAGGTCATCTGGCGTTCGTACCAGCTGGCTCCCGAGACTCCGGTGGGCGAGGGCCGCACCGAACTCGAGGCTCTGGTCGAGATGAAGGGAATGGCTCCGGATCAGGTGCGGCAGATGTTCTCTTCGGTTGCGAATACGGCAGCCGAGGTTGGCCTGGATCTCGATTTCGATACCGCGATCGCCGCCAACACCTTCGACGCACACCGGTTGCTTCATCTGGCCGGAGACAAGCAGGCTGACCTACTCGAGGCTCTGTTCAAAGCGCACTTCAGTGACGGCAAGGTGATCGACGACCGCGAAGAACTGGTCCGCATCGCTGTCAGTGTGGGATTGGATGCGGATACCGTCCGCGCGCAACTTGCCTCCGACGCAGCAGCCGACGCGGTTCGCGAGGATCTGTCGATGGCGCGTCAGTTCCAGGTGAGCGGTGTTCCGTTCTTTGTTGCCAATCGTGCAATAGCAGTGTCCGGTGCTCAGCCCGAAGAGGTGTTCTTGCAGTTGCTCACTCAGGCCTCCGAGTCGGCCTGATGCAATCGGCTGGCGCACACTGCCGGAGCACTCGAGAACGGCAGTAGGTATGCGCCGACGTCGGGGACGGAGAGGGTGACGTCTGCAGCGTCGACAAACCTGTAGGGCTGCGCCGCAACAACTCCCGCCAAATTCTTACGTAGACGAGACATTTCGGCCCGTACGGTTACCGTGCGGGCCGAGTCTCCGAACAGATCATGCGCCAACTGCGATGCTGTTCGTCCGCTCCGCTCGGATCCCAGGAGAAACAGAATTTCCGCATGCCTCGGTGTGGGAGAGTACGTCCATTCCCCAGATCCTGATGTCACGGTCACGGACATGTTCTCGGAGTCTCGGAGGTCGATGTGTATCGCGGCGGCCGCGATCTCGGTGCCGGACGTCGTCGGGCGAATTAGCCAACCGCCGGGGAGCGGATTCAATTCGCACAGACCGAGCGACGGAAACCAGGTCTTGCCGGGCGTCATTGCAGTGGGAAGCAGGATTCGCGTGCGATGTGGGAGCGAATCGACTGCAGCAACCCAGCCGTGAGAATCGGTAACCAGTGCCGGAGAACTGCCACGCGCAAGCATCGGTGCTGCGACAGAACGTAATTGGTCGAGGTTGTCGCGATGTTTGTCGCGCAAGTGCGATTGGGCGAGGCGTGCGACGGCGTCGACCAGGGCAAGAGTGGTGGGATGGACGGTTTTGGCCGGGCCGCTGATGTCCACGACACCGATGACACGACCGTCGCGCGGATCTCGGATCGGTGCACCGGCGCAGGTCCACGAATGATGGCTGCGCGCATAGTGTTCGGCCGAAAATATCTGGACGGCCTGACTTGACACCAGTGCGGTGCCGATGGCGTTGGTGCCGACCGAATTCTCTGCCCAGTTCGCGCCCTCGATGAATCCGAGCCGTGCGGCCTGATCCAGTACGCGATGGGAACCGCTGCGCCACAGCACTGTTCCGTGGATATCCGCGACCACCATGATGTTTTCACCGCTCGCGGTAACTGATTCGAGCCCGCGAGTCACATCGTCGAGAACGTCGTAGAGGCCGGATTCGCGGCGTCGTAGGTCTAGTTCGGCTACATCCATCGACGGTTCGGTGTGATTCTGCTCGGGATCTACTCCGAGATCTTTCAAGCGCTGCCAGGACTGACGCACCACATCGCGGGGGCGTGCCGGCGATTTGTCGCCGGCCATCGTCGCGTCGTACACCGCGGCGAGGGTCCTCGCGTAGTTACGAGGATCCTCGCCGGGTGGCATCGCGGGTTCGGGTAGCCGAGTCTCGACAGTGGACATGTCAGCGGCTGATCGATCCGGTGGTTGTGGCGCTCATCCAGGTCTCCTCGTTGGCATTGGCCGATGAGAGAGTTATATGTGATGGCGACCACACTATAGAAGGGTTGCAGGTGGTTGCAATGTGCAGAGTCAGACCTTCGCGACAGGCTGCGGTGCAACCATTTCGACTGGAGGATTCACCTTTCGGGCCGGAATCAGCGTCGTGATGGCGGCCGCGAACAGTGCGGCGCCGCAAGCGATGAGAAGGCCGGTGCGGAATCCGGCTTCCGTCGGCAGGGTGTGCCCGCCGAAGTCCATGCTCATCTGCGCGAGAACAACGCCGACGACGGCAGCGGAGATCGAGGTGCCGACCGAGCGCATCAGTGTGTTGAAGCTGTTTGCCGATCCGGTAGCGGACGGCGGGACAGCGCCCATGATCAGTGCCGGCATCGAGCCGTAGGCAAGGCCGATTCCCGCGTTGCAGATGCACGTGACGATCAACAGTCCCCAGGGCGTTCCCATGAGGAACATCGAGGATCCGTAACCCGCGGCGATGACCAGAGTTCCGAGCAGCAGCGTTATTTTGGGCCCCCGGCTAGCGGAGAGTTTTGCGCCGGCGACTGAGACAGTCATCATGACAAACCCGCCGGGTAGCATCCACAGTCCCATTGCCAGCATCGACTGTCCCATGCCGTATCCGGTGGCTTCGGGCAGCTGAAGGAGTTGCGGAAGGATCAGTGCCTGGGCGTACATTGCGAAGCCGACTGCGATGGAAGCCCCATTGGTGAACAACACCTGAGGCCGCGCGGCGATGCGGAGATCGACCAACGGATCGTCGGTGCTCAGCTCCCACCAACCCCAGGCTGCCAGGACGATGATGGTGGTCGCGAACAGTCCGAGGATCGATCCGCTGGTCCAGCCCCAGTCGCCGCCTTTCGAGACGCCCAGGAGGAGCGATATCAAGCCGACTCCCAGGCCGAGGGCGCCGATCAGATCGAAGCGGCCACCGGGATTGTGCACGGGTGTGGTGGGAACGAAGAACCAGATCAGCACTGCGATGGCAACGCTGAGGACGGCAGATCCCCAGAAGAGGACGCGCCAACTGGTGTGCTCTGCCACGGCAGCAGCCATGGGGAGTCCGAGGGCTCCGCCGATGCCCATGGAAGAGCTCATCAGGGCGATTGCGGAATGCAGTTTCTCCGGGGGGAATAGATCGCGCAGTGCGCTGATACCCAACGGGATCATGCCGACGCCGATGCCCTGGAGTCCGCGGCCGATGACCATCGGCATCAATGACGACGCCGTAGCGGCGACAACTGATCCGGCAATCAGGGGAATCGAGCAGATCAGGATCATCTTTCGTTTGCCGTACAGATCGCCGAGTCGGCCGGTGATCGGTGTTGCCACTGCGCCTGCGAGCAATGTGGCCGTGATGACCCACGACGCGTTGGATGCCGATGTGTTGAACAGTTTGGGGAGATCCCCGATCAGTGGCACGACGATCGTCTGCATGAGCGCAGCGACGATGCCCGCAAATGCGAGCACTCCGACGAGGCCGCCGGGGCGGACGTCGGGTTGCGTCGAACTTTCCACGCGCTTCTCCTTATTTGTATAAAGTAAAGAATCGTTTACGATGCGAACGAGTTGCATCATGCAAGAGATGTGCAGCATACATATCGTTTGTAGTGTGCACATACCGGTGGGGTACCGTCGGGCCGGATCCCGTATGGACGGGGGCAAAGAGTGGATCGACAGAAGGACCGGCATGGACAAGCCCACGCATTTGATCGAATTCGAGACCATGCTCCTGGGGCGATATCTGACCATGCAGGTCCCTCGATCCAAGCGTGACGGCAGCAATCTCGACCGCAGTGCCTACACGTTGTTGAGTCGCATCAGTATTGACGGCCCGATGTCCATCGGTGAACTCGCTGACGCCTTCGGGTTGGATACGTCGACGCTGAGTCGTCAAACATCATCGATGTTGAATTCCGGACTTGTAGAACGTATTTCGGACCCGGAGGGGGGAATGGCGCGCAAGTTTCGGATCACCGACGAGGGGGCGCGCAAGCTCGAAGCCGAGCGTGCCGACAATATCGTCGGCCTGGGTCAGGTAATGGAAGATTGGGATCCCGAGGACGTCGCCACCTTTGCGTCATGGCTGCAGCGTTTCAATACCGACATCGAAAGGCTTGCCGGGCGGCCCTGGCCCCGTACGTAGTTGGAGTTCGGTCCTCCGGCATTGCAACGGATTGCAACGCTTGTGACCTGAGCCTGCGATGCGGTGTGCTGTGTATCACATTCCGAGAAGGAGAAGTGATGACGCAAACCATCGATTCCACGGTTTCACCCACAGTGGCTGTGACACCTCAGGATCGCGTCGACGCCTGGCTGGCAGATTTCGAAGCAGCACTGGCAGCTCGCGACATCGCACGCGTCGCAGAAAAATTCGCCTACGACAGTTTCTGGCGTGACCTGGTGACGTTCACGTGGAACATCAAAACCGTCGAAGGACGTGAGCAGATTGTCGACATGCTCACCGAGCGTCTCGACGACACCGATCCGTCTGGATTTCGCACCACCGAGACGCCGGACGAAGCTGACGGAGTCATTTCTGCCTGGATCGAATTCGAGACTGCAACCGGCCGGGCCCACGGACACCTTCGATTGAAGGGTGATGAGGCCTGGACATTGCTGACGTCTCTCCAGGAACTCAAAGGCCACGAAGAAGGTAAAGGAACCCGTCGACCCCGCGGGGCGAAGCACGGTGCCGACCCCAACCGCGTGACCTGGGCAGAGCAGAAGGAAATCGAAGACCGCGAACTCGGTTACACCGCACAGCCTTACGTCGTGATCGTCGGCGGCGGACAGGGCGGTATCGCGCTCGGCGCCCGTATGCGTCAGCTCGGTGTCCCGGCCGTCGTGATCGACAGTCACGAACGCCCCGGCGATCAGTGGCGCGGACGCTACAAGTCCCTGTGCCTGCACGATCCGGTCTGGTACGACCACCTGCCCTACATGCCGTTTCCCGACAATTGGCCGGTATTCGCCCCCAAAGACAAGATCGGCGACTGGCTCGAGATGTACACCAAGGTCATGGAGGTTCCGTACTGGAGTTCCACCACCTGCACCTCGGCGTCGTTCGACGAGAAGGCGCAGGAATGGACAGTCAACGTCAACCGAAACGGTGAAGTGTTGACGTTGCGGCCCAAACAGTTGGTGATGGCGACCGGGATGTCCGGCAAGGCGAACGTTCCGACGTTCCCGGGGCAGGACACATTCCTCGGCGATCAGCACCACTCGAGCAAGCATCCCGGCCCGGATCAGTACGTAGACAAGAAGGTTGTGGTCATCGGGGCGAACAACTCCGCACACGACATCTGCGGGGCGCTGTGGGAGAACGGCGTCGACGTCACGATGGTGCAGCGCAGTTCGACGCACATCGTGAAGTCGGATTCGTTGATGGACTTGGGCTTGGGTGATCTGTACTCGGAGCGTGCACTGGCTGCCGGAATGACCACACACAAAGCTGATCTCACGTTCGGATCACTGCCGTACCGGATTATGCACGAATTTCAGATTCCCGTGTACGACGCAATCCGTGAGCGGGACAAGGACTTCTACGACAGGCTCGAGAAGGCCGGCTTCGAGCACGACTGGGGCGACGACGGTTCGGGCCTGTTCATGAAGTACCTACGACGCGGCTCGGGCTACTACATCGACGTCGGCGCAGCCGAGTTGGTTGCCAACGGAGATATCAAGCTGGCACACGGGAATGTTCGTGAATTGACCGCTGACAGTGTCATTCTCGAAGACGGTACGGAACTGCCGGCCGATGTCGTGGTGTACGCAACCGGTTACGGCTCGATGAACGGGTGGGTTGCCGATCTGATCGGTCAAGATGTTGCGGACAAGGTCGGCAAGGTGTGGGGCCTCGGCTCGGACACGACCAAGGACCCGGGCCCGTGGGAAGGCGAGCAGCGCAACATGTGGAAGCCGACGCAGCAGGAAGCTCTCTGGTTCCACGGAGGTAATCTGCATCAGTCGCGGCACTATTCGCTGTATCTCGCGCTTCAACTCAAAGCGCGTTACGAGGGCATCCCGACGCCGGTGTACGGCTTGCAGGAAGTGCATCATCTGAGCTGACGCCTGCTTGTGCTGTGCGCCTTTATTAACCGCGGGCGGTTAATAAAGGCGCACAGCAGTTTCAGCGAACAGCGAACTTTTTCGCGATTTCGACTTCCTTCGAGGCGCGCTCGGTGAGGAAGGCGAAAGCCAATCCGAGAACGAGCCACAACGTCGCCTGCGTAGCGAGCGACGACAATCGGAACTCCCACAGCAGAGTTGCCGGAAAATCGTCGCCGACCTCGTTGATCGTGGGCAGTGATACGTAACCGATCGCGACGATCACCAAGAACGCAGCAACTGGAGCGGCGATCCGGACACTGAGGAACTCATGAGCTGAAACAGCTTTCGCGGCGGCTGCCGCAGCGGTGACGGCCAACAAGCCCAGAATGACGGTGGCAAGCCACAGCAGCGTCCGCTGGTTGATGGTGTCGGGATCGCCGACAGCGGGAGGATTGGCCGGGTACTTGAAGAAGGGCACGGCTTCGATAGCGAGCCACCCGCCTGTAGCGATGGTTATTGCCAACAACGGCCCGGCCATCGAGGTGATCCGTCGGGTGTAGTTGGCAACTACGGCGAAGATCGCGCCCAATGCCAATCCGGCCAATGATGTGGCGAGAAACAGTCCGGCGCGTTGACCGTCACGAGTAACGAGGGGTGCTTCTTCGCTGCCATGGGTATGTCCGCCGGCACTGCTGGCTTCCTCGATCGCGATGGCGGCATTGACGTGCGGTTCACCCAGCACGTATGCAACCCCGCCGGCAAGGATGCCCGCGATCAAACCGGCCAACAAGCCACGAATCAGAAGCTTCGTGAAATTGTCGGCTAGTGGCACGGCACGCCCATCAAGTGGCGTCCGTCGTGCATCAGTTCATGCATGTACATGCCGGTGCGCGAGATTGCGCCCTGGTCGAATCCGACCACGTAGAGAGTCAGCATCGCGAGCACAACTATTGCTGCGGCGATGAAAGCGAGACGAGTCGAATCGATCGACGTGTCGGGAGAATAAGCGAGTGCCATCGAAGCCTCCTGGGATTTCGCGTCCCCTAGGTCCATGCGATGGCCGAAGTGTCTGGCTGTCGAGGTTGTTCACCTCGAATTACAGTGGCGCGACCGCTCCGGGCTTTCACCGGATTCCTGTCGGACCATCGCGTTTACAAGCGAACCATAGCAGCGAATGGCGTCTGATCGTGAAGGATTTTGTTCGCCAGGCGAGCGAAATCCTTCACGATCGTCACTCAACTCTTGGCTGGGACGTCCAGAACTACCTCGAATTCGAGCAGCGACGCACCCGAAGCGACGGGCTTCGCGCGCTCACCGGAGTGCGCTGCGCGGGCCGGACCGTCGCGCCAGTCGGCGAACGCCTGCTCGGTCTCCCACTGCGTCACCACGAAGTAGCGGCTCTCGCCCGCGGTGGGGCGGAGGAGTTGGAACCCGAGGAAACCGGGAGAGTTCTCCACTGCGGATGCGCGTGCTGCGAAGCGCTTCTCCAGTTCGGGGCCGGCGCCCTCGGGAATTTCGATTGCATTGATCTTCACGACTGCCATGTATCCGACATTACCGCGCGCGCTCACCGCGTACGGTGACACTCGTGTTGCATGACGAAGGTGGGACGGGTCAGCCGATTCTTTTGTTGCACGGCCTCATGGGTAGTGCACGAACCTGGCGCCGGCACGTGCCGTGGATTCGCGAGTTCGGACACGTCTACACGTTTGACGCGGCCGGGCACGGTCGACCTGCACCGAAGGAGCTGACGACGGAGGCGTTCGTCGAGGACGTCGCGGCGGCAGTAGCGGGAATCGACGAGCCGATGATCGTGATCGGGCACTCGATGGGCGCTCTCCACGCCTGGTGTTTTGCAGCGGCACATCCGGAAAAGGTACGGGCGTTGGTCCTCGAAGACATGGCACCCGACTTCCGCGGACGCACCGCGGAGAACTGGGCGCAGATGGTATCGGCGTGGCCTCAGCCTTTTGCTACCGAGGATGCGGCAAAGGAGTTTTTCGGTCCGGTTGCCGGACAATACTTTCTGGATTCATTCACCCGTCGCGACGACGGTTGGTACCTCCACGGTGACGTCTCCACATTCCGGGATATCTCCGAGGAATGGGGAACGCGCCATTTCTGGGACCAGTGGGCTGCGGTGACTGCGCCGACCTTGCTTATCGAGGGCGAGTACACAATTACACCGGACGGTCAGATGCGTGAGATGGCGCAGCGTCCGGGAACGCAGTACGTACGCATTGCTGACGCCGGACACTTGGTCCACGACGATCAACCGCAGAGTTATCGGGACGTCGTGACGGAATTCTTGATAGCTCAGAGAGCGAGCTGACTGCGGATCGACTCTCCTGCCTGCTCGAGTTCGACAGCTCGCCGGGCCAGCAGGCCCGCGGCGAACTTCGCTTTGTCTCCGAGGTGCCGCGGGACGACGTGTAGGTGGGAATGGAAGACCGTCTGCCCAGCCGCGCGTCCGTCGTTGACCAGAAAATTGACTCCGTCCGCCGCGATATCGCATCGACGCAGTGCTCCGGCTACCAGCGTCCCGACGCGGAACATCTCAGCGCCCTCGTGGTTTTCGAGTTCGTCCAGGTTTGTCGCATGGCGCTTGGGGACTACGAGCGTGTGCCCGCGACTGACCGGTCGTGCATCGAGGAAGGCCAGCACGGTCTCGGTTTCGAGGATCCGGATCGCCGGTTGGGCGGCTCCGACGATGTTGCAGAAGATGCAGGTATCGGTGTTCATGCCTACAGAATGTATCCGGTCGACCGATTCAGAGCAGTCGAAGTTCCCGTGCCCGGGTGAGGGCTTCCTTTCGATTGTGCGCACCGAGTTTGCGATACATCGTGCGCAGCTGGGTCTTGATCGTATTAACGGATACGAAGAGTTTGTCGGCCATTGCCGCCGAACTCAGTCCGTCGTCGATCAGTGAGAGGACGGTGCGTTCACGTTCGGTCAATGTGACGATCTGCAACGATTGTGGAAAAGCTTCGGCTGGAATCACTTTCAAGAACTGTGCGAGTGCGCTGGAATTGGTTTCCGCCAGGGATTCGAGCTGATCGATGTCGGGCCGGGCAATGGTCGAGAACGACCGCAGATTGCCGGTCTGATCTGCGATGCTGCACGCTTTGGACCAGGCCTCTGCGGCTCGCCGGTGTTCACCCAACTGGCAATGTGCGACGGCCTGAACGAGGAGTGTTTCCATCTGTGCGCGCGGGTATGATTCACCGGCCCAATCGAATTGGTGGCACAGTGCCACTGCGGCTTCGTTCTGTCCCGTCTTCTGGCGGAGTCGGGCAACAGACGTCAGGGTCCACGGATTGTCTGCCGGGTCGTCGATCTCGGCGGCCAGCGCCGACGCTTTGTTTCCGTCCCCGAGAGCAAGAGTGAGATCGATTTCGGTCGAACGCATCAGTGGGCCGGCAAACGAACCTGGTTTCAGGTGCTTCTGATGTGCGTCAACCGCGCTGTGTAACAAGGACAGTGCGGAGAATGTGTCCCGACGAGCCAGCGCGTATTGGCAATGGGCGTAGATGACAAATGCCCACAGTTCTTCCCTCTCGGCCGCGTGACCCAGCGCAGTGAGGGCTTCGTCTGCCGCAGCAAAGTCGAGAGTGTCGAGCGATGCAAGCGTGCGGGCGACCAATCCGGATACCTTGACCATCGATCGGAGCCTGTCGTGAGCATCCGGATGCCGGTACTCGAGTTGGGTCCATCGCTGCGATTGCAGGGGTTCGCCGACTATCGCCCAGTTCATTGCAGCACTTCCGGCAGCGTTGATGGCGATATAGTCGGCTCCCTGCGATTGGCCTCCCCGGTAGGCCGTTCGCATCTCGATAGTCGACTCTGCGAACCTTCCGTTCAACTGAAATGTGATTCCCCATTGCAGGTGCATGATCGGGAGTTGCGCGGTCACGTCGTCAGGATTGTTCTCGAGAGCGCTTCGGCTCAATTGCGATAGGCGACGGGTTGTTTCGGCTGCCTGCTCGTATTCGCCGGCTATGCGCAACATGATCGATTGCACGCAGCCGACGCTGAGTGCGTCTTTTGCGCTATCTCCGGCGCCGAGTGCCCGAAGTTCTTCCGGAGAGGTAGGGAGCGTATCGACGAGGCTGACATTTTTGGTCATGTGCATGGTGTAGAGGTTGCGTCCCGCTTTGACGGCAACGTTCTTTCCGACGGCTTTTTCCGGAAGCCTTTGCAGTGCAGAGCGAATGGTTTCCAAGTTGTCGGAGATCATCGTGACCCAATGATGTTCGATAATGTGGACGACGAGTTGCCAATCATGTGCTTCGACGGCGTACTTCAGTGCCGACGCGTGGCGTCCGGAATCGAGTCGGTAGTGCGCGAGCAGCGACATCTGTTGTGCTGGATCAATTCCGGACTGCGCTTGCAGTGCGAGGATCGAACGTCGAACTGCTGGAGCAAGTTCCCACGTTTCCTCGGTCTCGGTTTCAATTCGGGAGAAAGTGCCGACGGTCTCCAGGAGGAGGAGGCGCCCGCGAATGTGCTCGCGAGATTCGCCTGACTCGAACAGATGGCGTGCGGTATCCACGTCAAGGGTTCGTGCCGTCGCGCACGTCACGATGAACTCGCGATGGTCGGCGATTTCGGAATCGGCGAGGATTTTCTCGTGTATGTATTTGTTGATGGCGCGTTGCAGGTTCAGTTCGAGAAGATCCCCTCGACGGTCTTGTTGCGGAAGGGCTTTGACGACTGAAACGACTGATCGCACCAGGGCGGGCAGTCCGCCCGTCGTCGCGGTGATCTGCTCGGCTTCGCCGGGAAGCAGAGTTGTGTCGGAGAGGCCGAAGAGCATTCGGGTGTCTTCGATGCTGAACAGCAGGTCGTCAGCACCGATCAGTGTGTGATCGATGTCGAGGAGATAGGGCTCGGGGAAAAGTGTCAGGCCCGACAGTGTTACGACGAGATCCAGGTGGTGGCATCGAGATACAAGTTCGATCAGTTGGCTTTCCAACTCGGCGTTCGGAATCCGATCCGGACGGATCAACACGAGTTGTACGGATCTGTCTGACTCGGCCAGCGCTGCGAGGAGATCTGTATACGAATCGGCGGGTGTGGCCGAAATTGCGATACCCGACTGACTGCATTGGCGGAGGACCATCGACCAGTAATCCGCGGTGCTAGAACTGGGATGGGGGGCGGCAACCCAGACGGGTAGGCGTCCGGACGTGCTACGCGTGTGGAGCCAGGATGCCAGGAGCGCAGATTTGCCGTATCCAGCCGGTGCGCGCACGATCGTCAGTGCGGTTCGACGATCCAATGTCGCAAAGAGGCTTTGGCGGGGGAGCAACTCGGAGAGGGATCGACGTTCGGGCATGTTCGCCGTCAACTCCCCGTCCCGCCCCAACATCCGTGTATTCCCTTTGTTTTCTTGTATTCGGAAGGCCCTACCTAATCCGACTAGTCATATCGGGAAATATCGGAACAATCCGGTTGCTTGGGGAATCGTAGTCGGTACGCATCAAATATGTCCGATTTAGGGCATTTTTACTGGGAAATATCCGCCACAATAGATTGGCCGACCGATGCAGTCTCAGGCGTTGCCCTCGCCGGCCAATGCGAACAAACCATCGTCCGTCTGTTCGACCAATCCGTCGACCAGCAGGGAATGCAACGCGCGATCGCGCTGACCAGGGTCGGTGGGCCACACGATGTCCAACTGCGCACGCTCGACCGGACGGTGACACTCACGCAGCACCGCCATCAACTTGCCGCGAACCTGACGATCGGTTCCGGCAAATTTCTGCACCTTCTTCGGCGGCCCGGTGTGAGCGGGTTTTCCGGCCGCCACCCAGGCACAGTTCGGCAGCGGGCAATCGTCACAGCTGGGTGCCCGAGCCGTGCAGATCAAGGCGCCGAGTTCCATCAGCGCGGCAGAGTACGTGGCAGCCCGCTCCCGCGTCCGCGGTAGCAACTCGGCCACATCGGCCAGATCTCTTGTGTTCGAGGGATTTCCCGGTTCAGCGATACCGTGAACTGCGCGGGCAACTACGCGTCGAACATTGGTGTCCACGACGGGAACTCGCTGCCCGTAGGCAAAACATGCCACCGCGCGAGCAGTGTACGAGCCGATTCCCGGCAGCGTCAGCAAGGTGTCGACGTCAGTTGGAACCGCATCCCCATGGTGGGTAGCGAGGACGCCCGCGCATTCGTGCAGTCGAAGCGCGCGCCGCGGATACCCGAGCTTTCCCCAGGCACGTAGTACCTCCGCTTGGCTCGACGCAGCCATCGCCGAGGGGACCGGCCACCGCTGCACCCACTCTTCCCAGATGGGGGCGACCCGGACCACCGGCGTCTGCTGGAGCATGATCTCGCTCATCAGAATCTGCCAGGCACTGACGCCTTCGCGTCGCCACGGAAGATCTCTTGCCGTCGCCGCATACCATTTCAGCAGGACAGAAGACTCGACTGCCACCTTGACTGACACACTCCCGGGAATTTGATCTCCGCATCGACCTGGCATCGACGTTCGGCGTCACTGTACCGGCAGGTGCCGACGCGTATCAGAGCAGTTGGACGTTGCTCAGCTTCCATTTCCCGTCTTCGCGAACGAGCGAGAGCTGCATACGGTTGCGATCGATGCGAGGGTCAGGTGAATTGGTGTTGGTGATGGTCTGATCAAGGAAGACCAGGACCTCGGCACTGTCACGATCGCTGTCGGCCAGCCCCGCGGAAATGATCTGCGCCGACGACGTGGCCTGATACTGAACGATCATGTCTTGGAGGTTGGCAGCGACCTGGGCGTACTGGCCGGCGAACTCGCCAACCGAGTTTTCCCGTACGACGGACAGATTCTGATCGAGGTTCTGGAAGTTGTACGTTGCAAGATCTGTCGCGAATTGTCGCCCACGTTCCAGCGCGGTGGTGCGGGCTTCGTCGTCGAGTGAGTGTTGCCACGTGGTGTATCCACCCCAGCCGAGGGCCGAGACCACAACCAGAGCGCCGACGACGGCCAGCAGAGTGTTCCTCCCGAAGCGCCGTTTCGGGACTGTGGGTGCTGGCGCCTGGGATTCGTCGTCATCGGACTTTGTGACATCGGACTTCGTGAGATCGCTCAATGTGTTCCTTGTACTAGTAGTGCGGCAAATGAGTTGTCTCCGAGCACTGTTTTCTGGCCGCCGTTCAAACCCAGACGAATCGATGTGCCGTCGCCGGCCGCGACGGTGCCCACTGCGGGGTCGTATTCGACAACACCTCCGATTGTTCCTGTTCCGGCTGGAATATTCTGCGAGCCGCGGTTCTGGATTTTGCCCGATCGGTCAGTACAGTGCTGGTCTTTGTCGAGTGTGGTCGGCGAGACATCCTGCACGGTGCGGCGTGGGGTGTCGTAGATACAGACGGGACCGACCGCGGTGATCAAATCCAGCTGCGCACGACCATCCCTGACGATGCTACCGAGTTTCTCGAACCCCTTGGGTACCACCACGAGTAGCGTATCGACAGCCCGCATCCGCGCTGTGACGATTTGACTGGAAACCAGAGAATTCGCCAGCAGGAGGCTGAACGGTTCACGGCTTTGCTCGATGAGAGGCAGTATCTGATTGTCGAGGACGGCGGGACTTCGATCGAGCAGAGTGCGCAGCTGTGGATCCGAAGACCTGACTTGATCAGTCAATTGTCGAAGTGTCCGAGCAACATCCGGGAGTGCTGCCACGTTGTCCTCGTTGGCCGTGTAGAGAGTGCGTGAATTCTCGACGAGAGTGTTGAGGTGGGGTTGGTTGAGCGCGACGGACCGGGCGATAACATCAAAATTGTCAACCAGGGCTTGCAGATCCGGTCCTAGTCCCCCCAGTCCGGTGCCGAGTTCACGTGAGAGCGTCCGGAGGTCGGCGGGATCGACGGTGTCCGCAGTCGTATTGAAGTTTGCGATGACCGTACCCAGTGGCACCGGTATCGATGTTCGTTCACGAGGTACGACGGATCCATCGACAAGATAAGGGCCGCTGTCGGATTCAGAAGACAGCTGTACTTTTAGTACCGGAACAGCGGTGTCCTGGCTGATGGCCGCAACGGTATCGAGTGGAATCTCTCGATCGGCAGAGATGTTCAGAGTGAGAACAACCAGGTCTCGTTCAGCTGACAGCCGCACAGATTCGACATCTCCGACGGTGACCCCGCGATAGGCCACTTCCGAACCCTGCGCAATTCCGGCGGCATTTTCCAATTCGACTGTTACCGCGAAGCTCCCGGTGAACGGATCACCGGCACCGACCTGGCGCACAACGTAAGTCGTGCTGATCACGGCGATCAGAAGAAACGCAACGATCTCGAAGTAGACGGTCCTGTTCTTCATCGTGTCCCCCGAGCAGAGGTGTTGCCGGTGTTCCCGGTGACGTAGCAGGAAGCGGTGGCAACGGCGGTGCCGCACCCGGGATTATCTCGTTCAGCACTCCGGTGACAGTTCCCTCGATATCAACATTGAGATCGATATTGACGTAATCACTCGGACTGGCGCGTTCGAGGAGAACCCGGGCGTTGTCGAGGTTCGTCATCGTGTCACCCAGTGTCGGGCCCATCGCCGAAAACTGATCGAGGATCGGCGACAACCGTTCCGTCACGTCGGCTATCTGATCGGATGACTGGTCGAGAACGGAATTTGTTGCGGTACTGAGCCTGTCCGTCTCGTCCAGCAGATCGAGCAAGGGTTGCCGCTGGTCGGCGACGACGCTCAATGCGGGTGTGAGAGTTCGCAACCCCTCGTCGATAGTGGCGCTTTCGTCGCTGATGACCGTACTGAGACGGTTCAGTGAGTCCAATGCGGAATTGACGGAGTCCTTCCGCTCGTCGAGGGTGCCCAGAAGTGAATCGAGGCGGGCTAGGAGATCCGTGACGGTGCCTTCGCGGCCGTCCAGAATTTGATTAGCTTCGTGCACGATATTCTTCACCTGCGCCAAACCGCTTCCGTTCAGCAGAGTTCCGACGGCGCCGAGCAATTGTGCGACGTCAGGCCCGCGCAGGGTCTGTGAGCGCAAGATCCTTGCCCCGGGTTCGAGCTTCGCCCCTGATTCGAACGTTGCCCCGCTCGACTCTGTTGGGACCTCGAGATTGACGAAGGCGTCCCCGATAGGCGTGGACAATTCGATTCTCGCCCGAGTCTCCGTGGGTAGCGAGATGGTCGAATCGATCTCGGTCTGAACAACTGCCGCAAAGTGATCGGCGCTCATCGACGTGACGCGGCCGACCACAGCCTGCCCGATTCTGACCTCGCCACCGATCGGGAGTAGCGACGCATCGACAAATTCCATGGTCAACGGATACGAATCACCAGTCATCCCTTGCCCGAGAGGAAGGTGCTGGAAATTGAGGCTGCATCCAGTCAGTATCGACGTGAGTGCCAGTGCAGCAAGTGCTCCCAGTGTTGATCGTGATACAGACATCAACGACCCCCGCCCAAAATCCAGGCAAGATCAGGACCTGCTGCCGTCGAAGGGAATTCGATGGGGTTGACGAGCCCCGGACCACTGCACAACGGAAGTGGCATTCTCTCGCAGAGTGCTCGCGTTGTGTCGAACTGCGAAACGTTGGTCGCGACATTGAGTCGGACTCGCGCTCGGCCCTCCTCGGTGACGAGGTTTGCGACGTTCTGAAATCCGGTCGGTGCGGTATCGATGATCTCGCGAAGCTGATCTTGTTTAGTGGCAATCGATCCCGTCAGTTGGGCGAGCTTACCCAGGTCAGTGGGAACGGTGCTGCCATGTTCGGTCAGCAGCGCCGACACCTGCCCCAATACAGTCGTCATAGAGGTCAGCGCGCCGCTGATATCGCTTCGCTGCGAAGAGAATTCACGGGCGGTGGCGGTGACGGAATTTGACAGTGAGTCGACCTGAGACTGATTGTCGGCGATCAACTGAACCAGGGTTCCGAGGTTGGCCACCAATTCGGTAATGTCCGGACTTGCCCCCGCCAGTACCGAGCTGGCCTGCGAAATCGACTGCACGGCATCGTGGAATGCCTGGCCGTTGCCATCGAGTATCTGAGCACTGGAGTCGATGAGATCGCCTATCCCGGAACCACCCGCGCCTGGTCCGAGCGCGACGGTCAACTCGTTGACCGACTTGGTGAGTTGATCCCAGGTTAGTGGTGAATGTGTGCGTTCGAGTGGAATCAGCGCGCCGTCGGGGAGGAACTCGCCGTCCTCGTAACCTGGACCGAGTTCGACGGTCCGATCACTGATGACAGCGGGGGACAGAACCCAGGCATTGGCGTCTACCGGAATCCGGGTTCCCTTCGGGAGGCTCAGCACCACGTGGACCCGTGATCCGGCGGGGGTCACGCTTTCTACTCGGCCGCTGGGAACCCCGAGAATCGTGACGGTATTGCCGGCGAAGACCGCGTCGGTCGACGCGAATTCTGCAGTGAGCCTGAGATTGTTGCTGTCGCGGGTGACAAACAGTATGCCTCCGATCGCGCAGAGCGCTACCACTGCAAGGATTGTGAGTTTCTTCCCGGTGGCGGTCATCGGCACCCCTGTACAAGTCCCACGACGCACAACCAGTTGTCCGGAATGAGCGTGGACGGGGAGTTGAGGTCCAGCCAGTTTCCGTTACCCGTTGCGTTGGTGACGTACCGAACGCTCGGGGCGAAGTTCTCCAGCAGCGTCGTCAATGATTGCTCGTTCTCTGCGAGGACTGCGGTCACGTCATGAACGTCGGCCAGGACGGAATCGACCAGCGGTTGGTTCTCTCCGAGGAATTGTGCTGCCGTGGTGGTCAATTGATTCAGATCGCGGATAAGTGAGTTCAACACCTCCCGACGGTCTGCGATCGTTGCCATCACGAGATCGGCGTTTCCCAGTAGGGTTTCCAGGGTTTCTTTCTGCTCGACCAAAGTGGCGGTGGTCTGCTGTGCCCCGGTCAGGAGTGAGCGAACGGCGTCGTCGTTGTCGGTGACAACCACGGAGAGGGTAGTGATGCTGTCGAGGGACCGTCGGATCAATTCGGGATCGTCCGGGGAAGTATCGGAGACCACGGTCAGCATGTTCCGAAGTTGTTGCAGATCAAGGTTGTCCGCGGTCGTTCCTGCGCCGCGGCCGAGATCGTCGAGGGTGAAGGGGACGCTGGTGTTCTCGATCGCGATGGAACTGCCGGACGGCAGCGAACGCGAACCTTCGGGGGTGATGTCGAGTGAGCGTCGGCCCAGCAGAGTCGAGATCTTGATGTCGGCCCGCGAATCTTCACCGAGAGTGACGCCGTTGTCGAGTCGGAACGCGACGTCGACGGAGTTGCCGCGCACCGACAGTGACGTCACGACGCCACTCGGAACACCCGCGACATTGACTGGATCGTCGGGTGAGAGACCAGCTGCAGTGGCAAACTGAGCGTGGAACTCGTTTGTCTTCACCTTCAGGATCAGTTGGGGCACAGCTAGTGCTGCCAGAACGATTCCGATAACCACGAGGATGCAGACGATTCCGGCGCGAGCCGGATGTTTGACGGTGAGCCAGTTCATCGGCACACCGCCGAACGTTCGGGTCCGCCGAGGGGGGCCGACTGGCCGAGCGCACTGAGGCGGAAGTTGCAGATGTAGATGTTCGCCCAACTTCCGTAGCTCATCGCAACCCCGAGTTGTGTGAAGAGTTTGTCGAAGGTCGTGATCCCGGTGGCCACAGAATCACGATTGTCGATGACAACCGCAGCCGATCGGTCGACGGAGGTCAGCGTGGTCGCTAAGGTCGGTTGGACCCTTGACAGCAGATCTGCCAGTGATCCGGTCAGTGCTCCGGCGGAATCCAATGTGGCCGAGATCTGTTCGCGATCTTCGGCGAGACCGGCGACCAGTGTGTCCAAGGCATTGATCATTTCCACGAAATTCGGGCGGTTCCGGGTTGTCACCGCAAGGACTCTGTCGAGGTTGGCCGTCAGTTGGTCGAGAACCGCATCGCGAGCGGCGAGGTTCTCTGAAACTGCGACGGTTCTTTCCAGAAGGCTTGTGATAGTTGAACCTTGGCCCTGGAAGACCTGAACAATCTGTGTTGCAAGTTGATTGACCTCTTCGGGATCCAGAGCGTCGAACAGTGGGCGGAAGCCGCCGAGGATGTCGGTCAGGTCGATAGCCGGTTGCGTCTGCTCCAGTGGGAGGGTTGCGCCGGGGGAGAGGTAGTTGGATGACGCGATGCCACTGGGGCCGGGTTCGATCGAAACCGTTCGGGCTCCGAGCAGGTCGGCGTAGCGCACCACAGCGCGTCCGTCGGACGGGATGCGTTGTGCTGCTTCCAAGTCGAAGGTGACAACCGCCTGGTTGTCGACCAGTTCGACGCGATCGACCCGACCTACCCGAACCCCGGATATTTGGACGTCGCTGCCGGTGACCAAGCCCGAGGCGTTGACAAAGACGGCACGGTACTGCGAACTGGGCCCTGAAATCGGATTGATCAGGGTACTCACGACAACGATGGTGGCCAGGACCGAGAGGGCTGTGAACAATCCGAAGCGGATCAAACTCTTCTGCACGGTCATCCGCCCACCACCGTGGTTCCGCGGAGGACGGGGCCGAGTAGCAGTGTGTCCAAAGCTGTTCCACCCTGTGTGGGCGCCGATGGTCCACTCTGTGTCAGGGCTGAGATCAGGGCTTGTTCGGGCGAACTGCCTACCGGGCCGACGGTTCCACCGAATGTGGTCGGAACGGCCGGGCAATTGGGTCCGGCAGCGTCGGCGGTGTCTTTGGGGCCGTCGGTGTTTTCGGGGCCGTCGTATCGGGGACAATCTGTAGCACGGTAGGGGTACAGGTCACGGACCGAAAGTTTCAGATCGGTGCTCAGCCAGGGTCCGTGCGCCAAAGCAGGGGGAAGATTGACGGTCAAACTTCGAAGGCCGGTGTAGAAGGTCGTGATCTGATCCGGACGCGAAGTGACTGCGGCGGTGAGGGAATCGGAATCGTCGACAAGAGTGATCATACGATCTAGATTGTCGCCGATCATGGTCGCGGATGCGGAAGCGCTGCGCGTTCCGGCAGCGAGTAGTGCTGCAAACCCATCGGATTTTTCGACGAGGGTTTTCGAGATGGTGATCGAGTTCTCGAGCGTTGCCAGTAGATCCGGTGCACTGCGTTCGAGTTGGCCGGCGAGGACTGCGATGTCGTCGAGATCGTCACCGAGATGGTCGATGACGGGTTGTGCGCCGACGAGGGCGGTGTGAACGGCGTCGAGGGATTGGCCGAACTGACTTCCCTTGCCACTCAGTGCGTCCGACACCGAGGTGAGGGCCGCGTTGATGTCGGCAGGGTCCAGTGACGACACGAGTGAGTAGATGCGCGAGATCGATTGGTACAGCTGTACCGCCACTTCGGACTGGTCGGCGGACAATTCGGTGCCCGGTGTGAGCGCGGAGCCGCGCATCAGGCCGTCGGGTTGAACCAGATCGACGAAGAAGTCGCCGAAGATGTTGCGAGGCATGAGACGCACCTGTGTCGTCGACGGTATGTCCGCGAATGAGCCTTCGTCGATGGCCAGCGCCACTGTGGAACTGGCCGGGCCGGCTTCGATGTTCGCGACGGATCCCACGACAACACCGCGATACTGCACGGACGATCCCACCCGGAGTGCGCCGGCGCTTGCGGGTATCACGGCGCTCACCTCGGCTGATGCGCTGTGGGTGTCGGTTCCGCGAGTGAACAGGAAGGCATACGCGGCGAGAAGCAGCGCTATCGTGAACAGTCCGCGAAACGCAAGCCGGATTCGGCTGGTATCTGTCGTGTTCATCCGGTCAAGCCCGGTACCTGTGGCTTCAATCCCCACAGCGCAATCGTCATTGCAACGTCGGTGAAGGCGAGAAACACGATGCTGGTGCGTAGTGCCCGCCCGGCCGCTCGTCCCACGCCTTCGGGGCCACCGGTTGCGGTGTATCCGTAGTAGCAGTGCACCAGCGTGACCACGACCGCGAACACCAGAACTTTCACGAGGGATAACCAAATGTCGTTGGGGGAGAGGAAGAGACTGAAGTAGTACCCGTACGTTCCTTCGGATTGTCCTTTGATCCGGGTGACGGCGAGGGCTGTTGCCATGTAAGAAGCGAAGAGCCCCACGAGGTACAGCGGAACGACGGCGATGAGCGCCGCGATCATGCGGGTGGTCACGAGGTGGCGGAGGGAAGGGATGGCCATGACTTCGAGGGCATCGATTTCTTCGGAGATTCGCATCGCACCGAGTTGAGCGGTGAATCCGGTTCCGACCTTGGCTGCCAACGTGATTGCGGCAACCAAAGGAGCTACCTCACGGGTGTTCGCGATGGCGGACATCACTCCGGACAGCGGAGCGAGCCCCACCAGATTGAGGCCGCGATAACCTTCGAGTCCGATCTGGGAGCCGGCAAAAAACGAGATGGCGAAGATGACCATGACGCTGCCACCGCCGGCCAGGAGGGTTCCCGATCCGAAAGCCACTTGCGCGACCAGACGTGCTACTTCACGCCAGTACCGCCTCAATGTCGCCGGAATCGACGCGATCACTTTTGCGTGGAACGTGAATTGATCGCCTAGCCGGCTCAGCCCGTCGACAGCTCGGGAGCTCGTCCGTTTAGCGCGAATGACGATGGGCAGGTGCATCAGTAGGCGCCCTTCACGGACACGAAGAGCGGATAGAGCTGAGTGATAGCGAGATTCGCGACGAAGACGAGAACAAACGAGAGCACAACGGTTTCGTTGACGGCGTCACCGACGCCCTGCGCTCCCCGTTTCACCGTCAATCCTTTGTAGCTGGCCACGATTCCCGAGATCAAGGCAAACGCAACGGCTTTGATACCGGATACGACAAAATCGCTCGGTTGGCTGAACTGTACGAGGTTGCGAAGAAAGCTCTGCGCGTTGCCGTCGAGAACCAAGACGTGTACGAAAAGGCTTGCGCCCAAGCCGATCACAAGAACTATCGAGTTCAGCAGTAGGCACACCAATGCGATGGCAATCATCCTCGGCACGACCAACCGTTCGAGCACCGGCAATCCCAGTACTTCCAAGGCGTCGATCTCCTCGCGGATGGTTCGGGCGCCGAGGTCGGCGCAAATCGCGGAACCGCCGACACCGGCGATGATGAGTGCGCAGACCAACGGTCCGGCTTGCCCGATGATGAGAAAGGCGACCACTGCGCCGCTGTAGGCGCCGGCGCCGATTTGGTCGGCGAGTGATCCGATCTGGAGTGCAACACCAACACCGAGCGGAATCATCACCAGTGCGGACGCTACTGCTGTGACATGCGCGAGAAACCACATTTGCTCGATGGCTTCGCGCCAGGCGAGTCGCCGGCGTCGTACTGCGGTGATTGCGGCGAGGCACACACGGACGGTGAAGGTGAACAGGAGTCCGATCTCGGAGAGCAGGTTCGCGACGAGATTCGACTTGGCTTGTGCCGGGAGCTCCGGCGCGTCAACCGGACGACTGTCGTTTTCAGCTGGTGTGGTCACGCAGATCGTCCTCCCCGTCTTCTTGCTGCAGGACGTGCCTGCGAGGCTCGCCCAGATGTACCCCCGTACATTCGCGGACGAAGTGTTAGTGCTTCAGATCACAAAGGGTGACGGTATCAGGAAACTGACTCTGAAGTAAGTTCGGATTCGCGTCCCGGAAACCTTCCCGGAAACCTTTCCCGATGAGCCGGACAATCTCGGCGGGTGCACAATATTGGAATGCCACATACAAGTCCGCTGAACGCTTGGAAGTCCCTCCGCGAGGGAAATGAGCGATTTGTGAACGGCACGTCGATACACCCCAGCCAAGGCATCGCCGATCGGGCGAAACTGGTCAACGAACAGCACCCCACCGCCGTGCTGTTCGGCTGTGGAGATTCGCGTGTCGCTGCTGAGATCATCTTCGATCAAGGGCTCGGCGACATGTTCGTCGTTCGCACCGCCGGTCACGTTCTCGACGATTCGGTGTTGGGTTCCATCGAGTACGCCGTACATATTCTGAACGTGCCGCTCATCGTCGTGCTCGGACACGATGGTTGTGGCGCGGTCAAGGCCACACTCGACGCTCTCGACAAGGGCAAGATTCCCGACGGCTTCATCCGCAGTGTGGTCGAGCGTGTTGCGCCGTCCATCCTCATGGGCCGGCAGGAAGGGCTGTCCACCGTCGACGAACTCGAGGGCCGACACGTAGTCGAAACCGGATCGCTCATCATGCAGCGCTCCCGAATCATTGCCGACAAAGTCGAAAAGGGCACGTGCGCAATCGTCGGCGTCACCTACGCACTCTCCGAGGGACACATGCGTTTGCAGGGTGCTGTCGGTGAAATCGGCGAGTCAATCGAGTAATCGAAAGAACCACGCTCAGGTAGGTGCCGACACGCCGCCCCAGCTGACCGTTAGTCGGGCCTTCGCCAACTACCGTTGAGACCGTGTTGGAACCGAATGGGCCACTGCCCCCTCAGATTTACTGGCGTCGACGGGCGCTGGCCATCGGTGCTGCAGTCGTTGCCTTGGCCTTGATCGTCTGGTTGATTTCTGCCGTCGTCGGCGGGGGTAGCGATTCCCCCGAGGCGGACGCTGCGGCCGCGAGTTCTTCGCTGACCCCGGAAGTGTCTTTCACTCCCAATCCGTCCGGAAGCAACGGCTCCGGCGGTAGTGGCGGCGGCGGCAACGGCGGCTCGGCCGATTCCGGCTCGGGTGGTTCTTCGGCGTCCACGTCGGGCAGGTCGACCACATCGCCGACCAGCGCCGTCCCGGTGCCGGCGGGTCAGTGCGCGGACTCGTCCCTCGCCGTCAAGGCGACCGCCGACAAACCCACGTTTGCCGGTGGCGAGGAACCGACCTTCACGATCGTCATCACCAATATCGGCTCGGCCGGCTGCAATCGCGATTTGGCGGGTGGTCTTCAACAGGTGCTCGTCTACAGCATCGACGGCAAGACCCGGCTGTGGTCCAACGTCGACTGCTACCCGCAGCCGGCTCCGGATATCCGCAACCTCGAACCGGGCGAGCAGGCTGCATTCAAGGTCGCTTGGTCCGCCACAACGTCGAATCCGGATTGCGCCACCTCCCCGAACCCGCAGCGCAACCCCGTGGGCGCCGGCGCGTACACGGTTGTCGGACAACTCGGAGCATTGCGGAGCGGCGCGGAGCCGTTCAATATCGCCTGATCCGGCTCGATCAGTTGTACGAGCCGGTGATCGACGACTCGGCCAGCCGCGACAATCCTTCGCGGATATGACGAGCCCACAGTCCGCCGATGCCTTCGACGGACTGGAGGTCGGCTGCCGTCGCGGCCAGTAGAGCCTGCAATGTGCCGAACGATGTGACGAGTCGGTTGATCTGATGGAACTGAAGTCGCGGTACGCGCATGAGGACTCGGTATCCGCGCGGCGTCATCGGAGTGTCGAGAGCTTCGATCGTGCCCGGGTAACCGAGCACCCGCGCGAGGGTGGTCAAGTCCAGGAGATCGGCGTCGGTGACGCGGTCGAGGGCAGCGAGCACGTTGTCCATTGCCGCGGTTTCGATGGGTTCGGGTCCGGCAAGGTAGTCACGCACGATCAGTTGACGCGCAATGTCGTTGTCGCCGACCAATTCTTCGAGCTGAAGCGCAAGCTGGCGGCCGTCGGTACCGAGTTCGAGAACGTCCTGTTCGATCTCGACCGATACGCGTCGAACCATTTCGAGTCGCTGTACGACGGTCAATGCGTCTCGCAACGTCACGAAGTCTTCGATCTCGACGACGGACAGCGCCCGGGTGACTTCGTCGAGACGTGCCTTGTAACGCTCGAGGGTGGCGACGGCCTGATTCGCTCGCGAGAGGATCGTGGCCGAGCCTTCGATGACGTGCCTGATGCCGCCGACATAGACGCTGACGATGGACATCGACTGACTCACCGATACAACCGGATACCCGGTCTGGATCGCCGTACGTTCCGCAGCACGGTGCCGAGTGCCGGATTCGACGGTCGGGATCTTGTGGTCGGGTACGAGTTGTACGTTTGCGCGGACAATGTGCGAACCGTCGGTCGAGAGGACGACAGCGCCGTCCATTTTCGACAGTTCTCGAAGCCGGGTAGGTGCGAACGCCACGTCGAGGTTGAAACCGCCGTCGCACAACGCTTCGATCTCGTCGTCGTACCCGAGGACGATCAGAGCGCCTGTTCGGCCGCGGAGAATGCGTTCGAGTCCGTCGCGCAGGGCGGTGCCGGGTGCCAACCTGGCGATGGTCTCTCGCAATGCCGACGACGACTGGGTATCCGCCATCGCACTGATCATTGAGAAACTCCCTGCTGAGGTTGACGTCACTATGTCCGAGTCCGAAGGTTGCTGCGGACTCGTCTGCGTTTAGATTACCTATCCATGAGTAGCACCTGGACCTTGCCTGACGACCTGACCGTGCCCGAGCCCGTCGATTTCTTTCCCGCCCCGGGTGAGAAGCTGCCGCAACACTGGTCGAAGTGCTTTGGTTGCGGTGACGATCAGCCTGCCGGAATGGCGATGAGTTTCCGGGCGGGTGAGGGCCTGGAGGTGACCGGGCGCCTCGAGGTCGCGAAGAAGTATCAGGGTGGCCCCGGCGTGATCCACGGAGGGATCCTGTCCACAGCTTTCGACGAGGTTCAGGGCGTGGCCTGCATGGTTCTGGGTGTGCCGGTGGTGACCGGGCACCTCGAGATCGACTTTGCCCGTCCGATTCCGCTGGGTTCGGTTCTTGAGTTTCATGCTCGCGTCGAAGGCACGCTCAGGCGCAAGGTCTACACGACCGCCGAGGCATTCATCGTGGAAGGCCCCGCAGCGGATCCTGATGTTGCAGTGGGTACTTCGCGTGGGCTGTTCCTGACCATCACCCCGGAACATTTCGCGAAGACCCAGGAGTTTGCGGACGGTGTGCCGACTTCACCGTTCGGAACCTCGTCGATGTGAACCTGCCGGTCACTTGACCGGGGTGAGTTTGGGCCGAGTCGAGCCTTGCTTACCTCCGAGCAATCCGGCATACGACAAGGCTTCGCCCAAATTTGTCACTTCGTTTACTCGCATGCCGGGGATATTCGGACCGGAATCGACCGGCACAATCGCACTGGTGAATCCCAACCGGGCGGCTTCGATCAGACGGCGATTGACGCCGGCAACGCGTCGTACCTCGCCGGCGAGTCCGACCTCGCCGAGAATGACGAGTCCGTTCGGAACAGGCTTTCCTTTAACCGCGGAAGCGACGGCAACGGCCAAGGCCAGGTCTGCGCCGGGTTCCGTCATACGCATTCCACCCACCGTCGCGGCGTAGACGTCGCATTTGGCGATCGATACTCCGGCGCGGCGTTCGAGAACGGCCAGGACCATGGCAACGCGCGCGGTGTCGAGTCCACTGACAGCTCGGCGAGGAGTGGGTAGGGGTGTGGAGGCCACGAGCGCCTGAACTTCGCCCAGCAGTGGACGTTTGCCGTCCATCATGACGGTGACGGCAGTGCCCTCCACAGCCACTTCCCGATGGTGGAGGAACAGTCCCGAAGGATCGCTGATCTCGTTGATGCCCTGATCGGTCAGTTCGAAGCAACCCACCTCGTCGGCAGCTCCGAATCGGTTTTTGACGCCGCGGACCATGCGCAGCGTGGAGTGCTTGTCGCCCTCGAAATGCAGAACGACGTCGACAAGATGCTCGAGCGAGCGAGGTCCGGCAACCGCTCCGTCCTTGGTCACGTGGCCGATCAGGAGCACCGGGATTCCGGTGGTCTTGGCGAGCGAGGTCAAGGCGCTGGTGACTGCCTTGACCTGCGTGACGCCACCGACGACGCCGTCGACGTCGGCCGCGAGCATGGTCTGCACCGAGTCGACGATCAGCAGACTGGGTTTGACCTGTTCGACGTGGCCGAGGATGGTCGCGAGGTCGGATTCGGCAGCGAGATACATCCGCTCGTGGACGGAATTGGTGCGGTCTGCGCGGAGCCGGACCTGCCCCGCAGATTCCTCGCCGGTGACATACAGTGCGCGGTCCTCGGGGCTTCGCATCGCCCAGCGATACACGACCTCGAGTAGCAGCGTGGATTTACCGACGCCAGGCTCACCGGCCAGCAGGACCACTGATCCGGGGACCACTCCGCCGCCGAGTACGCGGTCGAGTTCTCCGATTCCGGTGGGCTTGGCCTGGGTGCTCTTGCTGTCGATCTGGGTGAGGGGAGTAGCGGGCGTTGTGGGCAGGACAGCGCTCGACCCGGCTTTGGCGAGCGATGCCCCGGCTCGACTGGCAACAGGGGCGACGACGGCGACTTCCGACATCGAGCCCCACGTATCGCAGTCGGGGCAGCGGCCAACCCATTTGGGCACGACGGATTTGCATTCGGAGCACCGGTAGTTCGATTTAGCTTTGGCCACCGGGACAGACTAGAGGCGGGGTCCGACATGGACCCCGCCTCTAGTTCGATCTTTCGGATTGAGCGTGAAACTCAGTGTCCGGCTTCAGCAACGTCCGGAGACTTCTCCGACTCGTTGCGTTCGAGCTTCGGGCCCGCGTCGACGGGAACCTGGACCGTTACCGGACCGGCCTTCTCGAAAGTGAAGGTGATCGGGATGGTCAGGCCCGGACGGACGCCGGCCTTGATGTCCTGCAGCAGAACGAGAGCGAGTGCATCAGGTGCGTCGCTGTTCTCGTCCTTGTTTGCGATCTGCTTGTCGGCTTCGGCCTCGGCGGCTGCGCCGGCGGGAAGCTCCCCGGCCTGCAGAGATGTCTGCGGCTTGAGGGTGAATCCGGCGACCTCTTCACCGGCGACGATGCGCGCGGCGTAGTCGGTGTTGATGCTGACGAGCTTGTCGGTGGTGTCCAGGCTGTCGTTCACGATCGTGAACGCCAACACGGCGGTGCCGCCGGGCTCGATGCTGTATTCCTCGGACGAGGGGTAAGCGATGTGAACATTGCGCAGGGCGATGTCACCGACGTTGGCACTGTTGCCGTTCACAGCGGCCTGCTGCACGGCGGTTTGGCTCACTTGGCCCGAGCTGCATGCGGACAGCGCGATGGCTGCGCCTGCAGCCAGTGCAATGGCGGTAGCGACTCGGCGAGTCGGCTTGCGGATAGCAGTCACGGTTTGTCCTCCAGGGCGTCAGGTTCGCACTCCACTAGGCAGAGTAGTAGTCAGCTCTCGGGAGCCGGTCGCTGGGTGGCCACAACGGTTGTCTGCGTGGGCTTTCGGGGAGCCGTATACAGACCGCAGAGACTGGTTGCATGCACGTACAACAGGCACTGTCAACCCCTACGCTCAAGCAAGGATGCCCCTGACCTGCGCAGTTGATGCATGGCCGGTTCTTCGGCGTGTTAAACTAGTGGAATCGAAAGGGGCACGGGACACATGATTTTCAAGGTCGGAGACACTGTCGTCTACCCCCATCACGGTGCGGCGTTGATCGAAGCTATCGAAACCCGCACCATCAAGGGTGAGCAGAGGGAATATCTCGTTCTGAAGGTTGCTCAAGGCGATCTCACGGTTCGGGTTCCCGCAGACAACGCAGAGTACGTCGGTGTTCGTGATGTAGTCGGGCAGGAAGGCCTCGACAAGGTTTTCCAGGTTCTGCGTGCACCGCACACCGAAGAGCCCACCAACTGGTCTCGTCGATACAAGGCGAACCTCGAGAAGCTTGCTTCCGGTGACGTGAACAAGGTCGCCGAGGTTGTTCGCGACTTGTGGCGTCGCGAGCAGGATCGCGGACTTTCTGCAGGTGAGAAGCGCATGCTCGCCAAGGCTCGTCAGATTCTCGTTGGTGAGCTCGCGCTCGCCGAGGGCACCAATACCGAGAAGGCCGATATCATTCTCGACGAGGTCCTTGCGACAGCGTCCTGAACTGACTACATAAAAAAGCTGACAATGTCAGTAGTAGCGCTGGTTCCCGCCGCAGGCCGGGGAGTGCGATTGGGTGAGCCATTGCCCAAGGCATTCGTCGAGCTCGGCGGGCGCACCATGCTTACACTCGCGGTCGAAGGTCTCCGGAAATCCGGTGCCGTCGACCGCGTTGTTGTGATTGTGCCGCCGGAACTCGTTCAATCGGTTGCCGCGGATCTGGGTCGTAGTGACGACGTCGACGTGGTCGCCGGGGGCTCGGAGCGGACCGATTCGGTTCGGGCTGGGCTCGAGGCTGCCGGGGATGCTGAGTTCGTGCTTGTGCACGATGCCGCGCGGGCACTCACGCCGCCGGCGATGATCGCTCGTGTCGTCGACGAGTTGAAGGCCGGCAGTGTTGCCGTCATTCCGGTGCTGCCGGTGACGGACACCATCAAGTCCGTGGATGTTCTCGGCACCGTTACCGGTACTCCACTCCGTTCGGAGTTGCGTGCGGTCCAGACGCCACAGGGATTTTCCACGGAGGTGCTCAGACGGGCATATGTCGCCGGGGATCTGGCCACCGACGATGCTGCTCTGGTCGAGCGGCTGGGCGTGTCCGTGCAAACAATCGACGGTGACGCGTACGCCTTCAAGATCACCACGCCACTCGACCTCGTGCTGGCGCGAGCACTGCTGAGTGCGGAATCACAGGACGGAATCTAGATGCGAGTCGGATTGGGCACGGACGTTCATCCCATCGAGGCCGGTCGGCCGTGCTGGATGGCGGGATTGCTGTTCGAAGACGCCGACGGGTGCTCTGGACACTCCGACGGTGATGTAGCCGTGCACGCCCTGTGTGATGCGCTTCTTTCTGCCGCAGGGTTGGGTGACCTCGGTACTGTTTTCGGGACCGGTAGGCCGGAATGGGACGGCGTGAGCGGCGCCCGAATGTTGGCTGAGGT
This sequence comes from Rhodococcus sp. OK302, assembly GCF_002245895.1. Lineage (NCBI taxonomy): Bacteria > Bacillati > Actinomycetota > Actinomycetes > Mycobacteriales > Nocardiaceae > Rhodococcus > Rhodococcus sp. OK302. The sequence goes on from NZ_NPJZ01000001.1 coordinate 1,586,623, forward strand.
TCGCAGGTTGCTCGAGGAGAACCACTTCGCAGTCGGCAATGCCGCGGTGCAGGTGATCGGAAACCGACCCAAGATCGGGCCACGTCGAGATGAGGCGCAGCGCGTACTCTCCGACATTCTCGGAGCCCCGGTTTCGGTGTCCGCGACCACTACCGACGGGCTCGGATTGACGGGGCGGGGCGAAGGGATCGCCGCAATGGCCACCGCATTGGTCATGGCAACCGGCGACGACAGGTAAGATCGCTGGTCGTGACCCTGCGCCTATACGACACCGGTACGCGGGCCCTTCGGGATTTTGTTCCGTTGGTCCCCGGACATGCATCGGTGTACCTGTGTGGGGCGACGGTTCAAGGTGATCCGCACATCGGCCACGTGCGTAGCGGCGTCGCATTCGACGTATTACGACGATGGCTCCTTGCCGGCGGCAACGACGTTGCTTTTGTTCGCAATGTGACGGACATCGACGACAAGATCCTGAACAAAGCTGCCGACGCCGGCCGTCCCTGGTGGGAGTGGGCCACGACGTTCGAGCGTTCGTTCACGTGGGCCTACGACCAGTTGGGCGTGTTGCCGCCGTCCATCGAACCGCGGGCTACGGGTCATGTGACGCAGATGGTCGAGATGATGGAACGCCTCATCGCGAACGGGCATGCGTATGCGTCGGGTGGTGACGTCTACTTCGACGTCCAGAGTTATCCCGAGTACGGCGCACTGTCCGGGCACAAACTTGACGACGTCCACCAGGGCGAGAGCGCAGCCGAAGGTAAGCGCGATCCGCGCGACTTCACGCTGTGGAAGACAGCGAAGCCCGGTGAGCCCTCGTGGCCGACGCCGTGGGGCCGCGGCCGTCCGGGTTGGCATCTCGAGTGCTCGGCAATGGCAGAGTTCTACTTGGGTGCGGCATTCGATATCCATTGCGGTGGACGCGATTTGGTTTTCCCGCATCACGAGAACGAGATCGCGCAGGCAAAGTGCGTCGGCGACGATTTTGCTCAGTACTGGTTGCACAACGGCTGGGTCACCATGAGTGGCGAGAAGATGTCCAAGTCTCTGGGCAATGTGTTGTCGGTGCCGAATGTATTGAAAAAGGTTCGCCCACAAGAACTTCGGTACTACCTCGGTAGTGCGCACTATCGCTCCAATCTCGAGTACTCCGACGATGCCCTCGAAGAGAGCGCAAAGTCGTATCAGGGTCTCGAGGCGTTTGTCCTGCGCACGCACAAGCGTGCGGGCGGTGTCGAACTCGGCACGTGGACAGAAGGTTTCGCGGCGGCACTCGACAACGACTTGTCGGTGCCGATCGCGTTGGCAGAGATTCACGGAAAAGCGAGCGAGGGTAATACCGCGCTCGCAGCGGGAGATCTGGATGCCGCACGGGTGGCTGCCGGTCAGGTGCGAGCGATGCTCGCGATCCTGGGCGTCGACCCGCTCGATGCGCATTGGTCGCAGTCCGGTGGCGACATCGAGACGGCAATGGAAGCTTTGGACGTGTTGGTGCGCGCAGATCTCGATCGGCGGCAGCAGGCACGTACGGAAAAGAACTGGGCGGTGGCGGACGAGGTCCGTGATCGCCTCATCAAGGCGGGTATCGAAGTAACCGATACCCCCGACGGACCCGAATGGTCCCTGAAGGCAGGGCAGTAACAATGGCTGGAAACTCGAGCAGGCGCGGCGCAATCCGTAAGGGCGGCACCAAGAAGGGCCAGGTTGCCGGTTCCGGCGGCAAGCATCGTCGCGGTCTCGAAGGGCGAGGCGCAACACCGCCCGCCGCGGAACGCACCAAGCATCCCGCGGCAAAGCGCGCAGCTCGCGCCGCGCGTGCGGACGAAAAGCAGAATCAGGGTCGCGGTGGCCGTCCGGGTCCCGGCCGCAAGGTTCTCGACGGTCCCGAGACAGTGCTCGGCCGCAACCCCGTCGTGGAGTGCCTGCGTGCCGGTGTTCCGGCAACGGCACTGTGGGTGGCTGTCGGAACCGAGAGTGACGAGCGGCTGAAGGAGTCCGTGCAGCGTGCTGCGGACGCCGGCATCTCCATCCTCGAAGTACCTCGTAGTGATCTGGATCGCCTCAGCGCCAACGGACTTCATCAGGGCATCGCTCTGCAGGTTCCGCCGTACCGCTACGCGCATCCGGATGACCTCCTTTCGGAGGCCCGCAAGCACGCCGAGCCGCCGTTGCTCGTCGCGCTCGACAACATCACCGACCCGCGCAACCTGGGTGCCGTCGTACGTTCGGTCGCAGCTTTCGGCGGACACGGCGTCGTCATTCCCGAGCGTCGTAGCGCCAGCGTGAGTGCTGTTGCTTGGCGTACCAGCGCCGGCGCTGCTGCTCGTCTGCCGATTGCCCGCGCCACCAACCTCACTCGCACGCTCAAGGACTGGGCGTCCAAGGGCGTTATGGTTGTCGGCCTCGACGCCGAGGGTGACACCACTCTCGACGATTTCGACGGCAGCGGTCCCGTGGTGATCGTGGTCGGTTCCGAGGGTAAGGGCCTTTCGCGTCTGGTCCGTGAGAACTGCGACGCGATTCTGTCGATCCCGATGGCGGGACCGGTCGAGTCCCTCAATGCGTCGGTTGCAGCCGGAGTTGTGTTGGCCGAGGTCGCTCGTCGCCGCCGCAATAACTGAGCCGCCGCAATAACTGATCGGCACAGCTTCATCTGATCCATACAGCTCAACAGCCCCCGCTTGTACCGCTAAGACGGTGCGAGTGGGGGCTTTTTAGTCCGCTGGTGTGGTTCTTGGGTGTCCGTATGGGGAAATTGGACAAAAAGTTCGATACCGGACATTTGGGCTTCTTCATTTGCTTACAGTTAACCGCCCGGCAAGCTTTCTTGAAGTGTCAGGTAAGTATCCACGTCGATGATGCTGAAGCCGAGACGCCGAAATGTAACGCGGGGAGTGCTCGGTGAGTTCTGGATGCAACAAACCACCTATGGATGGAGATGTTTCATGGCTAACTTTTTATCGACCAACTCTCGAACGCGTCGAGTTGGCGTAGGAGTAGGCGTACTCGCCCTTGCTCTCGGTGCCGGCGTATTGGGTGCCGGCGCAGCATCTGCGGGGACGGAAAGTGCAGGTAATTACACGTTTACCCGCACCGTGGACAATGCAAATCCGGAGGTAGGCGATGTCATCACCTATACGACGCTGGCTCAGAACAGTGGTTCCATCGGGTCGATCGACGCGTTCACTGAATCTCACGACGCGTGCCTGACGTTCGTTCCCGGTTCAGCCAAGGTAACCAAACTCCACATTCTCGGGGGAACGACCACAACCGTGGAAACTCCGACGTTGACTCCTACTACGCTGACGGTTTCCGGTCGGGGTTGGCTCAACAACTACGACAACGACGTCACGATGACGACGAGTTACACGGTCAGCGAGTCGTGCGCACCGGGAGCCGTCCTCAACAGTGGCTTGAGCATTCGTGCCTTGGGCTTCGGTTGGTTGGGAGGCCCAGGCGACAGAACCTTCGCCAATATCGGACCTTCCGTCACGGTGCTGGATTCGGAGCCAACAGATTCGACTGATCCCGAGGGCGGCGAAACCGGATCGTTGGGTAGCGCAACGGGATCGCTCGGTTCGATGGACGGCGGAACAGGATCGCTCGGTTCGGTGAGCGGAATCTTCGGCTCGAACTAGCAGCCTGACATAGACGTAGAACGGTGGCCCGAGACTCGCCTGAGTCTCGGGCCACCGTCGTAAAGCGTTTGTTCTCAGCCGAATTCGATGGACGTGTTGATTTCCTCGACCTGGTTGGACATCGCCATGTTCTGGGTATCGGTGAACTGGTTGGCGAAGCTCACGAGGTACACGGGGGACGATTCATCTGCCTGGTAGGCGATGACGGTCATGACCGCGTAGATGGGAACGTCGAGTTCCGGCGGGGTCCAGGTTCCGGCAACGCGGATTGCCTTCTGGCCTTCGATGTCGAGGTCGATTTTCTTCACCTCGGACCAGCCGTTGAGCGTGGCGAGGGAGTCACGGGCACCGGCGAGAACTTCATCGGCGGTGGCAGTGCCCTGAGCTTCCACGGTCAGGGTGGTGTTGGGCGTGAATCCACTGGCCTCGGGCTGGTTGCTGGACAGAATGTCCGTCACGGTCCCCGAAACGCCTTCTTGGGAGTGCGTCCACTCTGCCGGAAGGCTGACGCTGATCACGGGGGCGTCGGGATCGGTGCCGGTGACCAGTGTGGTGCGTTCGCCGGTGAAGGCGCTGCCGTCGGCCAAGGTTCCGGGTGTCGTAGTGGTGGATTCTGCGTCCGTGGTGGTTTCTGCGGCGACGGTGGTTTCACTGGTGCTGCTTTCGGCTGTGGCGTCGCCGCTGTCCGAGCTGCTGCAACCCGAGAGTACGAGTGCTGTGGTGATCAGCGCGGCTGCGCTGAGAGCGATCTTGCTGCTCTTGATCCTCATGGTGTGTTCCTTCGACTTCTGGCGAAGGCCGTGCGCCGACGTCAGCAGTGGCTGACATTATCAGCGACATTCAGCTGTGGCGTGATGTCCGGAAAGTTACGGTACTTCCCGGTCGCATTTGCGCTAGGGCTGCTATCCCCGGGGCCCTGACGACGCCGATGACCGGGTACCCGCCGGTCACGGGGTGGTCGGCGAGGAAGACTACCGGTTGTCCGTTCGGTGGGACTTGAATCGATCCCGCTACGACGCCTTCGCTGGGCAGTTCTCGGGTCTGTGAGCGATGTAGTGGGCCGGGGCCTCGTAATCTCACGCCGACGCGATCGGTGTATTCGGTGACCGTCCACGCATGGTGGAGGAGAGCGTGCACGGACGCCGGGGTGAACCACGTGTCTCGGGGGCCGAGGGTGATATCGAGGGAAACTGGGCTGTGAGCGGGTGCCGGCGGCGGGATGAGATCTTCAGTCGGCCATTCGGCGCCCTCAGCACCCACAAGGAGTTGATCGCCGACGCCCAGGGGCGCGGGGCCGAGCCCGGCCAATGTGTCAGTGGACCGACTTCCGAGAGTTTCCGGGACGTCGATACCGCCTCGGACGGCGAGGTAGGTGCGCAGTCCGGTGGTGGCGTAGCCGATTTCGAGAAGGTCCCCGCTGTGGAGGTGGAGGCTGGAGTAGTCGGCGGCGGGCCGGCCGTTGACGGTCATGGGCGCCCGCGCCCCAGTGATAGCGACGGTCATTTCTCCGACAGCGCGCATCACGAATCCGCCGACCGTGATTTCGAGTGTGGCGGCATGAACGGCGTTTCCCACGAGCCTGTTTGCAGCATCGTGGGAGATCAGATCAGCGGCTCCGGACTGGCCGACACCGACGGCGCTACATCCCACACGACCGTGGTCTTGGACTGTGGTCAGGGGGCCGGTGCGGACTACCTCGAGCCAGGGCATGGGTCCATTGTCCCGCAGTGAAGGCCTGAGCACATCGCGAATCGCGTCAGGTGAACGGCGTGATCGAAATTCCGGACGCAGTGAGGAGCTTCCGGATTTCGGTAGCCATGTCGACAGCGGCAGGGCTGTCTCCGTGGACACAGACAGAGTCGGCATTGACGCTCAGAACGGTGCCGTCGATGGCGTCGACGGTGCCGTCGACAACAAGCCGGTGGACGCGTTCGGCAATGGCGACCGGGTCGTGAAGGACTGCGCCGGTCTGGTTTCGGGGAACCAGCGTTCCCTCGGGGGTATAGGCACGGTCGGCAAATGCCTCGGTGACAACACGCAGGCCGGCGGCTTCAGCTTCGGCCAGAAACACCGAACCCGGCAGACCGAGAACCGGGAGGGACGCGTCGTAACTGCGAACGGCAGAGGCAACTGCCCGTGCTTGCTCCCGGTGGTGAACTATCGCGTTGTAGAGCGCACCATGGGGTTTGACGTAGGTGACGCGGGAGCCGGCGACGCGGGCGAGCCCGTCGAGGGCTCCGATCTGATAAATGACGTCGGCGGCCAAGTCGGCCGGGGAGACGTCCATGAAGCGTCGACCGAATCCGGCGAGATCGCGGTAACCGACCTGCGCGCCGATCCGCACGTCGCCGGCTACGGCGGAGCGGCACGTCGCCAACAGCGTTGTCGGGTCGCCGGCATGAAAGCCGCACGCGACGTTCGCGCTGGTGACCACTTTCAGCATCGCGTCGTCGTCACCCAAAGTCCAGGCACCGAAACCTTCACCGAGGTCGCTGTTCAGGTCAACACGAAACGTCATAGCTCGAGTCTAGGAGTCAGGCGTGCGCGGGAATTCGTCCGGCATTCTTCCGACGCGCAGCCCCGGTCAGACGGCACACCAGGTAGATCACGAACGACACCGATGTGACGAAGCTGGACACGGGAACTCCGGGTGCCAGCGACAGCAGGATGCCGCCGACGGCTGCCAGTTCGGCGAAGAGAACCGAGAGGATCGTGGCCTTGAGGGGACTCGCAGTGACGTAGGCAGCGGCCGCAGCGGGGGTAATGAGCAAGGACATCACCAACAGTGCGCCGACGATCTGCACACCCAGAGCCGCTGTGATGCCGACCAGAACGGCGAAGGCGATGGACAGTGCACGCACCGGAACGCCGCGCGCTGCAGCAACTTCGGGATCGGTACTTGCGAACAGCAAAGGGCGGTAGATGAATCCGAGTGTGCCGATCACGATGACGGCGCACAGAAGGAGGAGTTCGAGACCGCTGTTACCCGGTGCCACGATCTGACCGACCAGCAACGAGAAACTGGTTCCGGTACGCCCGTCGTACGCCCAGAGGAACAGCACCGACAGTCCGAGCCCGAAGGCCATGATCACGCCGATCACCGAATCACGATCTCGCGCTTTGGCTCCCAATAATCCGAACAGCACTGCGGCGACCACCGAACCCACGATGGCTCCGGCTCCGACGCTCACCCCGACAAGCAGGGCGGCAGACGCGCCGGTCAGTGACAGTTCGCTGGTGCCGTGGACCGAGAACGACATCTGCCGACTCACGATCAGGGGGCCGATGATGCCGGCCAACAACCCGAGGATCGCACCGGCGATCAAAGCCTGCTGAACGAAGTCGTACTGCAGAAGGTCGATGGTCGCGGACACGTCGAACATCCGTGACATTGCGTCGGTGAACTTGTTACTCACTAGTGGTGATCCTCATCGCTGTGGTGAACGCCTTCGCCGGGACGGAGTCCGCCTGCGCTGCCGAGAGCGTCGATGGCGTCGCCGGTTCCGACGACAACCAGGCGGCCGCGAACCTGCAAGACCTCGACGTCGGTGTTGTACAGATCCGACAGGACCTCCGACGTCATCACCTCTGCCGGCGTGCCGATGCGGAACTTGCCGTCCACCAGATACAGCACCCGATCTACCAACGGCAGGATCGGATTGATCTCGTGGGTCACGAACAAGACAGCTGTGTCATGGGTGCGTCGACGCTTGTCGATCAAACTGGAAACGAGATGCTGATTCGCGAGGTCGAGGCTCAGGAGCGGTTCGTCGCACAGCAGGATCTTCGGATCGCCGACCAGTGCCTGCGCGATGCGCAGTCGCTGCTGCTCGCCGCCGGACATGGAACCGATGGGGGCGTCGGCATAGGACTGCGCGCTGACCTGTGCGATGGCGTCGTCGACAATCTTGCGTCGACGCGCCCGCCGCAGCAGACCGGTGCCCCACTGATGTCCGTCGACACCGAGACCGACAAGATCGCGCCCACGGAGGGGGAGTCCGTCGTCGATGGATTTCTGCTGGGGGATGTATCCGACGTGCGAGTTTCCGGCGCGGGCCGGGGTGCCGACGATTTCGGCAGTGCCGCCGCTGAGTTGGAGTTGTCCCAGCAGGATTTTCAGGAGCGAGGTCTTGCCGGATCCGTTGGGGCCGAGCACGGCGATGAATTCGCCAGGCTGAACGTCGAGATCGAGGCCGTCCCACAGGGTGCGGGCGCCGAAGGACAATCGGGCGCCCTTCAGGGACACTGCAGGTAAAGCGGAAGTTTCTGTCACAAGCCGATCAGTTCTTCTCGTAAGTAAGTGAGCAATAAAATTACTGGGCAGAGAGAGCGTTTGCGAGTGACTCCGCAGTCTGCGTCTGCCACTGAATGTAGTCCAGACCCTCGGGCAGAGTCTCCGTAACCTCGACGATGGGGATGCCCGCTTTCTCGGCGGTGGAGCGCATGTCCTGTGTCACTTTGTCCTGTGTCTGGACGTTGTAGACCAGCGCGCGGGCCTTCTTGTCCGTCAACAGTTCGCGGGTTGCGGCGATGGCAGCGGGCGACGGGTCGTTGCCGTCTTCGATGGCGCTGGTGAACTCTTCGGGAGTGACGTCTTCGAGTTCGGTAGCAACGAGCAGATAGTGCGCAATGGGTTCGGTCTGCGCGACACCGGTGCCGGCGTGGGCAGCAGCAATGGAATCGGTGATCGTGGTGATCCCGGCCAGCTTCTGGCTGTAGGCCTGCGCGTTTGCCTCGTACGTCGCCGCGTTCTCGGGGTCGAGCGCGCTCAGTTGATCGGCGACGGAGTGCGCCACGGCGTCGACGGTGGGGATGTCGAACCAGACGTGTTCGTTGACCGAGCCGTGGGTGTGGCCGTCATGAGATGCGCCGGTCGTTTCGTTGGCGTGGATGCCGCCGTCGAACAGGTTGTACGCGTTGACCGTCTTCTGATTTCCCTTGCCGGCGTCGAGAACGTCGGTGATGAACTGGTCGTAGCCACCGCCGTTGTAGACGACCAGGGATGCGTCGGTGATCTTCGCGGCCTGGGCGGGCGTCGTTTCGAAAGAGTGCGGATCCGCAGACGGCTCGTTGATGATGGAGGTGACGGTCAGTGTGTCGCCGGCGACGGCCTGCGCGACGTTGCCCCACACGTTTGTGGATGCGACGACGGTGATGCCTTCGTCTTTGGAGGAGCTGGATCCGCAAGCCGTGAGCGCGAATGCTGCGACGACCGAGACAGCGGCAATCGCGGTGGTGGTTCGGAATTTCGGCGACAATCGCACTGGGGTCTTCTCCTGAACAAAGGCGAGGCTAAACGCTATTGGAAACCGTTACCGTTACACATTAGCGCATAGTCGCTGGTAGTACATGTTCACTTCGGCCCAAACGCGCCGACCATGACGGCTACCGATAGCGTCCGTTTATGCCCCGGTCACGTCAGCCACGCCGTCAAGCCACTTTGGCGTCGCTCGCCGCCGAGCTCAATGTGTCGAGAACTACAGTCTCGAACGCGTATAACCGACCCGATCAGCTCTCTGCCGAGCTTCGGGATCGAGTGCTCCAAGCGGCCAAGCGACGCGGATATGCCGGACCCGATCCGGTGGCCCGCTCCCTCCGTACCCGAAAAGCCGGCGCCGTCGGGCTTCTGCTCACCGAAGCGCTCAGCTACAGCTTCCGTGACCCAGCAGCCATGAGCTTCCTGGCTGGTCTCTCCGAATCCTGTGAAGAGGCGGGGCAGGGGCTCCTCTTGATTCCCGCCGGCCCCGGCCGTCACGAAGCGGATGCCGCAGCGGTCGTGCAACAAGCCGGCGTCGACGGGTTTGTCGTCTACTCGGTCGCCGCCGACGACCCCTATCTTGCGGCCGTGCTCGAACGTCATATCCCGATCGTGGTCTGCGATCAGCCGCGTGAGATCCCCGGCGCATCGCTCGTCGGCATCGACGACCGTGCTGCCATGCGCAAGGTTTCCGACTACCTGATCAGCCTCGGGCACACCGAAATCGGTGTGCTCTGCATGCGACTGGGCCGCGACAGAATGGATGGTGTTGTCAGTCAGGAACGGCTGCAGTCACCTCGGTTCCACGTTCAGCGTGAACGGATCGAAGGCGTCCGTGATTCGATGGTCGCGGCAAACCTGGATCCACTCTCGCTCACGGTGATCGAACGGTACGTCCACACCAAGCAATCCGGGCACTCCGCAGCAGCAGAGGCGCTCGCGACAAATCCGAAGATCACGGCACTGATCTGCACTACCGACGTGCTTGCCCTCGGCGCCCTGGACTGGGCGCGCTGGCAGGGAATCGATGTACCGGGACAGTTGTCGATCACCGGTTTCGACGGCGTCGGCGAAGCATTGCGTGAATCGCTGACCACGGTGCGGCAGCCCCAAGAGGAAAAGGGCCGCCGCGCCGGTGCGCTCCTGATGTCGCCGTCCAACTCCGGAGTGCCGGTCGTGGAGATGCTCGAGACCGAACTCCTGGTCGGGCGAACGGCGGGTCAGGCCAAGAGCTGAGCGGGTTCGGCCAGGAGTTGAGCGCAGCGCAACAATCCGAGATGGCTGTAGGCCTGAGGATGGTTGCCGAGTGAGCGTTCTGCGACCGGGTCGTACTCTTCTGCCAACAGTCCGGTGGGCCCGGCTGCTGCAACCAGTTGGTCGAACAGTGCCTCGGCTTGCAGGCGTTGACCGATCAGGAGGTATGCCTCCACCAGCCAGGCCGCACAGAGGTGGAACCCGCCTTCGATGCCGGGCAAGCCGTCGTCATGGTGGTAGCGGTACACCGTTGAGCCGCTACGCAATTCGGCCTCGGTGGCAGTGACCGTAGCGGCAAATCGAGGGTCCGAGGGATCGATCAGTCCCGACAGCCCGATGTGCAGGGTAGCCGCGTCGAGATCGGTGCCGTCGTACGCGGCGGTGTAGGACTGTACGTCGTCCTTCCATCCCTTTTCGCGTACCTCGTCGGCGATCTGGTCGCGCAATTCTGCCCACTCGGGTAGCGCCTTGCGTCCGAAGCGGTCGGCCAGTTTCACGGCGCGGTCGACCGTCACCCAGCCCATCACCTTGGAATAGACGTGGTGGCGGGGGTTGTCGCGGATCTCCCAAATGCCGTGATCGGGTTCGAACCATCGGCGTTGTACGGCTTCGACCATGGCGCACACCAGTTCCCAGTCGCGATCGCTCAGGGAACTAGAAACGCGGGCAATGGAAACGCCCGCCTTTTCGCGTGCATCGGCAAGGTGTCCGATCAATTCGACGATCGGGCCGAACACGTCCAGCTGAACCTGCTGGTTGGCGGCGTTGCCCACTCGAACGGGTCGGGATCCGGCATAGCCGGGAAGCGAGTCGATAACAGCCTCAGGCGGCAGTGACGTGCCGTGCAAGGTGTACAGCGGGTGCAGACGCTCGGGACCGGGCAGGGTTTCGAGGACGCGGTGAACCCAGTCGAGGTAATTCTCGGCTTCGGCGGTGGAGCCCACGCTCACGAGAGCTGTTGCGGTGAGCGCGGCATCGCGCAGCCAGCAGTACCGGTAGTCCCAGTTGCGGACTCCGCCGATCTCTTCGGGCAACGACGTCGTTGCCGCGGCCATGATGGAACCGGAATCGGCGTGAACCAGCCCGCGCAGAGTCAGTGCGGAGCGTTTCATCAAGTCCGGCTTGAGCTTTGGAAGGTCGAGCGTTTTTGCCCAGTCCGACCAGTAGGACTCGGACGTTGCTCGACGGTCCATCTCGAGAACCTCGGACGGGCCGATGTCATCGGTGCCACAGCGCAATTCGAGAATCACATCACCCTTGGACGGTTCGACGATGGCATGGGCCGTCTGCTGATTTCCGTCGGTAGCGATATTCCACTGCACGCCGGGGGAGCGCAGCACGTACGGCTCGTTGGTTCCGGTGACGCGGATGCCCTCGTCCACAACCTCGAGGGTGACCTGGCCTTGGCCGAACTCTGGGCGCGGGGCGAACGAGACTATGGCGTCGGCTCGGCCGGAAATGATGCGGGTCAGATCGGTTCGGCCCGCCGGTACGTCGTGCGGGAGGTAGTCCGTGACGGACAAGCTCGCCCAGCGGGTCTGGACCGTCATCGTGCCGTCGAGGTACTTCTGGCTCAGGGGGAGCGCCGTCCGCCGCGGGCCGACGCTGAAGTGTCCCGCGCCGGTTCCACCGAGAAGATGGGCGAACACCGCTGCGGAATCGGGCTCGGGATGGCACAGCCAGGTGAGGGTGGCGTCGGGCGTGACCAGTGCGACCGTACGTGGGCTGGCGAGCATCGAGAGGCGCTCGATGGGCGGCGCGTCCGCACCCGAGAGCCAGGTACGACGCTCGTCGAGAAGGAATGCCAGCGCGGCAGCAACGTCCTCGGTGCTGTCGACTCGGTAGGCGGCGACGCTGTCTCCGCTCCCGACCTTGATGCCGATATCGGGTCCCTGGAGCCTGCTGAAGGCTTTTTCGTCGGTCACGTCGTCGCCGAAGAAGACGGCTGCAGTTGCGCCGTCCTGGTGGCGAATGAGGTCGAGGGCCTGGCCCTTGTCGGTGGGGATGACGGCCAGTTCGACGACGAACTTGCCTTCGGTGACCTGCACGCCGGGCCAGAGAGCTGATTCGGTGCGGACGGCGATCAATGCCTTTTCCGCGTCGTCGGCGCTGCTGTTTCTCACGTGCAACGCAACGCTGGCCGGCTTCTTCTCGACGCTCGCGCCGACGGTGTCGGCTGCAATGCGCGCCAACTCGATGACTATTTCGTCGAGCAACTTCTTGGCGTCAGCATCGATGGCGTGAACGAATCCGATGTCGAACTCGGAGCCGTGACTGCCCACCAACTGCACTTCGGCGGGTAGCCGTGACAGCGCAGCAAGGTCCTTGAGCGCCCGTCCGGAGATAACCGCCGCCGTTGTGGACGCAAGGCTGGCGAGCGCGCGAAGCGCTCGAACCGATTCTGCGCGGGGATACGCCTTTTCCGGGTCCGCGACAATGGGAGCCATGGTCCCGTCGTAATCGGAAGCCACCAGCAGCCGTGGTGTTCGGGCCACGGCCGCAAGGGCTCGACGGAGTTCGATGGGTAGATCCTGTGCGCTCACCTTTTCAAATCTAGGTGATCAAGCGCATCCTGGCGCGGTAGGAGTTTGGTCGCGCTACTGAAGGGCCGTTACTCAGGTCGACGGGATCCGTCGCCTAGCAGCAGTTCGACAGTGAGTTCCAAACGATTGGCGACATCGGTGGCCGAGGATCGACGGGTGAGCCACGCAACGAGATTGGACAACCACACGTCGGAGATGACGCGAGCGATAGCCAACTGCTCCTCGCTGGGGTCGTCTTCGGTCATTGCTCGTGCGAACAGGCGGTCCATCAATTGACCGACCTGGTCGACCTCGGCAGCCGCCGACGCGTCGGCGAACATGAATGCTCGCGTCATTGCTTCGGTCAGAAGCGGGTCGCGTTGCATGGCTCGGGTGATCAAACCCAAGATCAGTTGCATGCGCTCGAGTGGGCTCGTGCCGGGCGGAATCTTGCCCTTGGAGTCGATCTTCTCGAATTCGCGTGCCAGAGCGGACACCAGCAGGTGCACCTTCGACGGGAAATATCGGTAGAGCGTGCCGACGGCAACATCTGCTCGCTCAGCCACGGCGCGCATCTGAACGGCCTCGTAACCACCCTTGGACGCCAACGTCAGGGTTGCGTCGAGGATGCGCTTACGGCGTTCGCGTTGCGCGTTGGAGCTGAGATCGTCGTCTCCGAGCGTCGCGGCTGCGACGGTGTTGGAGCGGGATCGAGATGTTGCGGTCATCGACAATTTCCTTCGCGCCTTGACTCATGGCCAGGTCTCATATTAGAACACGTTCTATACAATTGTGTCACTAATTCGAGAGGCGGGAACCAGTTGTGACAATCGCCATGACCGATGAGCAGCGAGCAGTCCAGGAGTCGATCGAGGCCTGGGCACGGTCGACAACGCCGATGAACATGGTACGCGTCGGACCAGTAAATTCGTGGCGGGAGAACTGGTCGGCCTTTAGTGCTCTGGGCATTTTTTCCGTCGCCGTTCCGGAAGCTGTAGGTGGCGCCGGGGCTGAAATCGTTGATCTTTCAGCGATGCTCGAGCAGGCTGCAATTGAACTTGTGCCGGGCCCTGTTCTCACAACGGCCTTGGCTGCGTTGGTAGTGGGACGAAGCTCGTCGCCGGCAGCTAAACGCTGGTCCGAGGCACTTGCCGACGGTGAAATCCCCTGCGCTGTCGTACTGGATGGCAAGCCGGTAGCCGCCACACGAACCGATTCCGGAGGGCTTGAACTTCACGGAGACGGCGGATTCGCCTGGGGTGGGGATACCGGCGTATCGGTGTTGGTGTCCGCCGATGACGGCACCGAAATCGTGTGGGTTCTCGTGGACGGAGACTCGAACGGTGTGACATATGCCGCTACGGACACGATTGACAAGTCACGTCCGCTGGCAGGTGTGTCCTTCGATCATGTTGTGGTCGAAGCTGATCGGATCCTGGATGACGTTGCTCCGGGATCGGTGTCTGATCTCGCGGCCGTTCTCGCTTCGGCAGAGGCCGCCGGCATCGCTGCCTGGTGCCTGCGAACTGCGGTGGAATACGCCAAGATTCGTGAGCAGTTCGGAAAACCGATCGGTTCGTTCCAGGCGATCAAACACATCTGCGCCGAAATGCTGTGTCGCGTCGAGAATGCCGGGGCTGTTGCCTGGGACGCCGCCGTAGCAGCAGAGTCGGGCGACGAACTTCCGATCGCAGCGGCTGTAGCCGCGGCGGTCTCGCTGGATGCGGCTGTCGACACTGCCAAGGACTGCATCCAGGTGCTCGGCGGCATCGGCTTCACCTGGGAACACGAGGCGCACTTCTATCTTCGCCGTGCGCTCTCGCTGCGGCAGGTTCTGGGCGGATCGTCTCGCTGGCGGGCACGCGTTGCGGAACTGACTCTCGGTGGTTCGCGTCGTCACCTCCAGATCGACCTCAGCGAGCTGGAATCCGAACGGTCCGAAATTCGCAGTGAGGTAGCGCAACTCGTTGCTCTGCCCGAGTCGGAGCAACGTAGTGCTCTCGCGGAGTCGGGATATCTTGCACCGCACTGGCCGGCACCGTACGGGAAGGGCGCCAAGGCAGCGCAGCAGATTCTGATCGAGGAAGAGTTGGCGGCCGTCGGCATCGGCCGACCGGATCTGGTCATCGGGTGGTGGGCCGTTCCGACAATTCTCGAGCACGGAAGTGCCGAGCAGATCGAACGTTTCGCGGTTCCGACGCTGAAGGGCGACATCACGTGGTGCCAACTCTTCAGTGAGCCGGGAGCCGGATCCGACCTCGCCGCATTGCGTACGACGGCCGACAAGGTCGACGGCGGATGGAAGCTGAACGGGCAGAAGGTCTGGACTTCGCTTGCCCGTGAAGCGGATTGGGCCATCTGCTTGGCACGTACCGACCGCGATGCTCCGAAGCACAAGGGCATCACGTACTTCCTGCTCGACATGAAGACTCCCGGAATCAGGATCTCGCCACTGCGGGAAATCACCGGCGATGCGCTGTTCAACGAGGTGTTCCTCGACGACGTGTTCGTGCCGGACGACTGTGTCGTCGGACAGTTGGGTGGTGGCTGGAAGCTGGCCAGAACCACGCTGGCCAACGAACGGGTCGCGATGAGTGGAGGTTCCTCGCTCGGTGGTGCGATGGAAGAACTGCTCGAACTGGCGGGCGATCCCGATCCGGTCGTAGCCGACAAGTTGGGTGGTTTCATCGGTACCGCAATGGTCGGTTCATTGCTGGAACTGCGAACCACTCTGAGGCAGTTGGACGGCCAGGACCCGGGTCCGGCGTCGAGTGTTCGCAAACTGGTCGGCGTGCGGCAGCGTCAGAATGTTGCGGAGTTCGCGATGGAGTTGGGTGGGCCCGCAGGTTGGGTCGAGGGTCCGTTGTCGCGTGAATTCCTCAACACACGGTGCCTGTCCATCGCGGGCGGAACGACGCAGATTCTGTTGACGGTCGCCGCAGAACGAATTCTGGGACTTCCGCGCGACTAGAAGTCTGTAAAAATGTCCACGTTGGTGATACAACTAGAACACGTTCTACAAAAGAAGACGGGATTGCCAGCGTGGACTTCACCAGAGATGAAACCCAGGACGCGGTAGCCGAGGTGGCTACCGCGCTTCTGGCCCGCGAACTTCAGCCGGATGCCCTGTGGACAGCTTTCGCGGAAGCGGACCTGCTCACCTTGGCGCTGCCGGAACGACTCGGAGGTGAGGGCCTGTCCGTCACAGACGTGGGCGCTTTGCTCACCGAGGTCGGCCGGGCGGCCGCCCCGATTCCGGCATTGGCCACACTCGGCTTCGGCGTGCTGCCCATCGTCGCGCTCGGTAGCGATGCCCAGCAGGACGAACTCCTGGCCGGCGTCGCTGCGGGACGGGTCTTCACGGCCGCCCTGTCGCAGCCGGGAGCGCAGTTCCCCGAGCGTCCGACCGTCACCGCGCGGCAGTCGGGTGACTGGTACCGCGTCAGTGGGACACTGCTCGCCGTACCTTTCGCCCAGAGTGCCTACCGCGTGCTGGTACCGACCGACGCGGGAGTCGTCCTGATCGACCCCAATGCGGCGGGTGTGACGCTCACTCCGACACCGAGTTCCTCGGGTAGCCCCGAATTCGGGATAGTTCTCGACGACGCAGTCGCTGAACTACTCGGCGCCGGCGCAGAATCCGTGCAGACCCTGTACCGCATCGCGACTGCGAGTATCGGCAGCGTTGTCGACGGATTGGTTTCCGGAGCAGTAGATCTCACAGCTGCTCATGTCGGATCCCGCGAGCAGTTCGGTAAGCCGTTGGCAACATTCCAGGCCGTCGCGCAGCAGATCGCCGACGCCTACGTCACCTCCCGGACACTGCATGTTGCATCGCTGTCGGCATCATGGCGTGTATCGGAAGGTCTTGATGCACAGTCTGATCTGGATGTGATGGCCTACTGGATAGCGCAGGAAGTCCCCGCCACGATGCAGGTGCTTCATCACCTGCACGGCGGTCTGGGAGTCGATGCCACCTATCCGCTTCATCGTTACTACTCGACGGCAAAAGACTTGGCGCGCCTGCTCGGTGGCGCTTCGCAGCGACTCGACCTCGTGGGGGCCCGGTGTTCATCGATCTGACCGACAGTCAGCGTGCACTACAAGCTGAACTTCGACGCTATTTCTCCACCCTGATCTCGCCCGAAGAGGCAAAGATCATGCGGGTCGAGCGCCATGGCCCGACATACCGCGAAGTGATCCGACGCATGGGCAAGGATGGTTGGCTCGGTGTCGGTTGGCCCGTCGAGTACGGCGGACGCGGTTTCGGCGAGGTGGAGCAGCAGATCTTCGTCAACGAGGCTGTGCGAGCAGATGTCCCACTGCCCTCCGTCACGCTGCAGACCGTCGGCCCTACGCTGCAGAAGTACGGCAGTGAGGAGCAGAAGCAGAAGTTCCTCCCCGCAATCCTGGCCGGCGAAGTGCACTTTGCAATCGGCTACACGGAACCTGAGGCTGGAACCGATCTCGCTGCACTGCGGACGGGTGCCGTCCGTAGCGGCGACGAGTACATCGTCAACGGGCAGAAGATCTTCACCACCGGTGGCCACGATGCCGACTACGTCTGGCTGGCCGTGCGAACGGGATCGGCAGATTCACGTCACCGGGGTATTTCCATCCTGATCATGGACACCACGGATCCCGGGTACACCTGGACACCTATCATCACGTGTGACGGTGCGCATCACGTCAACGCGACGTACTACGAAGACGTTCGAGTGCCCGCGAACATGCTTGTGGGCGAGGAGAATCGGGGCTGGAGCCTGATTACCACGCAGCTCAACCACGAGCGCGTCATGCTCGGGCCGGCCGGCCGCGTCGGTGGCATCTACGATCATGTCTTCGACTGGGCTCGTCGCGAAAACCTGCTCGAGCACTCGGATGTTCGTCGCACTCTGGGAGAGATCCACGCGACGTACCGGCTCAACGAACTTCTCAATTGGCAGGTGGCGTCGAGTGATTCGGATTCGGTGGACATCGCCGACGCGTCCGCGACCAAAGTTTTTGCCACCGAGCGCATTCAGCGAGTAGGTCGCCTGGCGGAGGAAGTTGTCGGTCGATACGGCAACCCTCTGGATCCGGAAACAGCTGATCTCATGGAGTGGTTGGACATGCAGGTCAAACGTAATCTGGTGATCACCTTCGGCGGCGGAGTCAACGAAGTGATGCGCGAACTGATCGCCACGGCCGGACTGAAGCTACCTCGAGTTCCGAGATAGGAATTTCTCATGCCAGATCCCATTCTTACTGCTGATCCCGTTTCTACTGCGGCAGAGAAAGTTCGCGCCGACGGCCCCAGTGCACCTCGCACCGGCCGTGACCCCGTGAACATGCCGATGATCCTGAACTGGGTCGAAGCCATCGGCGACGAAAACCCGATCTATGTCGACGAATCAGCCGCTCGCGCTGCGGGACACGGCGGACTGGTTGCGCCGCCGGCCATGGCCCAGGTGTGGACGATGCGAGGCTTGGGTGCACGACGGGAAAGTGACGATCCGTTGGGCCGCATGACGGACATCCTCGACGAGGCCGGATTCACCTCGGTAGTCGCGACCAATTGCGACCAGACCTACCATCGTTATCTGAAGCCCGGCGAAGAGGTCACCATCTCTTCGGTGCTCGAAGATGTTGTGGGGCCGAAGAAGACGGGTCTCGGTGAAGGCTGGTTTTTCACTACCCGAAGCTCTTGGCATGTCGGCGACGAGTTGGTGTCCGAGATGATGTTCCGGATTCTGAAGTTCGCGCCGCCGGTCAGTGAAGGGTCTACTGCAGAACAGGAATCTTCGGGGGTTCCCGAAGATCTTGATGCTTCTCGAATGCTGCGCCCCACACCATCTCTCGACACACAGTTCTTCTGGGACGGTGTTGTCGCGCATGAGCTTCGTATCCAGCTGCGCCCCGACGCTTCTGGGCATATCGGCTCGGTACAGCACCCGCCGGTACCCGCAATCTGGAAGGATAAAGCGGAACAGACCGACTACGTGGTCGCGTCCGGGCGGGGCAAGGTCTTTAGTTTTGTCGTCCACCACGCACCCAAGGTTCCGGGTCGATCGTTGCCCTTCGTTATTGCCTTGGTCGAATTGCCTGAGGGTGTGAGGATGCTCGGCGAACTACGCGGCGTGGATCCGGCGGACGTTTCGATCGGAATGGACGTCGAGGCAATCTATTTGGACTTCCCCGGTGACGACGAGACCGGCGGTACTCCGTGGACTCTGTATGCCTGGCAGCCGGTCTCGCAGCTGTCGGCCACTGGATTGGAAGGGGAACGATGACGCTGTCAACGGACATCGCTGTGGGAGAGCAGCTTCCAGAACTCTCGATTCACGGTAGCCCCACCTTTATCGTGTCAACGGCCTTGGCGACTCGCGACTTCCAAGATGTTCACCATGACCGCGACCTCGCGCAGCAGCGTGGCTCCAAGGACATCTTCGTTAACATCCTGACCGACACGGGATTGGTCCAGCGTTTTGTCACCGACTGGGCGGGCCCGCGAGCCGTGATCACCTCGATCAAACTGCGACTCGGGGCGCCCTGGTACGCGTACGACACACTGACCCTGCGCGGCACGGTTACCTCCTACGAAGATGGACTCGTCGCAGTTGCTGTGGTCGGTAAGAACAGTTTGGGTGATCACGTCACCGCACAGGTCACTCTGACTTTCACCACTTCAGGAGATGTCGAATGAGCGCACTGTCCGGGAAAGCTGCAATCGTCGGTATCGGGGCAACGGATTTCTCGAAAGAGTCGGGGCGCAGTGAACTTCGGTTGGCTGCCGAGGCTGTCCAGGCGGCACTGGACGACGCCGGGTTGAAGCCCTCCGACGTCGACGGACTCACCTCCTTCACCATGGATACCAACACCGAAGTGGCAGTTGCGCGTTCGGTGGGTATCCCGAATCTCAAGTTCTTCAGCCGAATCCACTACGGCGGTGGAGCAGCCGCGGCCACCATCCAGCAGGCAGCCATGGCAGTGGCGACCGGTGTCGCGGACGTCGTAGTGGCCTACCGTGCGTTCAACGAACGATCCGGCGCACGGTTCGGTCAGGTGAATTCAGGTCTTGTGGCACAGGTCAATTCATCGGGAACGGACAACGCATTCTCCTATCCGCACGGCCTGGGCACCCCCGCGTCATTTGTCGCGATGGTCGCGCAGCGCTACATGCACGTCTACGGCGCATCCAGCGAGGACTTCGGCAGGGTTGCCGTTGCCGACCGTAAGCATGCGGCCACAAACCCCAAGGCATTCTTCTACGGTAAGCCGATCACTCTGGAAGATCACCAGAATTCACGCTTTATCGCCGAGCCACTGCATCTATTGGATTGCTGCCAGGAATCCGACGGCGGAATCGCAATTGTTGTCACCTCGGCCGAGCGAGCCAAGGATCTGAAGAACACCCCTGCCATCATCGCCGCCGCAGCCCAAGGCAGTGGGGCAGATCAATACATCATGACCAGTTACTACCGCGACGGACTGACCGGACTCCCGGAAATGGGCCTGGTCGGAGATCAGCTCTGGTCGCAGAGTGGCCTCCGACCCTCGGACATGCAGACGGCTGTTCTCTACGATCACTTCACACCCTTTGTGCTGATGCAGCTCGAAGAACTCGGCTTCTGTGGCCGGGGTGAAGCCAAGGACTTCATTGCCGGTGGCGCAATCGAACTCGGCGGAAAACTCCCGATCAATACTCACGGTGGGCAACTTGGTGAGGCTTACATTCACGGCATGAACGGTATCGCCGAGGGTGTCCGTCAGATCCGTGGAACTTCCGTCAATCAAGTTGACGCTGTCGAAAACGTATTGGTCACAGCGGGCACGGGTGTTCCGACCTCAGGGCTGGTTCTCACTCGATAGTTTTGCGGAGCGCGAATGACGACGTGCAGGCTCTGTGCCGGAGGTATTTCCGGTACAGAGCCTGACGCGTATGTTGTTGTGCTGCAGCTGGTTAGATACCGCTGGGTTTAGCCCCGCTGGGTCTAGCACCGCTGGGTCGAGCGACGCGGTTTCTGCTCGGGGTCGATTGCCGGCGGTGGTATGAACCACGGTTTGTGGTCTCTGCCCATCTTGATTTCCCACTTTCCGGTGAATCCGGCTTTGCGGTGCATCAAGGTGTGGTGTGAACGGCAAAGCAGGACAAGGTTGTCCATCACTGTCGGGCCGTTCTGGGACCACGGTGTGATGTGGTGTGCGTCCGTCCAGGCGGGGACGCAGTCGCAGCCGGGGAAGGCGCAGCCTTTGTCTCGGGCGATCAGTGCGGTCCGTTGCGCGGCTGAGACGAGCCTTTTCAGTGGGCTGACGTCGAGGGGTGCACCGTTTTCGTCGAGCAGGATGGTGGAGAGCAAGCAGTCACATGCCAGCATGCGGGTGCGGGTGATGCTCAGTGGTCCCATCCAGGGCATGTGCCCGACATCGAGACCGTCGAGACTGTCGAGACTGTCGAGGTTGTCGAGGTCGTCGAAATCGAGAGCCGGATCATCGTCGGTGTTGTTGGACGTATTTTTGCGCGTGCTGGCGCATGTGCGGTGCTCGGCAAGGTCTTTCGCGTTGACGTGCACGTTCACGTGTGGGCGCTGGCCTCCGTCGACGCCGGTGGCAGCGTTGTCGAGGTAGCGGCGGATGAGTTCGGTGAAGGCGTCGGCGGTGCGTTTGGCGGCGGACCGCGCATCTGGGGTGCCGTCTGCGGCTGGTGTGGGCATCGACAATCCCGAAAGGGCCGACAACAACATTTCGCCGGTCAGGGAGTCGAAATCGCCTTTGATTGCGACTCTCCCGTTCAGTGTCGGGGAGATGCGTAGTTGGTTGCGGTCGTCGTCTTCGCCGGGTGGGGTGTCGTCGGATTCGAAGATCCGCTCCAACACTGCGATGGCGTAGCGGAGTTTGGCGGTGGTGGCTTCGATGCCGGAGGCTGCGGCGAGGAGAGTGTTGATGCAGTGTGGTAATGCTTTCTCCGGCATGCCTTTCGGTGGTGTTTCGCAGAAGGTGACGATGAGGGCGGTGTGGTCGAAGGTGAGGTTGCCGGCGTCGAATTGGGCGGAGATGGTCGGGAAGGTGCGTAGTGCGAGTCCGAGGGCGGCGATTCTGTTGCCGGTGGGGATTTGCAGCATGGTGTTGGCTGCGAGCCAGCGTCCGGCGCCGCGGTAGCACAGCACTTGCTCGTCGGGATTGAGTGCTAGGGCGTCGACGGCAACCACTCGAATGGCTTCGAGGCGAAGGATTTCCGCGGAGGCGGTGATGGCGATTTCGCGTAGGTCTGCGGGGCGTAGTTGCCAGGTCCGGCTGCGTAGGTCGGCTGCGGATCCGGCGAGCATGCCTGCGGCTGCGTCGTCGGTCCTGCCGTTGATGCTGTCGACACTCATTGAACACCCCCATCGGATCCCCCGATCCTCGCCCTGAATTATACTCGAATGCGCGTTCGAGTCAAGGGTAATGTGAACTGCGTAAGCATGATTCAACCTTTCGGGAGGCTCGATGAACACCGGTAGAGCGACAAACGGGACAGGTAGCGGTGACGTGACGCTATCCTGCTGAAATTCTCGGGTCGAATTCGAGAAGGCCTCGCTGGCTGACCCGGCGAGCGTGCAACTCGCGGCCGATATCGATTCCGTAGGACCGCGAATTTGTGGGGATCTGTCAATTTCGGGATGTTGGCGGCGCGCTACTGGAAAAGCTCCGAAGTGTGTCGAAGCCCGCTTGCGAGCGTGAAGATTGCTCTTGGGGCAAACATGACAGGCCCTTTACCGTAGGAATGATCTCCCCGGTGTCACGGCAGGATCTCCTCGATCTCCTCGATCCACTGTTTCCTGTCGGAGCCTTCTGCAAGGATTGATTCCGAGAGTGACAGCAGACCCTGATCAAACAACCTTTGGACTAGGAGCACGTCATGGCATCTCGACTCAACCCGTACATCAGCTTCAACGGCGACGCCCGTGAAGCGATGGAGTTCTACAAGAGCATTTTCGGCGGCACGCTGGCGCTGAGCACGTTCGGTGAGTTCGGCAACGACGGCGACGGCGCAGACAAGATCATGCACGGAATGCTGGAAACCGATGACGGCTACACGTTGATGGGTGCTGATACTCCGCCGGGCATGCCCTACACCCCGGGCGACAACATCACAGTCAGCCTCAGCGGTGATGACGCGGATGTCCTACGCCGGTACTGGGAAAAGTTGTCCGGCAGCGGAAGTGTTTCGGTTCCGCTTGAAAAGCAGATGTGGGGCGATGAATTCGGAGCTTGCACCGACAAGTTCGGGATCTCGTGGATGGTCAACATCGGCGCACCGCAGAGCTGAGGTTCGACCTAAGGGCGAGGGTGACGGTGTGCACGGCCGAGTGATGCCAGAAGGTACCGTCGCCCGAGCGGTGTGAGACGGTTCGGAAGGCTGGCAAGGGCGTCCTGCGGGATCGCCCGCCTTGGCTGGCCTTGCCACCTCTACTGCTGGACATCGCTGAGGGTCCATCGCTGACACTTTCGAAAATTCCCGCTGTCCGGGATCGAAGGCTTTGTCGGTGTGAGTTCGGAGTACGCATGTAGCAAGCAAAAACGTATGACGAACTAGGAGACGGCATGAACAGCCTCGAAGGCAGTTTCGAAGGAAAGGTTGCACTGATCACCGGTGCAGCCCGCGGTCAGGGCCGTGCACACGCAATCGCATTCGCCGAGCGCGGCGCCGATATCGTGATCTGCGATCGCTGTGAGAACAGCGACGCCGTCTCCTACCCGCTCGCAACCGAAGAGGATCTCGCCGAAACTGTTCGTCTGGTCGAGGCAACCGGGCGTCGTTGCATCGCGGTCAAGGCGGACACCGCCGACCGTGAGGCGATGGATGCACTCGTGGCTCGCGCCGAGGCAGAGTTCGGCAGCGTCGACATCGCCGTCGCCAATGCCGGTGTTTCCGTACCCGCGCCGATTACGTCCATGACGTCGGCGCAGTGGAACGAGGTCATCTCTTCCAACCTGACCGGTGTGTTCAACACGGTCGCCGCAGTTTCGGGTGGAATGGCGAAGCGCGGTTTCGGTCGCATCATCACCATCTCCTCGATGATGGGTCGATCCGGTGGTACGCAGATGGCCGCATACGGTGCTTCCAAGTGGGGCGTCATCGGGCTGACGAAGAGCGTTTCGCTCGAACTTGCCGGTTCGGGTGTCACGGTCAATGCAATTGCACCGGGCAACATTTCGACGCCGATGATCCACAACGACATGATGTACTCGATGATGCGGCCGGATCTCGAAACGCCGACCATGGACGATGTCGAACCAGTCTTCGCGACGCTACATGCACAGCCCGTCGGCTGGCTCGATCCGTTCGAGATCACCCGCGTCGTATTGTTCCTGGCTGCGGACGCCAGCGCGCATATGAGTGGCATCGTGGTCCCGGTTGATGCTGGAGTTGCTGCTCGTTCGAACGCCTGAGTCACGCTTGACCAAGGATTCGTCCCGCCGTCAAACGCGGGCAGGGTTGGTTGTCGGGGTACTGAGTCTGAGCGGCGTGGTGGTCGCGCTGCAACAGACCTTGGTTGTTCCGCTTCTCCCTGAGTTCGCGACGGCATCGGGTGTGTCGAACACGACCGCTTCGTGGTTGGTGACATCGACACTGCTCACCGGTGCTGTCGCAACTCCGCTCATCGGCCGGCTTGCCGACATGTACGGCAAGCGGGCGATGATGCTGGCTTGTCTGGCTGTGATGATCGTCGGTTGCCTGATTGCGGCGACCAGTCAGAGTTTTCTTCTTCTTGTGCTCGGCAGATCGATGCAGGGATTTGCCACCGCATTGTTGCCGGTGGGAATCAGCATCATGCGGGACGTTCTTCCGCCCGAAAAGCTCAGTGGTGCAGTCGCTCTCATGAGCGCAACCTTGGGTATCGGAGGAATGGTAGGCATGCCTCTGGCCGGTGTGCTCTCTGCGCACTGGGGTCTGTCCTCGCTCTTTTGGGTGACAGGCGCTGTGGGTCTGGTGGTGCTGATTGCCTTGCCGTTTGTCTTGCCGGAATCTGCGGTGAAAACCCGAGGTAGGTTCGATTTCCTCGGGGCAATAATTCTCACGGTGGCGATGACGGCATTGCTCCTCGCCATCTCGAAGGGCACGGAATGGGGTTGGGGAAGCCCCGTAACTTTGGGCCTGATTGTTGTCGGTGTGGGATTGCTGGGTTCGTGGATTCCGTGGGAGTTGCGCACGCCGGCACCTCTCGTTGACTTACGAACGTCGGTGCGCGCCCCGATTCTGGTGTCGAATATCTGTGCCGTTCTCCTCGGTTTTGCGATGTTCATCAGCGCATTGGCGGCCACTCAGGAACTGCAGTTGCCGGTGGAATCCGGATATGGGCTCGGGCTTTCCGCCTCGGCCGCAGGTCTGGCGATGACGCCGGGCGGACTTTTGATGATCGGGTTGGCTGCCGTTTCGCCCAAGATCACTCGTCGGTGGGGTGCCAAGACAACGTTGGCTGCCGGTGCCATCGTCATCGCGTTCGGTTATCTGTTGCGCGTAGTTCTCACCCCGACACTGCTGAGCATCTCTCTCGGAGCGGCCGTGGTGTCTGCAGGCGTTTCATTTGCTCTCGCAGCGATGCCGACGTTGATCACCGAATCGGCGCCGCTGGATCAGACAGCATCTGCGAACAGTGTGAACAGTCTTCTCCGTTCGGTGGGAACATCGACCGGAAGTGCTGTCGCCGCTGCCATATTGGCTAGTTCGACGGTCATGATCGGGGCCGCCGCGGTGCCCGCATTGCATTCGTTCGAAGTTTTGTATTCGATCGGTATGGGTGTTTCCGTGGCTGCAGCCATCGTGACATTGTCGGTTCGAGTTGACAGCCCGGCGCCGGCTCACAGGATCGCGACGCCTTCCGAATCGGCAAAGCCGGCAGAGGTCACCGAACTCGGGTGAGTCTCCGATGCAAAGAGACTCACCCGGTCCGCAGCGGATTACCTTCTGCTGGAATCGACCAGATACTCGAGATTCTGGTTGTACGGACTGGCCGTTACTGCTGTGTGGGAGGCGACGCGGGAAACTTCCGCAGCTCCGCGTACGACGGTCGCGGTGATCGATCCGACCTTCAATGGGGCGAGGCAGCTGCTCATTCCTGCCGGTGCGTTGCATGTAGTTGTCGTTGATCCGACCTTGACATTTACTACTGCCGGAGCAGTGAGGTAGGTCAGGACTTCCACCGTGTCACGAGCGGGAGACGACCACTGCCGCAGTGTCATCGGGGCACTCGAGACATTGATCGGGACCGCGGAGATCAACTGATTTCGATAGCTGAGATATGCAGTGTCACGCACGATTTCCGGTGCAGCGCCGGTGCGAAACGAGTACAGACCGTAAGCACTCATATCGAGTAGTGCGAGTCCGTGCCCGGCGCTGGGTGCAAACGAAGTTCCTTCGCTGTAGTCATTCCAGGTGGTGAGTTGAACCCATTCACTGTTCGAAGCAATCGCAATCTGCCAGGTATTTTGAAGATTTTGGGAGTTTTGCGATTCATCGTAAATGGACTGGATGGGCCGTGAATCTTGGAAAGAGACCGGTTGCATCCATATCTTCCCCAAAGCGTGCGCCGCGTCAGCTAATGCCATCGGAGAGTCTGGATTGGATGCAGATACTGGGTTTCCTGCTGGATTTCGGTTTCCCCAGTTCGACATCCCGTAGCTGATAGATGCAAAAGCATTCCTGTTGGCGGCGGCATCTAGAAAAACGGGGACAAATGCTACGTTGATTCGATACGAGGTCTTCATCTCCGAAATAAACTGCGACCACCAACTTGCAGTTTTATTCTCGGCAAGAAATGGTGAGACGACCAGGCGTCCGTCGCCCAATTTGAACGTTGATGGCATCGATGCGTACACCTTCATTTCTGCCGCAAGTTGAGCTGGTGTCATGGTCTTGAATATGCCGTTCATATCGGGCATGAGCATGATCTTGAAATTCGGGTCCACAGTCGCTGCAGCATTGATCAACGCGGTGGGAACAGCTGAACCCCACCAACTCGTATCCGAGACAGAAGACATGATATCCACGGAAAAGCCATCGATGCCAGCGGAAATGGCCTGGCGGACTTCGTTCTCGAGATCGCGTTGCCGCCACTGAGCGTCGAGGAGCGATGGCCGTGGAGTCGGACGATCCCTGAGGAAACCGCCGTATCCGACGTGATTGTTGTTCTCGCCGTTTGCCGCAAGATATTGCGTTGTGTAGTAATCGCTGGAGGGGTTCGCGTTGTCGATGGAGATCGGATAAGGGGGGAAATAATGAGCGAAGACGAGCTTTCCGTTCAAAGTAGACTTGGGCGGAATGTTGAACGGCAGTGATGCGGAATTTGAATTCGGCGGCGCTGTGCTCGACGTTGTAGTTGTCGGTGCAGTAGTGGGCGACGCAGTGCTGGTTGGTGCAGGAACCGTGGTATGTGGATTCCCGTTATTTCCGCCAAACGATCCTGATGGGTACGCCTGCACTGGCGAGGTCAAGGTGACCATAGCAACTAAAAGGCAGAGTAATCCGGTTAAGTGAAACACGGTATTTCGGATCCATTGCACGTGAAGATTCATCTCGCAGGTAACCTTTCTCTGGACCCCCGAAAGCATGATTGATCCCCGAATGTGCCGATTGAAATGGACGTGTTCGATTCAGGTGCTGCCTGAAGAAGGTGTCAATTTCGATATGAGTGTAACGCCGAAATGTGTGAATTGCGTAATTGAAATCGGACATTGTGAAATAAAGTTCAATTGCGCTTATTTTCATGTATTGAGCAGTCTTGTGGTCGGCGATCTGACGAAAATCCGTGGCATCTGTCGGTGCTCTGCGTCACACTGGGTTCTCGGGTTGCAACGTGCGGACACGGGAGGGCTCATGACCGGAGCGATAGTTGCCGAGGGGTTGGTCAAGACTTACGGCACTCTGACAGCCTTGGACGGCATAGACCTCGAGGTGGCCGAAGGTTCGGTGATGGCGCTACTGGGGCCCAACGGTGCTGGAAAGACCACAGCGGTACGCATTTTCACTACGCTGCTCATTCCGGACGGAGGTCGTGCTCAGGTAGCAGGCTTGGACGTCGTCAAGGATGCGCGGGCGCTTCGATCCAAGATCGGTGCTTCGGGGCAGTATGCCGCGGTGGACGAGTATCTGACCGGTTACGAGAACCTCGATATGGTTGGACGCCTGTATCACTTGGGTGCAAAGAACAGTAAGGCGCGAGCACGAGAGTTGCTCGAACAGTTCGACCTCGTCGAAGCCGGAGACCGCCCGGTCAAAGGCTATTCCGGAGGTATGCGTCGACGCCTTGACCTGGCCGGCGCGTTGGTTGCACGGCCGCAAGTCTTGTTTCTCGACGAACCGACTACCGGTCTCGATCCTCGGGCCAGGCTCGGCTTGTGGGACGTCATCGAAGAACTGGTAGCGCAGGGGACAACCTTGCTGCTCACCACGCAGTACATGGAGGAAGCTGAGCGGTTGGCTGATCAGATCGCCGTCATCGATCGGGGTTCGGTCATCGCGCGCGGTACTGCCGATCAACTCAAGGCGCAGATCGGTGGTGAACGTATTGAATTGAGCGTGCATGAGAGTGAACACCTCGACATCGTCCGGCAGGAACTGAATTCGTTGTCAGTGGGCGAAATTCGAGTTCAGGAGAACGTTCGACGGATCACGATTCCTGTTGCCGACGGCACCGACGCTTTGGTCACCGCTCTCAACCTCTTGTCTGCGCGCGGCATCAAAGTGTTCGATGTCGGATTGCGCAGACCCACATTGGACGACGTTTTCCTTACCCTGACCGGGCATCAGGCTGAATTGGAGGACCAGAAATGACCATGCAAATGGCGCTCGAAGACGGTCTGACCATTGCCAAGCGAAACTTGATCAAGATCAAGCGCGTTCCAGATCTACTGGTGTTCACGACCCTCTCGCCGATCATGTTCGTGTTGCTGTTCGCGTACGTATTCGGCAGTGCGATCTCCGTTCCGGGGACGTCGTACCGTGAGTTCTTGATCGCCGGAATCTTTACGCAGACAGTGATATTCGGCGCTACCTGGACGGGACTGGGTATGGTCGAAGATCTCCAGAAAGGGATCATCGACAGGTTTCGTTCTCTACCCATGGCGCCGTCGGCAGTTTTGATCGGCCGTACATCCAGCGACGTCCTCATCAACGTGATCAGCCTGGTGGTCATGTCGCTCACCGGACTCCTCGTAGGTTGGCGTATTCACTCGAGTGTCCTCGAGGCGCTGGCCGGCTATGCGCTTCTACTGCTCTTCGCCTATGCACTGTCCTGGGTCATGGCGGTTGTCGGCCTGTGGATCCGCACTCCCGAGGTGTTCAACAATGCGAGTTTCATCGTCATCTTCCCGCTCTCGTTCATTGCGAATACGTTTGTCGAAACCACTAACCTTCCAGGACCGTTGAAGGTGATCGCCGAATGGAATCCGGTGTCCGCGTTGACGCAAGCGGTGCGTGAGTTGTTCGGGAACACCAATCCTGCGATGACGGTCCCTGACGCCTGGCCGCTGCAGAATCCTATTGTCGCTTCGCTGCTGTGGACGGGCGGCTTGCTGATCGTCTTTGTGCCGTTTGCTATTCGTCGATACCAGAAGGCGGTCGGCAGATAAGCGCATCGGTAGAGTGACGGTGTGCCGGAGTCTGAACGCGTCGACGGAAGATCCCTGCGATACGCGGGCCGACGTCAGGAGTTGCTCGACGCTTTGACACGCCACGTCATAGAAAATGGCGTCGGTGAATTGACTGTTCGACAGCTCGCGAAGGCAGTGGGCGTCTCGCATGCTTCTCTGCTCGGTCACTTCGAGACCAAAGAGAACCTTCTCGCCGAAGTCATCGAGAACATGCGTGGCGAGTCCATTCCGATGGCCGTCCCGATACAGGTCGGCGTTGATCCTGCTGGAGTGCTGACAACGTGGTGGGCCGAGCGGACAACGCCGGAGTTGTTGCCTCGCTTCGGCGTGATGATCGAGATCTACGCGTTGGCGCTTCACGACCGTGATCGGTACGGACGATTCTTCGAACGATTTGTCGGTGATTGGATCGAAGCACTTGAAATCGGTTTGCGCGGTGTCGGCTGCCCCGAGTCGGACGTGTCTTCCGTTGCGACGTTGCTACTGTCGCAGATTCGCGGACTGTCGGTGGACCTCTTGGCTACTGGTGATCGTGATCGCGTGGACCGAGCATTCGAGATGTTTGTCGAAGGTTTTGCGGCGCGGGCTCAGTCGTGGGTGCCGCCGATTTTGTCGTGACTCAGTGCGCGGGTTTGGTTCCGATCACTACCGTCGCCGAAGTCGCGTCGAGCGAGGCGGTACGGGCGCGCAACCCTCCTTGTGTGACTGATTCGAAGGTTCGTTCCACCTGTTCGGCACTGGTTTCTATGAGTAGGTGTCCGCCGGGTTCGAGCCAGGTGGCTGCGTCTGCGGCGACCCGACGTTGAACGTCGAGTCCGTCGATTCCGCCGTCAAGAGAGATCAAGGGCTCGTGAAGGCGCGCTTCGGGAGGCATGAGGCGAATGGAATCGGTTGGTACGTAAGGCGCATTGGCGACTATGACGTTGATTTGTCCGTGTAGTTCGTGGGGAAGGCAATCGTAGAGATCGCCTTCCAGGACGTGTCCGGGGGCGCTGATGTTGCGCAGGGCGCAGCGCACGGCTGCAGGTTCGACGTCGATGGCGTACAAGTCGATGGGAGAAACCTTCGATTGCAAAACTGCGCCCACTGCGCCTGAGCCGCAACATAAGTCGACGACGCGGTATCCGGGTTCGAGCAATGAGCAGGCTTGTGTGGCCAGAAATTCGGTGCGTCGACGTGGAACGAATACTCCCGGGTCGATGCGGATGCGTAGCCCGCAGAATTCAGCCCATCCGACGATCGATTCAAGTGGTTCTCCGGTGATCCGACGCTCGATCATCCGCGCGAGTTCTGACGGAGAGATTGTCGCCTCCATCAGGACGGCTGCTTCTTCCTCGGCGAAGACGCATCCCGCTGCGCGGAGGGTGGCGGCGATGGATTCTTGTTGGGAGATGAACAGGGTGCGGTTCGGCGGCGGGGGATTCGGTACTGACATAGAGAGCCTTCCGGGGTATGCCGTCTGAGCGCTCTCTCGGCCGCTACCGAAAACGGACCGTAGGAGACTGCGCCACTACTGGCTGAGCGGTAATGGGACTCACCTCCTGCGTGTTCGTTGGCCGACCTGCATGTATCGAACATGGGCACTCTATCGAAGGATGGAAGTGATCGCTCGGCGTCGGGAGAGACGCTCAGTGAAAATTTAGATTGACCAAATGGTAGGTCTGCTTTATCGTCTGAGTTTGATCGGACCAAGAGGGACGAGTGGGACGATCTTGGTGGACACAATCAGGGCAACACAGTCGGCGCAATCGGTAGGAGAAGCACTTGAGCAAGCGACTACGCAGGACGCTCATCGGGTTGGGGGCAAGCGCGTTGGTGGCGCTGG
The DNA here is from genome assembly GCF_002245895.1 of Rhodococcus sp. OK302. Taxonomy (NCBI): domain Bacteria; kingdom Bacillati; phylum Actinomycetota; class Actinomycetes; order Mycobacteriales; family Nocardiaceae; genus Rhodococcus; species Rhodococcus sp. OK302. Next base: position 1,617,733 of record NZ_NPJZ01000001.1, read on the forward strand.
CGCTCGCGGCGCCCGCGACGGCAGTACCTACAGGCAGCCCTGGCGAGGTGGTGAGCCAGGAGCTGCTCGGGCCCGATCGAGTGTTGCCCGGCGCCGTGACCGCGACCAAGGTGACGTACTGGTCGCAAGGTCCGAAGGACGCGCCGATGATGAGTACCGGCGTGGTTTATCGCCCGGTGGGCACCCCTCCCGAAGGTGGTTGGCCGGTCATCTCGTATGCGCACGGAACAGTCGGGGTCGCAGATCAGTGCGCGCCGAGTAACAGTGGGCGCACGTCGATCTACCTGGGTTATTGGCTGGAACAGGGTTACGCAGTGGTGGCAACGGACTACGTGGGACTCGGAACGCCGGGCGTCCACCCGTACCTCGACGGACGGTCCGCCGCACACAGCGTTGTCGACATGGTGCGCGCCGGTCGCAGCGTAGATGGTGACCTGTCGAGCAAGTGGGTCGCGATGGGTCAGTCGCAAGGCGGTCAGGCGACAATGTTCACCGCTTCACTTGCCACCGAATATGCTCCGGAACTGGACTACCGCGGCGCCGTCGCCACCGGTGTTCCCTCCAATATCGAAAACCTTGTCCCGCTCGGTGGGCCCGCCTTCCCGGCGCTCCCACTGAAGGGCACGACGGTGTACATTGCGAATGTTCTTGACGGACTGCGTGCTTCGCGTCCGGATATCGACGTCGACTCGTATCTGACGCCACTGGGGAAGACCATTCTCGACGACGTCGAGAACAACATGTGCTACTCCGAAGCGAGTGCCAAGTACGGAACTGTTCCACTCGGGCAGGTTCTGTCGAAGTCGCTGAACAATCCGACGTTCATGAATGCGGCGCGCGAGTTGCTTACCGTTCCGACATCCGGTTACGACCGCCCGTTCTTCCTCGGTCAGGGACTTGAGGACAGGGATGTCCCGGCACCGCTGACGCTGAAGTTCGCGGCAGATCTGGCCTTGAACGGGGTGGATTTTGCGTTCCACACCTACCCGACGGATCACTTGGGGACCGTTCCGGCATCGATGCCGGACAGTACTCCTTTTGTGGCGGCACTGTTTTCGGGCCGGCATCCGTGCACGGGTAGCTTTTGCTGACTCGCACGATCTATCTCGCATTCACTCCGCGAAGGTATGCGTCGATCGGAATCTGAAGTCGTCGAATACGTTCGGTCTTTCCGGGTTCGGCAGTGTCACGGCTTCGCGACCCCAAGCAGTGATCGAAGATCAACCCTTCCAGGAGGCTCAGGAAATCTGCCGCCGCGGTGTCGGGATCAGCAATCCCGGCTGAGAAGATTTCTTGCGCCTTCTGCTGTGAAAACAAGCTTCCCGCAAGAAGTTTGCATAACTCCGGGTTTCCGCGCATCTCCAGGAGCAGTGCGTGTCGTGTGATCAGTTCGTTTCGTCGGTGTGTGAGTAGATCGTCGAGATATTCGGCGGTCAATCGAGTGGGGTCGATGTGCTTGCCGACGAGTTCGATGAAGGTCGATCGTGATCGTTCCACGATGTGCAGTGCGATCGCCTCGAGGAGCGCTTCGCGTGTTCGGAAATAGTACGAGGTCGAGCCGGCAGGCAGTTTCAATGAATGATCGACAGCACGATGGGTGAGTGCGCGCGGTCCTTGGTCGGCGATGATCACGACAGCGCATTCCGCGATGAGGGTCCGGCGGTCAACCTTCATATTCGCTCCTGTTGCGTCGCCGGGGTCACATTGACTCGGTCGGTCCGAGGCCTCTAGCCTCGACTCTACAGATGTAGAGGAGTCTCATGGTACTGGACGAAGCGCAGTTGTCGGCACGTGAATCCCTCGACGCTTTGCGGGCGAAAATCACTGCCGGCAGGGTTGGCGGTGGGATCTACCTGTGGGGAGGCGTCGGGCGCGGAAAAACCATGCTGATGGACGAGTTCTACAACAGTCTTTCAGTGGACAAGCGGCGCATTCACTTTCATCAGTTCTTTGCGGATCTGCATGCGCGAGCGCATAGTCTCGGATCGATGGGCTCGGCATTGGAGCGCGTGGTCGACGGAATTCGAGTGCTGTGTTTCGACGAATTCCACATCGACGACGTCGCCGACGCCATGTTCATGGCGAGGGTTCTCGACACGATCGTTGCGAAGGGCGTGACTGTTGTTGTCACGTCCAATGTTCCGCCGACGGAACTCCTTCCCAATCCGCTGTTTCACGAGCAGTTCGTGCCGTCGATCGAGTTGATCGAGAAGACTTTGGACATCATCGAGTTGAGTGGTGCGCTCGACTACCGAATCGGCGGAAGCGGGGGCGACGGGGACGGGCGGTTTGCGTCGGGAGAGTTCATTGTCGATGCAGGTTTCACTCCGCGCCCGCGCGAGCCAGTTCAGTTGAGAATCGGGTCGAGGACACTCGTGTGTGAGGCGATTCGGGGTGGGGTCGTCTGGTTTGATTTCGAAGTGCTCTGCAACGGATCAACTTCTGCAGCAGACTATCTCCACCTTGTCGATCGTTTCGATGAATGGGTTGTCTGCGGAGTGCCGGTCCTGGCCACTGCGTCGGAGTTCTCGGTTCGGCGATTCGGAAACGTCGTCGATGTTCTCTACGACGCGGATGTGCGACTGACGATTTACGCCGATGCAGATCTCGAAAAAGTGGCGGGCACCCTGCGAGATGTTCCGGGTCTCGCCCGGCTTTTCAGTAGGTTGTCGCTTATCCAGATGCCGTCGTCAGTGTGGCCGTCAATGCTGCCGTCACATACGGGGTGAGATTCTCGACGACGCGTGAGACTATCGCGGTAGCTACATCGAGGGGTCGCAACGGCGCACTCGGGGCCAGAGGGAGTGCCGGGGCCGGGGAAGGTGCACTTTTTTCCATCATCGGTTGATACGTACCGTGTTTCGTGAAGTATCCGAAGACGGAGTCTACAAACTGTTCAGGTGCTTCGCTCGGTTCGGGCATATTGCAGATGCCATCGCCTTCGATGCAGATTTCTTGCACCGGTATGTCGCCGAATCCATCCCGGGTACCGGCCATCGTGGCTCCGGGAACAACATTCGGGATCACAGTTTCTATGCCGCCCTGGGAGTTTCGCGGGTCTGCATACAGGACGCCTTCCACTCGAGACTGGGGGATGGACCCGTCGCGAGCGATGTCGCCGAGAACGTCGCCGGCAATCCGTGCACCTTGGGAGTAGCCGGTGATGACTACGTTGCTGTCCGGGCACTGAGCGTGAAAGCTGTTGACGTCAGCTCGAAGTGATCGAACTCCGACGGCCACACTTTCGTCGTACGTCTGGTCGCCGAGCGGCCAGAAGCTAGCGGGATATGTCACCGGTTTGGCTGCGTAACCACGGGATGTGTAGCGGTCGGTGACAGGTTGTGTGGTCTGGCCCGTCGGATCCCAGGTCCCGCCCACCGAGAACACTGCACCCACAGGGCAGGAGTTTGTCGACGCGGTGGCTGTGGCCGAGGTAGCGGACACGCCTGCGATCCCCAAGACCGTCGCGCACACAATTGACAGGGAGTGCTTCCTCATCGGCCCGTCTCCATCTACCCGTGGTCCGACGCGATTCGTTCGGTACTTGAGGAGAATGGTGACGGTGTGATGAGTCCTGCTGGTGTTGCGCAGGTAAACACGACGTTGCACGTGGTGTTTACACCGCGTGGGAGTGGCTTAACTCACCCGCCGGGTACCTGCGGCGGATTGTCCGGCACAACCACGGCGGCGATTGCCTTGGCGATGGGAACCGCATTGTTGGGGGTGGGGTTAGCGGTGAGGCCGAGTGTTGCGTAAATGACGATGGTCGTCTTGGTCTGCGGTTCGTACAGTGCAACACCGTTGTATCCACCGTAGGCCGGGTTCATGGCGAGCCACCCGTCCATGTGCAGGGTTCCGAACGTGAAGAACTTGTCGGTGGTCATGTTCGACAGGCCGGCTGTTGTGGGTGCCATCTGTTCTTGGAAGGCTTTGTCGGAGAGCAGCTCACCGGTCCCGAGTGCGCGAACCCACTTTCCCATGTCTGCGACCGTCGAGTTCATGTTGCCACTGTGCAGAAAGGCTGTGGGATTCCAGAAAGTGGAATCTTCGAATACACCGCGTTCGGTCGTGTAGCCGTGTAGGACAGGGTCAGGCATCTGAGGAGTCAGTGCCACGCGGCTGGCAGTCATGTCCAGTGGATCGAAAATGCGTTGCTGCAGTAGGTCGGTCAGCGATTGGCCGGTTGCCTTCTGCACGACTTCGCCGAGCAATGTCAGGTCACTGTGTGAGTAGGCGAAACTTGTGCCGGGCGGAAACAAGGGTGGTCGGGAGTTGGCCAAGTCGAGGATTTCCGACGCGGTCCATCCTTGAATCGGGTTGGCGTAGAGGCGTTTCTCGAAGTCGGGGTCGGTCACGTAGTCGGAAATGCCGGTGGTGCTGTTGGCAAGCATTCGTGGAGTGATCTGGTCGGAACGAGGAAAGTCCGGCTCCCACTTGGCAATCGGCTCGTCGAGGGGGAGGGTACCGGCCTCGTCGAGTTGGAGCAGAACCGTCGACAGCATCGGCTCCATGGGTTGTCCGACGCGTAGTTGCATATCGGCTGTTGCGGGAACTCCGAGTGGAGAATCGCCGACAGCGCCAGTGGCAATCTCGACGTCATCGCGCCACACCCCGAACACTGCCGCGCTGAGACCGAGATCGGTGACTTGCTGACGGACGATGTCGGATATCCGTTGGGACTCCGGGCTGTTGTGAGCGTTCGGGGCAGCGCCGTGAGTGGCACTGCCCGTACTGGTTGTGGTGCCTTCGTCGGATCCGCAGGCGGCAGTGGTGGAGGCGATGGCGACGACGACCAGCATCGATGCTGCTGTGACGAGCACACGGCGATTCGAGAAACTCATGCGTGACGTTCCCTTCATAGCGGGAGTCGAGCAGTGCGACTCGAGCGCCTGTCGCAATCGTCTGAATTTACCGCGATCGGATCACATTCGACAGTATTTCGGCGGATGGGCTTCGACCAGAACTGCCCCTCCACACAAAATGCCCGCCATCTCCATGATGGAGGTGGCGGGCATTTCACACGTATGGACTTACGGCAGAAGCTGGTTCAGGAAGGTGTTGCTGAATACCTTGTGCGGGTCGAGCTGGTTGAACGCCGCGTTGGCGGTGTCCCAGTTGTTGTTGACGGGGACACCGTCACGGTAGGTCTGGGGGAGGTCGTGTTCGATGATCTGGGCGTCCTTGTACGGTAGTTCGCTGCTGAACGCCCAGCCCTTGGACCATTCGGGGCGGAAGGTCGCGTTGTCGTCGTTGAAGTGGCTGCGCATCCACTGTTCCATTTCGCGGTAGAACGCGAACATGCCGGGCGTGCCGGGGACGCCGAGGACGTTGAGCCAGATCGCGGTGTCCCACTCGGGGTGGTCGGGGCGGGGGCGCATCGCGGAGATGGTGGGGGCGCCGGCGGAGGGGACCTGGACGTCGGCGTCTTGGTCGAGGCCGCAGCAGCGGATTTCGACGGGGCCGTTGAGGGGGAACTGGCCGAGGGAGCGGTAGTGCTCGATGCGGCTGTTGTACCACTGGGTGAAGTCGTGGATGACCTGGCCGATGTTGGCGCGGGAGGTGATGACGGCGCCGCCGCCTTCGGTCAGGCGGAGGGTGGTGGCTTTGATGTAGAACTGGACGTCTTTGGACCAGCCCCAGATGTCGCTGGCGTTGGTGACGGCGAGGCCGGCGACGGTGGTGGTGTACATCATCTGCCCGAATGCGGGTGCGATGGAGGGGTTTCCGGCGTTGATCGCGGCGATCATGTCCGTGAGCGGTTCGGGGAGGTTGTCGGAGAAGATGTAGTTGTAGGGTCCGGTGACTTCACGGGAGGTGGCGGGTTTGGTGGGTTCGAGGGACCACACCTTCATCCACGGCTTGTCGGTGAAGGGGTACCAGATGGCTTCGGCGCGGCCGTTGTCGCGGACGAAGTTTTCGAAGGTGCGTCCGGGGGTGCCCTTGGCGGCGAAGAGTTCCTGCCAGCCGATGTCGGTGTAGCTGACGCAGCGTTGGCGGTAGTTCGGGGAGGCCTGCAGGGTGACGGCGGTGATGAAGGTGCGGCCGAGGTTGGTCAGCAGCGGGCGGATGGCGGTGTCGGCGCGGTCGTAGGTTTTGAGGGCGTATTCGGTGCCGTTCCAGATCACTGCGGTCAGGGAGGTGACGAGGTTGGAGAGGGAACCGAAGGTTTGTCCGGGGACGGGTGTTTCGCCTTCGGCGGGCAGGGCTGCGCCGTGGGCGTCGACGGCGAGGCAGCCGGCGATGGAGAGGACGCCGGGGGCGGGGAGGTTCGCGAAGCCGAGGTTTTCGGCTTGGAGGGCGGTGGTGATGGCGTCGAGGGTGGCGCCGGGTCCGGCGGTGACGGTGGGGACGGGTCCGGCGGCGTCGATGTTGACCCAGTTCAAATGCACCATGGTGTCAGCCAAAATGACTTTGTCGCGGGGGGCGCCGTTGACGATGGTCAGGGGGGTCCAGCCGTGCATGGCTCCGCGGGGGCGGATGGTGTAGCCGTTGGCGTGGCCCCAGTTAGCCAATCGGACTGCGTCTTCGGGGGTTTTGGGGGCGCAGGTCCAGATGGTGTCGAGCATGATTTCTTTGGACCAGTTTTGGTAGGCCTGTTGGTAGAGGGCGATGCCTTCGGGGAATGCGGGGGGTGTGGGGAGTGTGGGGACGGGGCCGGCGGATCCGAGGCTGCTGCTTCCGGCGGGGATGGCGTAGGCGGGGGTCCAGGTGCCGGTGAGGGTGGTGGCGGCGACTGCGCTGGCTCCGGCGGCTGCGGCGATGAATCCGCGGCGGGTCAGTCGGGTTGTTTCGTTGTGGGCCGTCATGTTCGAGCTACTCCATCGGGGGTTGAGAACTGCAATGAATTCGACAGGTGGATATCAAGCAAGGGTGAGAACTACATCGGCCAGGGCGGGAGTTTCACGCTCCTGCACCAATGCAGAGATCAAGAGTTGCCCTTGGTCTTTCCAGATCCGGATACTCAAGTTCTCGCCCGGAAATACTACACCGGCAAACCGGGCGCGAAACCCGGCTACCTGCGAACTATCGCCGTCAAGCATGGTATCTACTGCGGCCTTGCAGACCATTCCGTACGTGCACAATCCGTGCAAGATGGGTGCCGGAAATCCTGCTGCGGAAGCGAATTGAGGATCCGAGTGCAGCGGATTGCGATCACCGCACATCCGGTACAGCAGAGCCTGCTGGGGGAGAACCGGCAGCAGAATCTCGGCGTCCGGCTCGCGATCAGGCAACGAAACCGACTCCGAGGGGCCACGTTCACCGCCGAATCCGCCTTCTCCGCGCGCGAAGATAGAGGAGCGCGCAGTCCACAGTGGATTGCCTTCGGCGTCGACGGTCACCGACTCCTGGACGATGACCGCAGCCTTGCCCTTGTCCCATATCTCGGAGATTCGAGTTGTGGTGCGTCCATTCCCACTAGCCGGGATCGGTTGGTGGACGGTAACTTCCTGGCTTCCGTGAACAACCTTGGCCAGATCTATCTCGATGCCGGGGAACGAAACCTTGGGAGCTTCGGTTGCGTGGAAATTGGCTGCGACTGTCGCGAAGGTCGGCAGCACCTGCGGCTTGGTGTCGTCGAGGTAGCGCAATTCGTTCGTGTCGAGCGGGCGTGCTCCGGCGCCGAGCGCCAGATGGTAGTGCTGCACGTCCGACGGGGTCCACGAAAATTCTTGTGGCGCAAGCTCTGCGCCCAGAGCGATGCTGGGATCAATTGGCATTGTCGACTCCGGCGTCTGCGGTGCTGGCCTTGGCCTTCTTCACACGATCGGCAATGTCGAGAACGGCAAGATAGCCGAAAGTCATTGCGGGACCGATGGTTGCGCCGGGACCGGCGTACGTATGGCCCATGACGGGGGCGCTGGCATTACCCGCGGCATAGAGGCCGTCGATGACACTGCCGTCTTCACGAAGTGCGCGGCCGTTGACGTCGGTGCAGATTCCGCCCTTGGTTCCGAGGTCTCCCGGAACCATCTTGATGGCGTAGAACGGTGCCTTGCTGATCTCGCCGAGGCTAGGGTTCTTCAGTCGCGGGTCGCCGTAGTACGCGTCGTAACCGCTGTCGCCGCGACCGAAATCTTCATCCTTGCCGCTGCGTGCGAAGCCGTTGAACCGCTCCACCGTCTCGGTCAAAGCGGAGACGGGAAGCCCTGTCTTCTCGGCCAATTCGGCGATTGTTCCCGCCTTCACGACGACGCCGGCCTTGAGCCAGCGGCCGGGGAAGGGCGAGCGCGGCGTGATGCCGGCGAACGTGTAGCGGTTGCGGTAACGCTGATCGAGGATCATCCACGTCGGGATGTTCTCGCCCGGGCCTTCACCCTGGCCGAATTCTCCGCCGTACATCGCATGCGTTGCTTCCACATACGGTGCCGCTTCGTTGCCGAAACGCTTGCCGGACGTGTTGACCATCATCGAACCGGGGAGCGTGCGCTCCGACAAAGCGAACCACGGTCCACCCGTCAGCGGGATTGACGGACCCCACCAAGCGTCGTCCATGAAATCGACTGCAGCGCCAAGCTTCTGGCCCGCCACGATGCCGTCGCCGGTATTTGCTTTTGCGCCGACGGTCCATTCGGTGCCGATGGGGCCGCGCTGGTACTTCTCGCGCATTTCCTTGTTGTGCTCGAACCCGCCCGAGCCGAGGACGACGCCGTGGCGAGCATGGATGACCTGCTCTTCGCCGTCGATCAGGACGTTGACGCCGCGAACTGCGCCGTCTTCGGTGTACAGCGAGGTAAGCGGTGTGTTCAGCAGGATGGGGACACCGGCCGACTGGAGGCCGAGTCGCATGCCGGCAACAAGCGCCTGGCCGCGAACGAGGAGGTCTTTGCGGGTTGCCTTGGCTGCGAGGAATCGCATGCCGACCTTCATTGCGCGCAGCGGTCCGCGCGGGTTGCGCATCAGCAGGTTGAGCCACTTGTAGTCGGCCTGGGTGATGACGAAGTTCTTGGGTGCCTTGACGTAGTCGGGTTCGAGGTTCTTGCGGTCGGCGCCCAACTTGTTGCCGTCGAACGGGGTGGGCTCGACGCTGCGTCCGCCGACGCGTCCGCCGGGGGCTTCGGGGTAGTAGTCGGAGTATCCGGGAACCCACTGCAGTTCGAGGGGGCTGTTCTTCAGGACGAAGGACAGCATTTCCGGTCCGCGGTCGAGATAGGTGTCGATCCGCTCGGGGGCGACGACGTCGCCGATGATGCTGTGCAGGTACGAACGCGCAGCCTCGGGTGTATCGCTCACCCCGGCAGCCTGAAGTGCTTCGTTGTTGGGGATCCAGACGCCACCGCCTGATCGGGCGGTGGATCCGCCGTAATGGGCGGCCTTCTCCACGATGACCACACTCAAACCCTGATGGGCCGCGGTCAAGGCCGCTGTCATACCTGCTGCACCACTACCGACGACGACAATGTCGTATTCCTGCTTGCTCATGTAGAACACGTTATAGAATGATGGGGGTGTCAGTCCATGCTTTCTGCCAGGAAGTATTTCCGACCACTGTCAGTGATAACGAAACACGTTGCAGTGAAATTGAGGATGGTGCGGTGTGACCTGGGATACTTCGGTTGATGTCCTCGTGGTCGGGTTCGGGGTGGCGGGCGCCAGCGCGGCTCTCGAAGCCGTAGCGGCAGGTTCGTCGGTGATGGCGATCGACCGGGCATTGGGCGGCGGCGCCAGCACCATTTCGGGCGGCGTCGTCTACGCGGGCGGCGGAACGTCGGTTCAGCAGGAAGCCGGAATCGACGACAGTCCGGAGGCCATGCTCGCGTATCTCGAACGCGAGGTCGGCGACGCAGTAGCTCCCGAGACCTTGCGGCGTTTTGTCGACGAAAGCCCCGCGATGATCGACTGGCTGGCTAGTCACGGCGTGCCGTTCGAAGCGTCACTCTGCCCGTACAAGACCTCCTACCCGAGCAACAAGTACTACCTGTACTACTCGGGCAGTGAGTCTGCCGGCGGATTCCGCGACGCGGCCAAACCCGCACCTCGCGGACATCGCGCCAAAGGCCCCGGTACGTCCGGGAAGATGCTCTACGGACCCCTGGCGAAATCAGCTGCGGCAAAGGGCGTGCAGTTGCTCGGCCAAACCCGTGCAGACCAGTTGATCATCGAGGACGGACGAGTCATCGGCGTCGAGGCATTCACGCTCCGTGACGCACCGGCAAGTGTTCGGCGTCGTCACGCCATGCTCGGCTCGATTTCATCCAAGCCTGGTGTCTACGCTCCACAGTTGCGCACGATTCTCGACGCCCGTATCCGCAAGATCGAGAAGAAGTACGCCAAGAAGATTCGCATCCAAGCTCGTGGCGGCGTAATCCTCACGGCGGGTGGATTCGTCTCCAACCGCGACATGATGCGTACCCACGCCCCCGCCTACAAGGGCGGAATCCCGCTCGGCACTTCCGGTGACGACGGCAAGGGAATTCAACTCGGTATTGACGCCGGCGGGGCCACTGACAAGCTCGGTAACGTCTCCGCCTGGCGATTCATCGTGCCGCCCAGCGCTTTCCTCGGTTCCCTTCTGGTGAACCCGACGGGCGAACGGATGGTCGACGAGTCTCGTTACGGCGCGGCCCTCGGTCATGCGATGGTCGAGAAGAGCAGTGGAATCGGCTGGTTGCTTGCCGATTCCAGTCTGGTTCGTGAAGCGAAAGCTCAAATCCCCGATCAATCGATGTGGTTTCAGCGGATCCAGACCACGGGAATGATGCGAACCGCAGTACACGGCAACACCATTGCCGAGGTGGCGAAGAAGGCCGGTATCGATGCGGCCGGACTTCAGGCCACCGTTGACGCCCACAATGCTGCGGCTGCAAGCGGGCAGCCCGATCCGATGGGCAAACCAGCCGACTTCGTGCGGCCGGTACTGACGGCGCCGTTCACGATGTACGACGTCTCGGTCAAGCCCAGCATGATGAATCCGTGCCCGATGTTGACGCTTGGTGGTTTGGTTGTCGACGAGAGCACCGGTGCTGTGAAAAATGGAGACGGGCAAGGCATCCCCGGCCTTTATGCCGCCGGCCGTAGTGCTGTCGGAATTTGTTCCAACTCGTACGTGAGCGGGCTGTCGCTCGCTGACTGTGTGTTCTCGGGCCGCCGCGCCGGACTGCACGCGTCTACTTTTTCCGACGCTCGGAAAGTCTGAAAGCCACGCGAAGTTGCGACTGCGTCGTAAGCTCGGTGTGTGACTGACGTATTGGACGGAAAAATTGCAGTGGTGACCGGCGCGTCCTCAGGTTTGGGGCGCGCCGTATCCGAAATTCTGACCCGAAGGGGCGCGCAGGTTTTCGGTGTTGCCCGCGGCGAAGAGCAGCTTCGGCAATCGATGATCGATGTGGCGGGTGCTGTTGGCGAGCAGAGGTATTCGGCTTCCGATGTTTCTGATTCCGCGCAATGTGCTGCGGCGGTTCAGAAGTGCGTCGACACTCTCGGTGGTATCGACATTCTGGTCAACGTTGCCGGTTCGCACACGCTCCGCCACACGGCCGAGATTGCCGATGACGAGTGGGCACATGATCTCGCCGTGAACCTCAACGGACCGTTCTTCCTCTCTCGCGCAGCACTTCCGCATCTGCTCGAGCGCGGTGGCAACATTGTCAACGTGTCCTCGATTGCCGGGCTCGAAGGGCAGGCCTACTCGGCCGGATACTGCTCCGCCAAGCATGGACTGATCGGGCTCACCCGGGCCATGGCGATGGAGTTCACCGGAAAGGCCTTGCGCGTCAACGCCATCTGCCCCGGCGGCATGATGACTCCGCAGGTCACTGGCTTCACCTTTCCGGACGGCGTCGACTTCGACCTCGTGATGAAGGTTGCCTCGCCTCGCGGTCTCATGGAAGCAGAAGACGTCGCGAAGATGGTGGCGTTCATCGCCTCCGACGACGCGTCCGCGATCCATGGTGCCGTGTACTCGGTAGACAACGGAAAAATGGCATGACACCGCTGGTCTCGGGACCGATCTTCCAGATCTGCTGGGTGGTGGAGGATATCGCCGCTGCCGAGCGGGAGTTCACCGAGAAATGGGGAGTTCGGCGCTGGCTACGCTTGCCCGACATCGCATTCGGCCCCGAGACCACCACGTACCGCGGCAAGCCGGCGGAGTACACCATCCATGTGTCACTGGGCTATGTCGGAACTCAGCAGATCGAGCTGATCCAGCCGGTTTCGGGACAAAATCTCTATACCGAGTTCCTCGAGAAATGTGGAGTGGGTGTCCACCATGTGGCGTGGGTACCAGACGATTACGAGGAAACTCTCGCGGAAGCCGGCCGTCGTGGGATGCCGATCGTGCAACAGGGGTGCGCCGGTATGGAATTTGCGTACCTGGATGGCGGCGCCTTGGGTGGATACGTGGAACTGATGAAACTCACTCCGGAGATTCGCCTGATGTTCGACTCCCTCATCGACGATTGAAAATCTTCGGCCAGTAAGCATTCGTCTCGGCGGGAGTTCCGCGAAAACCCAGATACCCGTCGGGGCGAATGATGAAGGCGGAGTGATGTTCTACTCCGTAGGCGGCGCAGAACTCGGAGTTGTCGTCACGAATGACCGGGAGGGTGGAGTCGACGACCGCCGATGCAATCACGTACACATCCACACGGCCGTGAGTGCTTCGACGTGCTGCGGCAGCGCATTCCTCCAATTGGTCTATGCTCGTTGATGATCCGTCGGTACACAGAAGTAGCGTGTGGTTCGCACCGGCGAATAACTCGAACAACCTGAACGAGAATTGAACGCCGTCGCGCTGGAGGCCCCGCGCATCGGGGGCGCGCTCGCCAGGCTGAACATCCTGGCTTGTAGCCACCCGTCCGGTGTTCAGCGGGCTGGCTGGATAGTCGATCAGTAATTGCGCCTGACGACGCATCGCGGTATCGAGGGAGGGCTCGCCGGCACCGATACCTTCACTCGCATTGCGTACCGTCATTCCGACGACTTCCTCACCGACGGGACGCCTTTCGGCGTCGTAGGTGTCGAGAAGCTCCGGTGCGGCGATACCCTCGACGGCCAGCGCAAGTTTCCAGGCAAGATTGTGGGCATCCTGAATTCCGGTGTTCATGCCCTGTGCGCCGGTCGGTGGATGAATATGGGCGGCATCGCCGGCAATGAAAACCCTTCCACGGTTGTAGGCGTCGACGATGCGGTGGCTGATACGGAAGACAGATGACCAGCGCAAGGACGACGCCGTTGTGGGTTCGGGAGACAGTCGGTCCAGAACTGCCTGAATGTGATGAAGCTGCGGAGCCTTGCCCGACGAAAATCCGTGGGCAACAGCGTCAGCGCTCGCTGGATCTGGCATCAGTTCATCGGGGACGAGCATCGACATCCGATATCTCTTGTGGCCGGGCAACGGTATACAGACCAACAGATCGTCGACCGCTCCCGCATTGTCGACATGGCTCGCCCGGATCGCATATCCACGGGGGACCGACCAATCCACTTCGACGTCACCGAGCATGTAACTTTCGGCAAATGCAGCGCCCTCGAAAGTCAACCCCAAACCTTTGCGGACAACGCTGTGCGCGCCGTCGCAACCCACCAGATAGCGAGCCTGCACCTCGGTTCCGTCGCTGAGGACGCACGTGACGCCGGCATCGGTCTGCTCGAAACCGGTAAGGGCCAGACTGCGCTCGATTGCCGTGCCGAGTTCACTCAGTCTGGCGGTCAGGATCTTTTCGGTCTCGTATTGAGGCAGGCCCATGAAGGTGTACGGAACATCCTCGGGCAGCATGAGATCTATCCGTCCCACCTCCGTGCCGTTGGTGTACATGATCTGTCCGCGAAGGATGGCCGACGCGTCGAGGATCTGCCCGAGGACGCCCATATTCTCGAAGACTTCGAGAGTCCGGGGTTGAATGCCAACAGCTTTGGCATACGGGAGTGGTTTCTCGAGGGGATCGACGATCCGAATGTTGACTCCGCGCCGGCGCAATTCGATGGCGGTGGTCAATCCGATGGGGCCGGCGCCCGCGATGAGTACATCGATATCCATAAGGACCTACTGAGGTAGGGGACTTTCACTGAATCTCAGTATGCGCGACCAACGGAGTGAATTTCCGGTTTTAAAGGTTGTACTTTCACAGCCCGAAGCCCGACTCCAATTCCGACAACGCCTCAACGATCAGGGGATCGAAGTCGTCGGCGAGCACCACGTCGGCTTTGGCAGGGAAGTAGCGGAAGAAGGTGCTCTCCGAGATTTCGCAGGCGTCGATGATCTGTTGCACGGTTGTCGCGTCGTAGCCGCGCTCTTGGAACAACCGAAGTGCATGCTCCTGGATGGAGGCTCGGGTGTGGGCCTTCTTGCGCTCGCGGAGACCGACGGGCCGCAGTTCATCGTGATTCGGCATGAGAGTTGCCCTGCGGCAGGAAAAGTAGAGCCAGACCGAACCCGACCACCGCGATACCGGTAGCCGCGAGGAGCGAGGTATCCATACCGTGGACAAACGCGGTCCGCACGGACTCGAGCAGTGACGCCGAACCGCTTCGTTCCGCAACGGATACACCGCCGAAGACGCTCTCGCGCACCATCGTCGCCGCGTCGGGTGGTAGCGCGCTGACATCGATGCGAGACAAGTAGCCGGACGTGAGAACTGCACCCAGGATTGCGGTGCCGAAGGGGCCTCCCACTTTGTTGACGGCTTGCAGGACTGCGGAACCGACGCCGCTGCGTTCCTCGGAGAGTTCAGTGAGGGCGGCAGATGCCGAGGTCGACATGGCCAGTCCCATTCCGAGTCCGACGAGCGCCATCCATCCGGCAACAAACGCGCCACTCGAGTCGGCGCTTGTAAAGGAACCGAAAGCGAAACCTACTGCAAGAAAGGCAAACCCGAGTGCGACGGTAACTTTGGCGCCGAGTCTGGAGGCGAGGCGATCTGCAGGAACGGCGCCCACCACGAGACCGGCGATCAACGGTAGTAGCCGGATCCCGGATCCCATCGCGTCGGTCCCGAGTACGCCCTGGAAGTACTGCGGCATGGTGAACAGTCCGCCGATCATCGCAAGCACTGCAACGGCAGCCAGGATCACGCCCCACATGAATGATGCCGACTGGAACAACGTCAGGTCCAGTAGCGGTTGTCCGTCGGGGCGACGACTCAGCCGTCGTTCCCACTGGAAGAATCCCACCAGCACCAGGATTCCGGCGGCCATGGAGAGCAATGCGGCGATGTCGGTCCAGCCGTCCTGTCCGGCTTTGATCAGGCCGTAGGTCACCGCCACCAGCCCTGTCGACGACGAGGCCATGCCGATCGGATCGAGGCCCGGTCGTTGCGCTGCACGGGATTCCGGCACCAAAGCCGTGACGGCAACTATCCCGATCAGTACTACCGGCACATTGAGTAGGAAGACCCAGCCCCACCAGTAATGGGAAAGAAGCCAACCTCCCAGAATGGGCCCGAGTGGGAGTGCGACGAAGTTGGCGGCGGCCCAGACCCCGACGGCTTTCGGGCGTTCCTCTTTGCTGAAGAGAACGGTGAGCGCGGAAATCGCCATCACGATTACCCCGGCTCCGGCCAGTCCCAGAATTACTCGCGCGGCGAGGAAACCGGTTGGTGACGTCGAGTACGCGGAAGCGATCGAACCGACTGCAAAGAGTGACAAAGCGATGAGCATGAGCTTCTTGCGACCGTAGCGGTCGCCGAGAAGTCCAGCGGGGAGCATGGCCGCTGCGAGTACGAGAAAGTAGGCCGACGAGAACCACTGCAGGTCGGACTCGGAGGCGTGGAGGGTGTCGGCGAGTGTCGGGAGGGCGACGCTCAGGATCGTTCCGTCGAGGCCGACGGCAAGCACTGCGAGGCTCACGGCACCGAGGGCCCACCAGCGCCGGGGGCCGAGATCTGTTGTGACTGTGATTTTTGAGGTGTTAGCTGAGACTGCGTCATTCATGATCGGGTCAGTCATGACTGTCTCCTTCAATCGAAGGTAACTGCCACAAAAATTCTAACTCCGACGACTGGCAACGAGTGAGGGCCGACCCGATCGGGTCGGCCCTCACTCTGCGTAATTGTGGTCAGCTGGTTTCCGGATCACGCACCGAAATTGTGCCGTCCACAACGGCATCGGCGATGCTGTCGTGGAGCTGCGGGCAACCATCTTTCAGAGCGGAAGTCTGCCCCGACGCGATGGCGTCCTTGAAGGTGTGGCACCGAAGCGCCGGATCGGAGGTCCACTGAATGCTGGTGTGCTTGTACGTGTTCTTTCGAACCAGTACACAAGCGCCACAAGCTTTGCAGTCGACTTCCTGCAAGCCCGAATCCAGGTATTCGTGTTTGTCTTCGACGGTCTGAGCGGCGATTGCCTCGAGCCGTGCCGGCTGCCCGGCAAAGTCCGGAGCCTTGGCCCAGCGGTGGTCACGAATCGAGGCGCTCACGATTAAACCTCTGCTTCGTTCTTTGCCGCGGCTTCGGCGGCTTCCTTCTCGGCCTTCTGGCGTGCGAGGTTTTCTTCGACCTCGAGCTGCCAGGCTTCGTTGGCCTTGGTGGTGTCGACCTCGAACTCGAAGCGCTGCGTCATCTTCTCGGTGACGTCAGCCTTATCGACGTAGAACTGCTCGTACCAGCGTCGAAGCTGGTAGACCGGGCCGTCTTCCTCACAGAGCAACGGGTTTTCGATCTTGGTCTTGTTCTTCCAGATCACGACGTCCTGGAGGAAACCTTCACTGATGCCCTCGGTGAACTTGGCAGCCAGCCTGTCGGAGACCTCGTCTGTGAGGCCCGTGGGCTTCTTGACTGTCACACCCCACTGCAGCACGAAGGAGTCCGGGCTGATCGGGTAGTGGCAATTGATGAGAACGCTCTCGACCTCGAACCCGCTGTAGCTGTTCCACAGGGGGTTGACCATGTACGACGGTCCGTAATACGCGGCCTCGGACCGAAGCAGGGAGTCTCCGCCGTACTGCGACGCCATTCCGATGTCGGGGCGTCCCGTGGTGTTGAGGTACTGGGTTGCGACTTCACCTTCGAAAACGTTCTTGAAGTAGGTCGGGAAGGCGTAGTGGATGTAGTAGAAATGCGCCATGTCCACGACGTTGTCGATGATCTCGCGGCAGTTGGAGCCTTCGATGACCATGGAGTTCCAGGTCCAGTCGGTCCACTCGTCGCTGTAGGCGCCTTCGATACGCGGGATGACGATGTCCTCGGGCGGGGGATTGCCCTCGGGGTCATTCCAGACGAAGAGCTGAGCGTTCTGCTCGAGGGTGTGCCAAGCGCGCGTGCGAGCGAGCGGGGGGACACGACGTGCGTAGGGAATCGCGGTGCACTTTCCGTTGCCGCCCCAGCGCCAGTCGTGGAACGGGCAAGCGATGGAATCGCCCTTGACCTCGCCTTGTGTGAGGTCACCGCCCATGTGGCGGCAGTAACCGTCAAGGACCTTGATGTCGCCCTTGGTGTCTGCGAACACTACGAGCTTGGTACCGAAAGCCTCGATCGCGTGCGGTTTGCCGTCTTTGAAGGTCTTCAGAAGACCCAGGCAATGCCACCCGCGGGCGAAACGGGTCTGTACCGTTCCCACGTCGATCTCGCGAATTTGCGCCATTGTGACGTCACATCCCTTCATGCTGTTAATAGAACACGTTATAGAACGAACTTCAGTTTCGCTAGATATCGGAGGTACTTGTTACAGCATTGCGGCTACAAACGAGACCTCAGTCGGCGTCTCGACAGAAAAGAGAACGTGTTCTAGTCTCAAGTGTAAGTGAACCATCCGATCGGGAAAGACAGGAGCGTCGAAGTGGGTAACCATGACAGCCACGAGGTGATGCAGAGGCTCGACGCACTGCTGCCGGCACTGCGTGAGCGGGCACAGGAAGCAGAGGACCTTCGTCGTATTCCCGACGAGTCCATCAAGGCTCTGCAGGAGACGGGCTTCTTCCGACTCCTCCAGCCGAAGCAGTGGGGCGGATACGAAGCCGATCCCACGCTGTTCTACTCGGCAGTGAAGAAGATTGCCAGTGCCTGCGGATCGACAGGTTGGGTCTCCTCGATCATCGGTGTACACAACTGGCACCTTGCTCTCTTCCCTCAGCAAGCGCAGGAAGACGTGTGGGGCAACGACTCTGACGTCCGCATCTCGTCCTCCTATGCACCGATGGGAATGGGCGAAGTTGTCGAAGGCGGCTACAAGGTCAACGGCGCATGGGCATGGTCTTCGGGCTGCGACCACGCAAGTTGGGTCGTACTCGGCGGACCGGTCATCAAAGACGGTCGACCCGTCGACTTCGTGAGCTACCTGATTCCTCGCGAGGACTACCAGATCGACGACGTCTGGAACGTAGTCGGCCTGCGCGGAACCGGCTCCAATACCGTTGTGGTCAAGGATGCTTTTGTCCCGTCGCACCGCGTTCTCAGCTTCCGCGCTATGAGTGAACTGACCGCTCCGGGCCTCGAGAACAACACGGCTCCCGTGTACAAGATGCCGTGGGGAACCGTTCACCCCACCACGATTTCCGCGCCCATCGTCGGAATGGCATACGGCGCTTACGAAGCCCACGTCGAGCATCAGGGCAAGCGTGTTCGTGCAGCGTTCGCCGGCGAGAAGTCCAAGGACGATCCGTTCGCGAAGGTTCGTATCGCCGAGGCTTCCAGCGACATCGATGCAGCCTGGCGTCAGCTTGTCGGCAACGTCGCCGACGAGTACGCGTTGATCCTTGCAGGCGAAGAGGTTCCGATGGAACTGCGTCTGCGCGCCCGCCGCGACCAGGTGCGCGCCACCGGTCGTGCCATCGCGTCGATCGACAAGCTCTTCGAGAACTCCGGTGCCACAGCGCTGCAGAACGGCACGCCGATCCAGCGCTTCTGGCGTGACGCTCACGCCGGCCGTGTCCACGCAGCCAACGACCCCGAGCGTGCCTACGTCATGTTCGGCACGGGCGAGTTCGGCCTTCCGATCACCGACACGATGGTCTAGGGGAGACGCAGTGACCACCACCGAAGAATCACTCACCTACGAGTCCACCTCGCGTTTCGCGCAGGTACGCCCCGATCTGAAACTGCACTTCCACGAAGCCGGCGTCGGCAACGACCAAACCATCGTGCTGCTGCACGGCGGTGGACCCGGCGCATCGTCGTGGTCGAACTTCGCACGCAACATTCCGGTGTTGGCGAAGAACTTTCACGTCATCGCGGTTGATCAGCCCGGCTACGGTCAGTCCGACAAGCCAACCGAGCATCCGCAGTACTTCGCGCACAGCGCGTCGGCGCTCAACGATCTCCTGGACACTCTCGAGATCACGGGACGCGTAGACCTACTGGGTAATTCGCTCGGTGGTGGCGCTGCGGTCCGCTTTGCGCTCGACTACCCGGATCGCGCCGGACGGCTTGTCCTCATGGGCCCCGGCGGACTCAGCGTCAACCTCTTTTCGCCGGATCCCACCGAGGGTGTCAAGAACCTCGGAAAGTTCAGCTACCAGCCGACGCGTGAAAACCTCGAAGCATTCCTGCGCATCATGGTCTTCGATCAGAAGCTCATCACGCCGGAACTCGTCGACGAGCGGTTTGCTGCTGCCAGCACGCCGGAGTCACTTGCCGCAACCAAGGCAATGGGGAAGTCCTTCTCCAGCGGCGACTTCGAACTCGGTATGCTCTGGCGTGAGGCGTACAAGCTTCGCCAGCGTGTGCTCCTGATCTGGGGCCGCGAAGATCGCGTCAATCCGCTCGACGGTGCGCTGGTCGCACTCAAGATGATTCCGCGTGCGCAGCTTCACGTCTTCGGCGGCTGTGGCCACTGGGCGCAGCTCGAAAAATTTGACGAATTCAACCGGCTCGCAACCGATTTCTTGCTCGACGGAGGTAAGTGATGGGTATTCGTTCACTGGCATACATGCGCATCGGGGCCACCGACATGGCCGCGTGGCGTGATTACGGCCTCAAGGTCCTCGGCATGAACGAGGGCAAGGGCGTCGACGCGAATTCGCTGTACCTGCGGATGGACGATTTTCCGGCGCGCCTCGTCATAGTTCCGAACGAGACGGATCGACTTCTCGTCTCGGGCTGGGAGACCGCGAATGCAGCGGAGCTGCAAGACATTCGTGATCGTCTGTCCGCTGCCGGCGTTCCCTTCAAAGAGGGCACAGCGGAGCAGTTGAAGGACCGGCGCGTTGTCGAACTGATCGCATTCGAGGACACCTCGGGTAACTCCCTCGAAGTGTTCCACGGTGTCGCGCTTGAACATCGACGCATCGTGAGCCCGTACGGACACAAGTTCGTGACGGGTGAGCAGGGCCTCGGCCACGTCGTACTCACCACCGACGACGACGACGCTTCGCTGCGGTTCTACCGTGACGTCCTCGGATTCACGTTGCGGGACTCGATGCGTCTGCCACCGCAGATGGTCGGCCGGCCTGCAGACGGAGATCCGGCCTGGCTCCGGTTCCTCGGCTGCAACCCGCGCCATCACAGCCTCGCGTTCCTGCCGTTCCCCAACCCGACGGGCATCGTGCACCTGATGCTCGAGGTGGAGAACTCCGACGACGTCGGGCTGTGCCTGGACCGTGCGCTGCGCAAGAACGTCAAGATGTCCGCGACGCTCGGGCGCCACGTCAACGACGAAATGTTGTCCTTCTACATGAAGACACCGGGCGGATTCGACATCGAATTCGGCTGTGAGGGACTCGAAGTCGAAGACGAAAGCTGGATTGCGCGTGAAAGTACGGCAGTAAGTCTGTGGGGTCACGACTTCACCGTCGGAATGAAGCCGTGAGTACCCCCGCGCTCGACCCACGGCAGTTCCGCACAGTTCTGGGTCAGTTCTGCACCGGGGTCACCATCATCACGACAGTTGACGATGGTGAGCCCGTGGGCTTTGCCTGCCAGTCTTTTGCCGCGCTCTCCCTCGATCCGCCCCTGGTGTTGTTCTGCCCCACCAAGGGTTCTCGATCCTGGGCGGCAATCGAGAAGACCGGCAAGTTCGCTGTCAACGTGTTGGCAGAAGAGCAGCAGTCCGTGTGTGCGCGTTTCGGCTCGCGTGAGCCGGACAAGTTTGCCGGTATCGACTGGACACCTTCACCATTGGGTTCGCCGATCATCGACAACTCGCTGGCACACATCGACTGCACCGTCGAAACCGTCCACGACGGCGGCGATCACTACGTCGTCTTCGGTCGCGTCTCGTCAATGAGTGAGATCAAAACCGAACGCCCGCTGTTGTTCTACCGCGGGCAGTACACGGGTATCGAGCCGGACAAGACCGTGCCGGCTCAGTGGCGGGACGATCTGGAAGCGTTCCTGACCACGATCACGGAAGATACCTGGCTCTAGGGGCCTCCGGCCCCTGTGCGCCTTTTTGGTAGTTGGGACAGTGCGGATTCATGCGGTCGTCGCAACGATCAATCTATTGAGACGCTCGGCTGGAGTATCCCAGTCGAGCGTCTCACGGATACGTTCGTTGAGTTCATCCGCCACGAACCGAAGTCGCTCCTCCGAGTGCACGGACAGATCCGTGCCCTTCGGAAAGTACTGACGCAGAATTACAGAGGTACCGGCCTGATGGAGGTGGAGTCCGGCGGGGTCGTACCCCGCCGGACTCCACGATCCATCGTTGCGCGGTCGCTGTTGCGACTGCGGCCTCGCAGGCCGCCGCTACCGTGGTTTCTCCTGCGCTACGGCATTGCCAGAACCGTGCCCGTGCCTGCTGATGCGGGTGGTCTTCCGATCTTCATCATGTCGACATCCTCTACTGCCTGGGATGTTGCGACGACCGGTTGAACTCGCCCTACCAAAAAGGCGCACAGGCGAAGCCTGGGTGAACATCGCGAAACTCTCTTGTACGGCCGTCCAATTGTGGGTTCACTCCTAGCGTGCATCCGAATGCCTTTGAACGAATAACCAGACGTGGACTCCTGCAGAGTTCGGCCGTACTTGCCGGTGCGGCAACCCTCGGTGTTGTCGGAGCGAACCGCGCCGGCGCTGAGGTGGCCGCGAGTTTTGCGCACGGTGTCGCCTCCGGAGATCCGTTGCCGGACTCCGTGATCATCTGGACGCGCGTCACACCGGTTGCTGCGGCCACACCGGGTTCCGGGGTCGGACCGGCGGTGACGCTGAACTGGCAGGTTGCAACCGACGAAGGCTTTGCAAACATCGCAGCGTCGGGAAGTGTTGTGGCTTCGGTTAATTCCGATCACACTGCCAAAATTGATGTGACCGGACTCGATTCGTCTACCGCCTACTGGTACCGATTCACAGCAGGCTCGGCAGTCTCGCCGGTAGGCCGCACCCGTACTGCTCCGTCGAATTCCGCGGACCTCGAGCGCCTACGCTTCGGAGTGGTGTCCTGCTCCAACTGGGAGGCAGGCTATTTCAGTGCCTACCGCCACCTCGGATTCCGCGATGACCTCGACGCGATCATCCATCTCGGCGACTACATCTACGAGTACGGCCAAGGGGAGTACGGCGCCAAGGATGGTTCGGTGCGGTTGCATGAGCCCGCGCACGAGATCATCTCACTGGCCGACTATCGAATCAGGCACGCGCAGTACAAGACTGATCCTGACCTCGCCGCACTGCACCGGAAGTTGCCGTTCATCACCACCTGGGATGATCACGAATCGGCCGACAATGCGTACAACGGTGGAGCCGAAAACCACACTCTCGGAGCCGAAGGCGATTGGGCTGATCGAAAGGCCAACTCAGCCAAAGCCTATTTCGAGTGGATGCCGGTCCGGCCGTCGGGCAGCGGCTCGGCAACACAACTCTATCGCCGGTTCCGTTTCGGTAACCTTGCCGAAATTTCGATGCTCGATCTGCGTACCTACCGCGACGAGCAGCCCACGATGCGGCAGGTAGACGATCCGGCGCGCAGCATAACCGGACGCGCACAAATGGATTGGCTCACCAACGGGATTGTCAGCTCGCCCACCCAATGGAAGATCGTCGGAAATCCGGTAATGATCACTCCGTGTGTGTTCCCGCCTCTGGAGCCGGCGACCACTGCGGCGATCACCGAGTTGGTCGGAATCCCGCAGGGCGGATACCCGTACAACACCGATCAGTGGGACGGCTACACCGCTGACCGGGCAAGGCTCTTCGATGCCATCACCTCGAACAACATCGACAACACGGTCTTCATCACGGGCGACATCCACACGTCCTGGGCGTGCGATCTGCCGACCAATGCCGCGAACTATCCCGGCGGCCCGACCGTCGGCGCGGAGTTCGTGGTCCCTTCGGTGACGTCACCCAATATCGACGACTCGCTGAAAGTGCCGCCGCGCACGGTATCCGTTGCCGCAGAAGAAGCATTCAAGGTGGTCAATCGGCACGTTCGATACGTCGAGTTGGACTCACACGGCTACGGGGTATTCGAGATCTCGCGCGGCAGTACCCAGATGGACTGGTACTACGTCGACAGTCTCACCGATCCTCAGAGCGACGCGCACTATGCGACCAGCTACGGGCTACCCGCCGGAGTCGGTGCCAGAGTTTCACATTCGTCGATTCCACTTGATCCCGCCTCGTACCGACCAGGAGCATCTCAGTGAGTTCGGACGTTTCACGTCGTCAGGTTCTGATCGGCGGAAGTATTGTTGCGGGAACAGCTTTGCTCGGTTCTCCGGCATTTGCCGGTGTGTCGACAAGCCGGGGTATTCCTGACGTCGACGTGTACGTCATGGTTGTCGACGGTATGCGCCCCGACGAGTTGCGCGCAGACCTCACCCCCATGCTCACGGGTTTGGCTGCGGGCGGCATTCACTACCCGAATGCCAGCGCGATCAACATCGCCGAGACGCTCCCCAATCACACGGCCATGATGACCGGCGTCTACCCGGCTCGTTCGGGAGTGCCCGCCAATTCCGTCTACGACCCTGCCGTCGGCAAGGCCCGTGATCTTGATCGTGCATCTGATCTGCAGACGTCGACCGTCCTCGAACGGGTACGTATCGAACTCGGATTGACCACTGCGAGTGTGCTGTCCAAGCATTACCTGCACGGACTGTTCGGTGATCGTGCGTCCGTCGTCTGGGATCCGCAGCCACTGCTTCCCGGCACCGCGCACGCTCCGGACAACTTCACGATCGATGCTCTGATCCGCATTGTCGGCGAGAGCTCGCCGCGATTGTCGTTCACCAACCTCGGCGACGTCGATCGCGTTGGTCACCTTGATCTTTCGGGACCGTCTATTCGTATCGCTCGCACGGCCGCGTTACAGAACACCGACAATCAGGTACGTCGCTTTGTCGATTTCCTCCACGCGACCGGTCGCTGGAACCGCAGCATCGTCATAGTGTTGGCCGATCATTCCATGGACTGGTCGGAGCCGACGCGGCTCGTGGGGCTGGATCGTCCACTCAACGCGGATCCGTTGTTGGCCGGGAAGATTCGGATCGCACAGAACGGCGGCGCGGATCTGATTTACTTCGTGGGGCCGGATGAGGACCGTAGCGAGGCCATCGCGCGCATTCAGCAGATCGTCGGTTCAGTTGCTGGTGTCGAATCAAGCCATCTACCGGCCGAATTCAACCTCGGTGCCAATGCGGGTGACGTGGTCGCATTCTGCTCGCAGGGTTGGCGGTTCAGTGATCCGACGCCACTGTCCAATCCGATCCCCGGAAATCACGGTCACTCCGTGACACTCCCCATCCCGTTCTTCCTCAGCGGAGGGCATCCCGCACTCGACGGTGGACGAGCCATGGCTGAGCAGGCGCGCACCATCGATGTGGCCCCGACAGTTGCTGCGTTGTTGGGACTGGGTGCACCGGTCGGTGGTTGGGACGGAGTCGCCCGCACAGCCGGGGTCGCCGTGCCTGCCTAGTGTCGTGGTGGATGACCCGCTGGGCGGGAGGCTTGGTTCTCATCGGTGGTCGGGCGACTTATCGTGGCGACACACGATGCGCCGGGTGGCGGGCATCGGCGACGATCAGGAGACCGGCCATGACACTGCTTCCAGAAGTAACCGAAATGCTCGCTGTCCTGGAAGCAGGTTTCCCTGATGTGTCGAGTGTTCCGCCGGTTGAATTACGGGCGTTGATTCGTGGCCGGCGTGCACCACTGCAACGACTTCCGGATATGCGCGAGGTTCACGACCTCGCGATAGACGGTCCGGGTGGCGATCTATCGCTGCGAGTCTTCCGACCGCACGGTGGTGACATTCCTATGCCTGTGGTGGTATTCGCCCATGGCGGCGGGTTTGTGTTCTGCGACCTCGACAGTCACGACGAGTTCTGCCGGTCGATGGCGGAAGGCGTTGGTGCCGTTGTAGTTTCCGTCGACTATCGACTGGCTCCGGAATATCAAGCGCCGGCAGCCCACGACGACGTGTATGCAGCTTTGGAGTGGACCGCGAAGAATGCGGGCGAGTTCGGCGGAGATCCGACGAGGATTGCCTTGGCCGGAGACAGTGCCGGTGGAAACCTGGCCGCAACGGTGTCCATAGCCGCCCGGGATCGAGGAGGCCCGGATGTGGTTGCGCAGGTTCTCATCTACCCGGTGATCGATGATGACTTCGACACACAGTCGTATCGGCAGTACGGCTCCGGTTACTACAACACTGCCTCGGCGATGAAGTGGTACTGGGAGCAGTACGCCCCCGGCGGAACTGATGACGTTCGTCTGGTTCCCACACGGGCGGAAACTCTGGCCGGCCTACCGTCGGCGGTGGTTGTCACTGCAGAGTTGGATCCGCCCTGCGCATCGGGTGATTCTTATGCGCAGATGCTCGGCGAGGCGGGTGTATCCGTCCGGCATCGCCGATTCGACGGGCTCTTCCACGGATTCCTGACTATGCCCTCGCTCTCGTTCACTGAGCCTGCTCGACGCGAGGTCTGGGACATGATGCGAGCCGCGCTCGACGTGGGATAGAGGCCATTCGCGACCCGGAATCGACAGTCATTCGATTCCGGGTTTCGCGCTTGTGGAACTCTGTGGTGAATTCTCTAGCTGCCGAGCAAGATTGGCGTATCGAGCGCACAGAAGGTGTGGCAGACCCGATCGCGAATGATGACCTCGGTGCATTCCGGATCGAACCAACGGTCCACAACGCCCCAGTGAATCGGATGATCGAGGTACTGCCCCGACAACGATTCGTGGTCGGTGAATTCTTGCTCCCACACGTGTGTCCACTGCGTTGGACCAATCGACGCACTGACCCGGCTGAGCCGCCACGCTCCGATCGACGACACGAGTGCCGGCATCCGAAGTAGATCGCGTTCGAAGTGCTCGATGGCTGTCGGCGGGGTGTCGGGGGCGACCCGAACGAATAGTGCCCGGTAGATGCCGGTTCGGGTATCGGTAGTCGATCGCCCGCTGGTTCCGTTCTGGTACTCGACACCATGAAAACCTTCGACGGCCGGGTGGTCGAGGCTTCCGTCGAATGCAGTACCAGCGCTCTGCCACGAAGATTTGTCGGTGAACTCTGCGTGGATTATCAGATCTCCGCCGTTGATAACTCCCGGCAGTGTTTCGGAAACGATGTGTCGTGCAGCGCCGCATGATTCGGCGGCCGACGTGACGGCGATGACGGCGGCGGCCCACTCGTCGGGTGCACAGCCATCGGCAGCCTGGACGATCCGTGTGACGCTATACATTGCTCAGTCCTTCGATATCGGCGGCGTCTGCAGCCATGGTGCGACTGCGTTCCACGATCAAGGGAGCGTTGCGTTCCCACCACTGACCGATCGTGGGATCACCTCGCCCTTGGCGTGTCATCGCCCACCAACCGGCCGTGCCCTCCACCGTCCAGGTAATCGTCACTACGTTGGATTCGTTGTCGGTCCAGAGTGGGGGACTGACGAGAACACTTGCGAGAGTCATGCTTCGGCGCTGTGCGTCCGGCACGTACTCGGCCAGGTATGCATCGACGAACTTCTTCCCGCATCCTGGTTTCGTGATGATCCGGTCGATCACGTACACCTTTTCGCCTGCCATATCCGTAACCTACTGCGATCCGAATCCTGCAGAACTGTCCGTTCCGCGCAGTGGGAGACGGGTGCCAGGTGCCGGTACGATTCTGTGGTGACGATCAACCGCAGTCGCAAAGCCACCTACGCGCGCCGACGCAAACGTCGGATGGATAGCGTCGAACATGACCTCAGCAGCGAGCAGTGGTCTGCGCTCACATCAGCGTGGGACGGCTGCGCGTACTGCGCTGTGCAAGACAAGCCGCTACAGCGTGATTGCGTCCTGGCGATCTCGCGCGGTGGCCGCTACACCCTCGACAATATTGCGCCGGCCTGCGCGTCGTGCAATGCCAGCAAGTGCAACAGCGAAGTCACACTCTGGTTGCGTCGGAAAGGTTATGACGAGAAAGCGTTCC
Source organism: Rhodococcus sp. OK302 (assembly GCF_002245895.1). Classification (NCBI taxonomy): domain Bacteria; kingdom Bacillati; phylum Actinomycetota; class Actinomycetes; order Mycobacteriales; family Nocardiaceae; genus Rhodococcus; species Rhodococcus sp. OK302. The sequence goes on from NZ_NPJZ01000001.1 coordinate 1,644,958, forward strand.
TACTCCGTCATGCCGAGATCGGCATGACGCTGCGAGCCCACTTCTCGGAGATCGATCAGGCTTAGCGAGGATCGCGGCCCGTCAGTGCAATCAGCTTGTCCTGCAACGTGGATTCGTCAGGAATATCGACCGGCTCTGCAAAAAAACCACTTTCGGCCAGCATGTCGCGCTGACCGTCCAGGTCGGACCAGACCGCTTCGACGAGTGTCGGGTCCAGCGGTTCTTCGGCCCCGACGGCTCGGCCGAGATCCCAGCTGTGGATGGTGACATCCGAGGTCTGCTGGCGCAGATACGGTTCCATATCCACAGTGCCGTAGGACAGGTGAACTCGGGCCGAGAGGTCGGTGGATTTCCAGGCAGCAATGGCGGCTTCGGAATATTTCTGCCACTCGGTCCACAGATCGTCACCGACCGGAACGATGTCGGGCGTCGCCTCACCAACTGTCAGGCCGGCCAGAAGCGGCGGCACCCACTGCTGTTCTTCGATCACATGGCGAACCAGATGTTCCACATGCCAGTCGGAATCCGGCGTCGGTGCATTCCAGTCCTCGACCAAGGTGAGTCGCGAACCGAATTCACGGTGGGCTGTGAGCACGAGTTCGAGCCAATCGAAAGCCATCAATCGAGGGTAACCCGACGGCACCGTGCTCGACCAGAGGTGAGGTTGTACTGCTGGTGCGCCCGCGAATATTCCGGTAGAGACTGTGAAGGTTGTACTGATCCGAACCGAAGGAGATTTCATGTCCGTTTCCACCGTCACTCTGGCCGAAGGCCTCACCGTCAGCGCACAGGGGTATGGCGCGATGTCCGTGGCGCCGGTGTATGGGCCCGTAGATCCGGTGGAAGCACTGGCGACGCTCCATCACGCCGTGGATATCGGGATCACCTTCATCGATACCGCGAACATCTACGGCGAGGGTGCCAGTGAACTGGCAGTGGGCAAGCTTCTCGAAACCCGTCGGGACGAGGTGCAGTTGGCCACCAAATTCGGTTTGGTCACCAATCCCGCGACCGGTCGGCGGGGGATCAACGGTGATCCGGCGTACATGTCGCAGGCTCTCGACGCTTCCCTCGGACGGTTAGGCGTCGATCATGTCGACCTGTACTACCTGCATCGAGTTGATCCGAACGTTCCGATCGAGGACTCCGTCGGCGCGATGGCCGAGCAGGTGAAGGCCGGCAAGATCCGCCACATCGGATTGTCGGAAGCAACGGGCGACGAATTGCGTCGGGCCTACGCGGTTCATCCCATTGCCGCGATCCAATCCGAGTGGAGCATCTGGAGCCGGGACGTGGAGAACAAAGTGGTGCCCGCTGCTGCTGAACTCGGCGTGGGCTTCGTTCCGTTCTCGCCCGTCGGCCGTGGGTTCCTGGCCGGTTCGTTCGACGCCGATTCACTGGGCGACAACGATCTGCGTCGACGCTTCCCCCGGTACACCGATGCGGCGATGGTCGCCAACCAGAAGGTTCTCGACGTCGTGCGCGAGGTGGGCGCCGAACTTGGTGCGACGCCGGCTCAGGTGTCACTCGCGTGGCTCGACGCCAAGGGCAGGCACTTCGGTCTTCCGTCGGTATCCATTCCGGGCACTCGCTTCGCGAAGCGCGTCACGGAGAATGCCGGTGCTCTGGATATCGAGCTCACCGAAGATCAGATTTCGCGCCTCGACTCGCTGGCCGCGATCACCGACGGCTACCGCTCGGACGACCTCAACTGGATCTCGCAGGGGCGCGAATAGTCACGTCCTGAGGCCCCCGAACGAGAGGCGTAGCATTACTGCTCGATGAAAAAAGTATGGTTGGTCTGGGGTATCGGTGTTTTCGCCTACATGATCGCCGTGCTTCATCGCACGTCTTTCGGAGTCTCGGGCCTCGTTGCATCAGAACGGTTCTCGATCAGTCCGAGTGTCCTTTCGAGCTTTGTCGTCTTGCAGATCGTGGTCTATGCCGGCATGCAAATTCCGGCCGGCGTGCTCCTGGACCGCTTCGGTTCGCGCATCATGATTGCGGTCGGTGCCGCAATCATGATGTCGGCTCAATTCACCCTTGCTCTCACCGAATCGCTGCCGATTGCGATCGGTGCGCGCATCGCGGTCGGTGCCGGTGACGCGCTCACCTTCATCTCGGTTCTGCGACTCGTGCCGCAGTGGTTCCCGGCACGTCAGGTACCACTGGTTTCGCAGTTCACCGGCATTCTCGGTCAGATCGGACAGGTTCTCTCGGCCTTGCCGTTCATGTTGTTGCTCAATGGTTTCGGGTGGACGATCGCGTATGGTAGTGCGGCATCCCTGGGACTGCTCGCCTTTGTTCTTGCGCTGTCGATCATCCGCGACGCACCGCCGGGCGCCGACGTCAAAACAGTGCCGGCCGGTGCACGCGACGTCGCCCGACAGATCCGGGTGGTGTGGATGCGTCCGGGTACGCGTCTCGGTTTCTTTACCCACATGGGCACTCAGTTCTCGATCACCACGTTCGCCTTGCTGTGGGGCGTGCCGTATCTGTCGTCGGCGCAAGGTCTTGACGACGCCACAGTTGGTTCGTTGCTGACACTTTCGGTGATCTCGGCGATTGTCGCAGGCCCGATCTTCGGCATTCTCAGCGGTCGTTTCCCGATGCGTCGATCGTGGTTGGTGCTGTCCATCATGATCAGCAATGCCGCGATGTGGACCATCGTGTTGTCGCTGGACCATCCGGCACCGTTGTGGCTACTGGTGATTCTGATCGTGGTGATCTCCATCGGCGGGCCCGGTTCGATGATCGGATTCGATTACGCCCGCGCATTCAACCCCAGCTCCAACATGGGTACCGCTCAGGGCATGGTGAATATCGGCGGATTCCTGGCGTCCCTGATCGTGATTCAGGTGATGGGCGTGATCCTCGGGAACATGGGCGGCTACACCTTCGACGGCTTCCGCGTGGCGTGGATGGTTCAATATCCGGTCTGGATCATCGGCATTATCGGGGTGCTGGTCACGCGAGGAAAGGCTCGACGTGAACTTGCCGCCGACGGAGTTCACGTGCGTTCGATGCGTGAGGTTCTACGCCGTCGCTGACAATTTCATCCTCTGCGGGTGAGGATCCGCGACGGCGACGATGCCACGCTGAACACATGAACGAAGCACGCAACGTCGGTCCAGTCGAGTTGGTGGTGGTGGCGTTCCCCGGTTCGAGAGTGGACCCGGACACCGTCGCGGCCTTGCAGAACATTGTTGAGCGGGGGTTTGTGACGCTGCTTGATCTCGTCTACATCGCCAAAGACACCGAAGGCAACATCCGGCAGGTCGATGTCGATGAAGACCTCACCGACATCGGGCTCGAAATACTGTCGATCGAGGCAAAAGCGTTGATCAGCGACGAGGATCTCGATGTGGTCCGTGAGTCTCTCGAGCCGGGAACGTCGGCTGCGATCATCGTTTACGAGCAGACGTGGGCACGAGACTTTGCGTCGAAGGCTCGGGCCGGCGGCGGAGAAGTGGTCCTGCACGTTCAGATCCCGCACGACGTCGTAGTGGCCGCTGTCGACGCGGCGCTTCAGTAGCTTAAGTAGAGGAGATCGGCATGGTTTTTCGAGGTGGACGTAGAGGAAGGCCCGGTTTGCTGGGCACCGTAGCGCGAACCGCTGTGGTCGCGGGAACAGCAAAAGCGACGTCCAATGCGATGGATCGGCGCGGCCAGCAGAAGGCAGCTGAGCAACAGGCCTATCAACAACAGCAGCAGGCAGCGGAGCAGCAGGCCTATCAGCAACAGCAGCCGGTGGCACAGCCGGCAGCCCCGTCGGCTGGGGGCGATCTGGTGTCGAAACTGCAAGAACTCGGGAAACTGCACGAGTCCGGGGTTCTCTCGGACCAGGAATTCACGGCGGCGAAAGCGCAATTACTCGGTTAGTTCACCGTTGACTCGGTTAGTTCACCGTTGAAAGGCTCACATTCATGACTGATCCTCGCGACGCCTCCGATGCGATCGTATCGGCAAACGCGAAAGTAGTTGATTCACTTCCCTTCTCCGACACCGCTGATATGGATGACGCGGACCGAGGGCTCATCGCTGCACTCGACCCCGGAACGGTGATCGACGGTAACGGGAAAACTATTTGGGACAACGATTCTTACGCTTTCCTCCGTGAGGAGTGCCCGCCGACAGTCAATCCGAGCCTGTGGCGTCAGTCCGGTTTGGTGGCAAGGCAAGGATTGTACGAGGTGTCGGAAACGATCTATCAGGTTCGAGGGCTCGACCTGTCGAACATGACGCTGATCGAGGGCGAGACCGGTGTCATCGTCATCGATCCGTTGATCAGCCAGGAGACCGGCGCCGCAGCGCTTGCTCTCTATCGGAAGCATCGTGGAGATCGCCCGGTGAAAGCGGTGATCTACACCCATTCGCACATCGACCATTTTGGTGGCGTCAAAGGTGTCACGACTGCGGAGGATGTTGCGGCGGGGCGGTGTGTCGTGTTGGCTCCCACAGGCTTCGTGGAACATGCCGTCGAGGAAAACGTATATGCGGGAACGGCTATGGCCCGGCGGGCGGCGTACATGTACGGCGCAGCGTTGCCGCGTGGGCCGCGCGGAGCGGTCGGTGCCGGATTAGGGCAGACGACGTCGAAAGGAACGCCGACGCTCATTGCGCCGACCCATTCGATTTCGACGACCGGCCACACCGAAACCCTCGACGGTGTTCGTATCGAGTTCCAGATGACTCCCGGTACCGAAGCGCCGTCCGAGATGAATTTCTACTTCCCGGACTTGCGCGCACTGTGTATGGCGGAGAACGCAACTCACAACTTGCACAACCTGCTCACGCTGCGCGGCGCCTTGGTCAGGGATCCGCACGTCTGGTCGTCGTATCTCACGGAAGCGATCAATCGCTATGCGGCGCGTTCGGACGTGTTGTTCGCGTCCCACCATTGGCCCACTTGGGGAACCGGACGCCTCACCGAATTCTTGTCTCTGCAACGCGATCTCTACGGATACCTGCACGATCAAACGCTGCGTCGAATCAACCAGGGCTGGACTGGTATCGAGATCGCCGAGGCTATCGAACTACCTCCGGCCTTGGAGCAGGCGTGGCACACCCACGGGTACTACGGTTCGGTCAGCCACAATGTCAAAGCCATCTATCAGCGGTACATGGGGTGGTTTGACGGCAATCCTGCTCACCTGTGGGAGCATCCACCGGTTGAGTCCGCCCAGCGTCACGTCGAATTCATGGGAGGCTCTGCCGAGGTTCTCCGCAAGGCGCGTGAATCATTCGATCAAGGCGACTTCCGGTGGGTTGCACAGGTAGTCAACTACGTAGTTTTTGCGGAACCCGAGAATGTCGAGGCCAGGAATCTGCAAGCCGATACGCTGGAACAACTCGGATACGGCGCCGAGAACGGAACCTGGCGCAACTTCTATCTCACCGGGGCGTACGAACTGCGCAACGGATCGGTCGGAACGCCGACACAGGCGTCGGCTCCCGACATCGTGATGGCGCTGTCGGTGAGCCAGGTGTTCGACGCGATCTCGCTGCGGGTCGACGGTCCACGAGCCTGGGGTGCGCACATCGTCATCGATTGGAACATCACCGACGAAGAACTTTTGTATCGAACCGAACTGAACAACGGTGTACTGGTTCACTTCGACAGGCCGGCCGATGCCGCCCCAGCGGATGCGGCGTTCACTCTGGCACGGCCCATGTTGCTGGGTGTGCTGCTGGGTGGCGCAGATCTAGCCGCTGCTATCGGCGACGGAAGTGTTGTCGTGGAAGGTGATCCAGCCAAACTCGCGGAACTTGCCGGCTACCTGGATGAACCGGACCCGGATTTTGCGATAGTCACGCCAACGTGATGTCGGCAATCAGTCCGTGATGGTCGGATCCCTCGATATCGATACGTTCGAGAGATGTGGCCACTGCACCTTTGGTGATGATGTGATCGATGCCCACTATCGCGGGGTACGACTTGTCCGTGGGGTAGGTGGGTATGAGTCCGGCGCCCACCTGGTCAGCGGCGCTCGAGTAGCCGTTGGTGAGTAGATCGCGAAACTGCTTGTGCGAGTAAGTCGCATTGAAGTCGCCGCTGACAATCACATTGTCGTGGCCGGCCACCTCCGACATGTAGCTGCCGAGCTTGCGTTGTTCCGCAGCCCATACCGTAGCGGGTGAGATGTACGGCGCGGCAGTATGCACGGCAAACAACGTGACTGGTTGCGGTAGGCCGATGTTCAGCTCAGCGGCCAAGGTTTCGGGTGAGAAGCCGTCCAGGCTGCGTGTATTCGACAGCGGGAATCGGCTGTAAATTCCGCCGCCACCGCCGCCGCCTGCATAGGGCACCAAGAACTGGAACGGTAGGAGTGTCTCCAGCCCGGCGGCTTTCAAAGCGTCGGCCTCATGTGACGTCAACTCGTCAATGGTCACCACATCTACGTTTCGGTCACGGACTGTGGCGACGAGAGATTCCGGATTTGCCGAACCGACCATCAGATTGGCTTGCATGATCCGAATCGACGGACCATCTGCCACCGCAGTCGGACCACCCACGTACAGCGGGCCGACAAACCATCCGAAGGCGCTCAAGACAATTACCGAAGCTGCACACACGATCCACTGGCGACCGATTCCGGCGACCAAGCCGCCGATCAACGGAGCAATCATCAACAACGGCGCGAACGACGCAAGGATGATCACCACGTTGTGGTCGACGTCGAGCCTCGTGGCAAGCAATCCGATGAGTCCGACCACGACTCCCACAACTCCGACAACGGCGGCAAGCCGACGCAAGAGTGCTCGGCGGGGCGTCGCTGTTTCGGTCTGCATGGTCTCCATAGAAGCAGACCGGCGGGTTCAGTTCTGTCCGACTCGCGGGTACTTCAGATTGCTTGGCCTTGCGCGCCGATCAGTCGACCGACACGCTTGACAGTGTGTAAGAGAATGCTTCGATTCGAAGGCGCTGACCTGTTCGAGATTCTGGACCCAGGCTTGAATTATCAGATTCGCGGAGCCGTCGACGGCGGTGCACATCCGCACTGGTGCCAGTTTGCCCAGGGCAGTGCCGGCGGCGGTGATCTTGTCAGACGGAATCCGGCATAAGTACCACACGCCGATGGGGTAGCCGCTGGACTCACGGGCGACATCGCAACGCAAAGTCAGTTGCCCGCTACTTTGGAGACGGGAGATCCGTCGCCTCACCGTCGCCTCGCTCAAGTCGACCAATTCGGATATTTCTGCGCTGCTTCTGCGTCCGTCCTCGGCGAGGTAGGCAGCGATCCGTGTGTCGGCTTCAGTGGTGGGAGATGTAGCGGTGTACTCGCCGGGTGCCAGGACACCGACTTCACCCGTGCACTTCCGTTCCTCGGCACGTTGGCCCCATCGGAGGTCGCTGGGAGTCGCCGTGCTGCGGGAGTGACTGACGAGTTCCCGTTGCACACCGGCGTCGAATCGTTCGAACCGAATGGACTGCGCTTTCAAATGGGGGGATCGACGGATGTCGGTGATGTGAGTTGGATCGTGCCGACCATTCAATGCGGTGTAGCAGTGGCAGCAATCGAGACAGGCATGCATTCGTGGCAACTCGTCGCTCAGGGAAAGCTACCGGCGGCACACAAGGGAATGTTGCATGCGGCAAAGATTATGGCGTGCACTGCGATTGACATGATCGTCAACAAAAATGTGCTGGACGACGCCACGGTGGAATTCCAGACTCAGACGGCGAAAACGCCGTCTGACCATCCCATTCCGGAGGGCATCGTCGCTCCGCCGTTGCGGGAGGCGCTGAAAGTCTGAGGCCTGTTGGTCGACGCCTCGCGGGGCGCCGACCATGGGAAAGCGTGCCGGGGATCAAGCGCGGATCAGGCTTGGCTGCGGGGGGCCATCTTCGAATGTCGAGCCTCGAGCCCGTCGAGGAGTGAATCGAGTGCGAGTTCGAAACTGGCGCCGTCGATTTCAGCTGCACGCTCACGAAGGAGATGGGCCCGGGTGAGATGGGGATATCGTTCGTCGTAGATATCCGGGTCGTCGACGAAACCGCCGGAGAAGGTCGACATCGCGGCGCCGACAACCAGATATTTCACTGATGCACCGATCAGGGTGGCGGTGCGTTGCGGCCAACCGGCGCGGACAAGCCCGCCGTGGATGGCGTTCGCCCGTTCCAGCGCGCTCGGACGCAAACTCGGCCCGTAAGCGAGAAACGGCGCGATGTTCGGGTGTGCGGCGAGGGCGGCGCGGTAGGAACGCCCCCAGGTCTGCAGTGCCGAACGCCAATCGTCGGAGGCGAATCCGCTGACGTCGACGGATTCCATGATCGTGTTGGCGACGTCGTCGAGAAGCTCGTCTTTGTTGGCGTAATGGCTGTACAGAGACGGGGCTTGGACGCTCAGGGCGGCGGCCAACTTGCGCATCGAGAAGTCGTTGAGGCCCTTCTCGTCGACCAGCGTGAGGGCTGCATCTCTGATGATTTGCCTGCTCAGCAGTGGAATGCGCGGTCGCGCCATCATGATCAGCCTCCTTGGATGTACTGGACAACCTTACACTGTGAGTTTATGATCGGACATACCTAACAGCGTTCGGAAAAGACGGAGAATTCGATGGCACGTGTATTCGAGAGCAAGAGTGATCTTCTGGGCGCGGTCGGTGAGACGCTGGGGACAAGTGAGTGGCTCGAGATCACGCGCGAGATGGTGCACCAGTTTGCCGACGCGACCGGTGATCATCAGTGGATTCACGTTGACGACGAACGAGCGAAGCGCGAATCTCCTTTCGGCGGACCGATTGCGCACGGCTACCTGACCCTCTCGCTCATCCCGGTCCTCTCCAAGAGCGTGTACCGGATCAAAGGTCCGAAACTCCTGGTCAACTACGGTTCCGACAAAGTGCGATTCCCCAGTCCCGTCCCGGTGGGTTCCAGGGTTCGCAACACCGTCGTCCTGACTTCGGTCGAAGAATTGCCCAACGGTTCGCTGCAGAGCCAGGTCACCAACACTGTGGAGATCGAAGGCTCGGACAAGCCTGCTGTTGTGGCGATAACAGTGACACGAATCTTCTTCTGACTCTCCTGTACAAGAAAGTTGTCTTCTGTGAATCTTGAACTCACCAGCGAGGAAGCAGCGTTCCGCGACGAGCTGCGAACCTTCTTCACCACTGAAATTTCGGCCGAACTCCGTGAGCGTGCAGGAGGTTTCGGAAAACTGAGTCGCGAAGATCTTGTCGCGAGCCAGAAGGTCCTCAACGCCCACGGACTTGCGGTTCCGCATTGGCCCGTCGAGTGGGGCGGAAAGGACTGGACTCCGGTTCAGCGCCACATCTATACCGACGAAATGCAGTTGGCATCAGTGCCCAACCCGCTGCCGTTCAACGTGAGTATGGTCGGCCCGGTTATCGCAGCTTTCGGTTCGCAGGAACAGAAGGAGAAGTTCCTTCCCGCGACGGCCAACTTGGATATCTGGTGGTGTCAAGGGTTTTCGGAGCCCGAATCGGGTTCCGACCTGGCGTCGCTGAAAACAACCGCTGTTCGTGACGGTGACGACTACATCGTCAACGGACAGAAGACGTGGACAACCCTGGCCCAGCACGCTGATTGGATCTTCTGCCTCGTCCGCACGGACTCGGGTGCAGCGAAGCGTCAGGCCGGAATTTCTTTCCTGCTGATCGACCTGGCAACCCCCGGTATTACCGTTCGCCCCATCAAGTTGATCGACGGTAGCGTCGAGGTCAACGAGGTGTTCTTCGACAATGTGCGCGTTCCGGCCGAGAATCTTGTCGGTGAGGAGAACAAGGGTTGGGACTACGGCAAGTTCCTTCTCGGAAACGAGCGCACCGGAGTTGCCCGCGTCGGATACTCCAAAACCCTTGTCGCCAAAGCAAAAGAGAAGGCTAGTGAAGTCCGCGTCGGAGCCGGAACCCTGCTCGAGGATCCGTTGTTCGCGGCCCGAGTCGTGGAGTTGGAAAATGAACTCCTGGCCCTGGATCTGACACAACTTCGCGTCGTCGCGAGTTCAGCAGACGGCAAACCGAATCCGGCGTCGTCGCTGCTCAAGCTCCGAGGCTCCGAACTGCAGCAGGCCGCAACCGAACTGCTGGCCGATGTTGCCGGACCGGATTCACTGCCGGTGGACGCTGCCGACATCAGCTCGCCCGAGTGGGCGCAGCAGTCGGTACCGCGCTACCTGAACTACCGGAAGGTTTCCATCTACAGCGGATCAAGTGAGGTGCAGCGCTCCATCATTGCCTCCTCGATTCTCGGATTGTGAGTATCTGACATGGATTTCGAACTCAACGACGAACAGACGATGCTGCGCGACACCACACGTGAGCTGCTCAGTCGCAGTTACGACGCCGAGAAGCGCAACGCTGTGTCGGCCACCGAGGCAGGGTGGAGTGCCGATGTGTGGAAACAGTTGGCGGAGTTGGGTCTGCTCGGTCTGCCGTTCGCCGAAGCTGACGGCGGCATGGGGGCCGGTCCGGTCGAGACCATGGTCGTGATGACCGAACTCGGCCGTACACTCGCTCCGGAGCCGTATCTGGGCGGCGTTCTGACGCCGGGCGGTGTTATTGCCGCAGTCGGTTCCGCTGACCAACGGTCGCGCTACCTGCCATTGCTCAGTGAGGGAACTGCACTGGCTGCCTTCGCTCACGCAGAACCCGGTACGCGCTGGCCTGTTACGGCTGTGACGACCACGGCAACGGCGTCCACAGCAGGATGGACAATCAACGGCGTCAAAAACCCTGTCCTGCAGGGTGACAGTGCCGATGTCGTAATCGTGAGCGCGACTCTGCCTGACGGTGGCACCGGACTCTTCCTGGTGGATACCGAGGGCGCCGGTGTTTCACGCACCACGTACACCACACATGACGGCCGACGCGGCGCGCAGTTCGCATTCACCGATGCTGTCGCAGAGCCGCTCGGTGAGGGCGGCGACGCCACCGCAGCGATAGTCGAGGCAGAAGTGCGGGCGCAGGCAGCTTTGTGCGCCGAAGCAATCGGCATCATGACGGAGGCATTGCGTTTGACAACGGAATACCTGAAGCAGCGTAAGCAGTTCGGTGTTCCGCTCTCGAAGTTCCAGGCGCTGACGCATCGCGCCGCGGATATGTACGTGACGCTCGAACTTGCGACCAGCATGAGCCTGTACGCCACGATGTCTATCGCGGACGGTGTGATCGATCCCGTTGTTGCGTCGCGGGCAAAACTGGCTGTCGGGCGCGCAGCGCATCAGATCGGTCAGGAAGCCATTCAGATGCACGGTGGAATCGGCATGACGGCCGAATATCCAGTCGGACATTATGTCTCGCGGCTGGTTGCTATCGAACACACATTGGGTGCGTCAGACGATCACCTGCGTGTGCTTGCCGGCAATGTTTCGAACTACTCGATGGTCAACGTCGGCGAGTAGCACGAATTCCCCGGAGAAGGCCACGCAGTTTTCTGCGTGGCCTTCCCTCGTATCCGGAGGGTCAGATTCGTGGTTTGTGAGGTGGCGTAAAATGCCGGTGACCAGTCCGAGAAGAGAAAGGGATCGAAGTGACCGCGCATACCGAGCAGCTCGAGTTCCAAGCAGAAACACGTCAGCTGCTGGATCTGATGGTTCATTCAATCTATACGAACAAGGACAGTTTCCTTCGTGAGCTGATCTCCAACGCTTCGGACGCGCTGGACAAACTCCGTCTCGAGTCATACCACGACAAGGACCTCAACGTTGACGTCTCCGACCTCCACATCGAGGTCGACATCGACAAGGAAGCACGCACTCTCACTATCCGCGACAACGGAATTGGCATGTCGCGTGACGAGGTCATCGACCTGATCGGCACGCTCGCCAAGTCCGGTACCGCCGAGGTGCGTCGTAAACTCAAGGAAGCCAAGGACGCCGCGGCATCCGAGGAGCTGATCGGTCAGTTCGGTATCGGCTTCTACTCCACCTTCATGGTTGCCGAGAAGGTCACACTGCTGACCCGTCGCGCCGGCGAAGACCACGCAACGCGCTGGGAGTCCACCGGCGCGGGCACGTACACGCTCGAGCATGTCAACGAGGCGCCGCAGGGTAGCTCCGTGACGCTCCACCTGATGCCCGAGGATTCCGAGAACGGCCTGCACGACTACACGTCGGAATGGAAGATCAAGGAACTGGTCAAGAAGTACTCCGACTTCATCGCGTGGCCTATCCGCATGGATGTCGTGCGCACGTCGACGCCGGCCGAGGGTGAAGAGCCTGAGGTTACGTCGGAGGGCGCGGAGCCCGTTGTCACGATTGTCACCGAGACGATCAACTCGATGAAGGCTCTGTGGACTCGCTCCAAGGACGAGGTGTCCGAGGAAGAGTACAAGGAGTTCTATCGTCACGTCAGCCACGCTTGGGACGAGCCTCTCGAGGTTATCCCGATGAAGGCGGAAGGCACATTCGAATATCAAGCGCTGCTGTTCATCCCGTCGACGGCGCCGTTCGATCTTTTCATGCGTGAGCGCAATGCGGGTATTCACCTGTACGTCAAGCGTGTCTTCATCATGGATGACTGTGAAGAGTTGGTGCCCGATTACCTGCGCTTCGTGAAGGGTGTCGTCGACGCACAAGACCTCTCGCTCAACGTCTCTCGTGAGATTCTGCAGCAGGACCGTCAGATCGCGGCCATCCGTCGCCGTCTGACCAAGAAGGTCCTCTCGACGATCAAGGACATGAAGGCGAACGCGCCCGAGAAGTACTCGACCTTCTGGTCCGAGTTCGGGCGTGCACTCAAGGAAGGTCTGATGGCCGATGCCGACAACCGTAAGACGTTGCTCGACATCTCTTCCTTTGCCTCCACCAACAGCGAAGAGGGCGTCACCACTCTCGCCGAGTACGTCGAGCGGATGAAGGACGGTCAGGAACAGATCTACTTCATGACCGGCGAATCTCGCCACCTCATCGAAAGCTCCCCGCACATGGAGGCTTTCAAGGCCAAGGGCCTCGAGGTTCTCGTTCTCACCGATCCCGTCGACGAGATGTGGGTCGACGCGGTTTCCGACTTCGACGGCAAGACCTTCCAGTCGATTGCCAAGGGTGAGGTCGACCTCGACACCGAAGACGAGAAGAAGGCGGCCGAGGCCGAGCGTGAAGAGAAGGAAAAGGAATTCGGTGCACTGCTGACGTGGCTGACCGAAACCCTCTCTGACGACATCAAGGAAACGCGGTTGTCGACGCGCCTCACCACGTCGGCTGCCTGCATCGTGGGTGACGCGTTCAGCATGTCGCCGACGCTCGAGAAGATGTACCGGGCATCGGGCCAGCCGGTTCCGCACAGCAAGCGGATCCTCGAACTCAACCCGTCTCATCCGCTCGTGACGGGTCTGCGCGCCGCCCAGGCGGCGGAAGGTAGTGCCGAGAACCTCACCGAGACAGCTCAATTGCTGTATGGAATGGCATTGCTTGCCGAGGGGGGCGAGTTGAGCGATCCCGCTCACTTCACGCGTCTGCTTGCTGATCGTTTGGCTCGCACAGTCTGATCCTTGTTTGAGCTCGACAAACTCCCGGTATCCACGCGATACCGGGAGTTTTTTATGCGAAGTTTCTAATGAGGACCGTTTCTGTCCGCATTAGCTTCTAACGTTGTTCCTACGAGCAAGAACCGCCAGGAAAAGGACATCACGATGAACGCACCGATCAGGACCGTCACGGGCGAGCGCGCAGACCTTCTTCAGAGTTTGCGTCAGCATCGCGAATTCCTTTTGTTTACCGTCAAGAGCCTCACCGACGAACAGGCTGCGTCGCATCCGACTGTGAGCGAACTGTGCCTCGGCGGATTGATCAAGCATGTGGGGGAGTCAGAGCGAGGATGGGCCAAATTCATAGTGGAAGGGCCGGCCGGATTGGGCGGAGATTTTGATCCGTCCCTGTGGTCGGAAGAGATGCAGAAAGAGCGTGCGAACGGGTTCGCGATGGTCGGAGACGACACATTGGAATCCATCGTGGCCGACTACGAGCGAATCGCCGCCCGTACCGACGACCTGGTGGAGTCATTGGAAAGTCTCGATATCGCGCACCCGCTGCCGAGTGCGCCGTGGTTCGAGCCGGGTGCGAAGTGGTCGGCGCGCCGTGCGATTTTGCACATCATCGCCGAAACTGCGCAGCATGCGGGTCATGCAGACATGCTGCGCGAAGCGATCGACGGTTCCAAGACAATGGGTTAATGTCCGAAATTCCGTTACACATTGACTAAATGTGTAACACTTGTAGGCATGAGCACTGAAAAATCTTCGCTTCAGCCTCCGATGCAGTGGGACGCCTGGGGCGACGCGTCCAAGAAACGCTCACTGTCGGAGGCCGTTCAGTCTCTCCTGACGCAGTTCCTGGGTGTCTCAGCCCCGACGGAACCACGGAAGAGCCTCGACGACGTCCTGGTGGTGCCGTCCGCGCTCGCGCAAGGGCATGTCGATGCACTCGTCGAGATTGTCGGTGCGGACTTCGTCAGGGTCGACGACGTCTCGCGGATCTTGCGAGCGGGCGGCAAGAGCACTCCGGATCTGCTCCGCCGACGCAGTACGGAGCCGCAGGAGGCTCCCGACGCGGTGGTCACCCCGGGAACCGATGCCGAGGTCGAGCAGATTCTTCGGTACTGCTCGGCCAACGCCATCGCCGTCGTTCCCTTCGGTGGGGGTACCAGCGTTGTCGGTGGGCTCGATCCCATCCGCGACGGATTCGACGCGGTGCTTTCGTTGGATCTGCGCCGGTTCGATGAGCTGACCGACCTGGACGAAGAGTCCGGCATCGCGACGTTCGGCGGCGGCACAACCGGTCCCCGCGCTGAGGAACTGCTCCGCGAACACGGATTCTCGGTGGGTCATTTCCCGCAGAGTTTCCTTTTCGCGACACTCGGCGGATTTGCCGCGACTCGTTCTTCCGGACAGGCCTCGGCCGGGTACGGACGCTTCGAGGACATGGTTCAGGGCCTCACTATCGTCACACCGAGTGGTGTGCTCGAAACGGGCCGGGCACCGGCATCGGCAGCCGGCCCGGATCTCGGGGAATTGTTTGTCGGTTCCGAGGGAACATTCGGCGTTATCACGCACGTGCGTGTTCGAGTTCACGCGTTGCCTGAGACGACAGTTCGCGAAGGCTGGAGTTTCCCCGACTTCGCTACCGGCGCCGCAGCATTGCGTGAGTTGGTCCAGGAAGGTTCGGCGCCGACGGTATTGAGGTTGTCCGACGAGGCGGAGAGTGGCGTCAACCTGGCGACTACCGAAAAAATCGGTGAAAGTGCTTTCACCGGTGGATGTCTCGGCATTACTACCTACGAAGGTACGGCGTCGCACACGGCTGAGCGAATGGCAGAGGCCCGCGCAATCCTGACGGCGCAGGGCGGCACCTCACTCGGTGAAGAGCCCGGAAACAGTTGGGAACACGGACGATTCAACGCGCCGTATCTGCGCGATGCACTACTCGACGCCGGTGCGTTGTGTGAAACATTTGAAACTGCGACGACCTGGGGAAACCTCGCGAATCTGCGCTCGGCTGTTACCGCGGCCGTGACAACGGCATTGGTCGAGCAGGGAACTCAGCCGCTCGTGATGTGCCATATTTCGCACACCTACAAGACCGGTGCGTCGCTGTACTTCACAGTTGTCTGCGCTCAGACTGCCGATCCCCTCGAACAGTGGAAGAAGGCGAAGACCGCTGCCGGTGACGCCATCATCGCTGCCGGTGGCACGATTACCCACCACCATGCCGTCGGCGCGGACCATCGCCCGTGGATGAAAGACGAAATCGGCGAATTGGGCGCGAATATTCTTCGTGCAGTAAAGAATGCAGTTGACCCTGCCGGAATCCTCAACCCTGGGAAGCTCATTCCATGACCGAAACCCGCTGTCAGATCGAGAAGGTTACCGTCCTCATCAATCCGATGGCGGGACATGGGCATGCGCCCGAAGCTGGTCGTAAAGGTGTTGCGCAACTGCGTTCTCGCGGAATTGCCGTCACCGAGATTATCGGCACCGATGCCGACGACGCCAAGAAGCTCGCGAAGCGTGCGATCGCAGAGGGTACCGACGCCCTGGTCGTAGTCGGCGGTGACGGTGCCATCAGCATCGGATTGCAGGCGGCAGCGTTGACCGATACCCCGATCGGACTCATTCCGGCCGGTACGGGCAACGACCATGCCCGTGAATTCGGTATTCCCACAGGCAATCCGGAGGCGGCGGCCGACGTTATCGCCGATGGGATCGTTCAGCAATCCGATCTCGCGAAGATCACCTTGGGCGACGGAAGCATCGTGTGGTCGGGAACGATCATCGCCAGCGGCTTCGACTCGATTGTCACCGAACGGGCCAACCAGATGTCCTGGCCAAAGGGACCGATGCGGTACAACTTGGCCATGGTGGCGGAACTGGCCAAGTTGCGTCCGCTGAAGTATCGAATCGAACTCGACGACGAGGTTGTCACCGTCGACGCCACTCTTGTCGCAGTCGGTAACGGGCGGTCGTACGGCGGCGGCATGCTCATCACCCCCGGCGCATCCAAGTCTGACGGTCTACTCGATGTCACTGTGGTCACGCACACCTCCAGGCTGCGTCTGATGAGGTTGTTCCCCAAGGTATACAAGGGAACTCACATCGACCTCGATGCCGTGCAGACCTACCGATCGAAGAAGCTTCGGCTCGAATCCGACGGCATCATCGCGTACGCCGACGGTGATCGGGTCGGTCCGCTGCCTGTCACGATCGAAGCAGTTCCGGCGGCATTGAGGATCTTGACTGCCGTACCGGTGTGAGCTCAGTTGTGGTCGGACTCGGACTCGGTCTCGCGCGGCGCTCGAACGGCGAGGTATCGCGAGAGCGTAACCGTCAGCGCGAGTCCGACCACAACCACTCCGATCACGGCCAGAAAGACTTTCGGAGACGTACTGAAGTTTCTCGACCAGGCGATGACGAATCCAACGGAGCCGCTGAGTGCTGCCCCAACTGGGAGTAGAGCCGCGAGCCAATGTGTAGTTGACGATGCACGCGGATCTCCGAAGGTGCGGAGGACTGTTGACACTGCCAACAGGGCGCACAGGTAGCCCAGCAGGCCGGCAGTTGCGTACAGCGGCAAGATGAATGAACCTGGGTCGAAGTTCGAGGAGCCGGTGAACCCATCCACGAGCGCAACAATGATGACTGCGAGCCCGGCTACGATTCCGCCGAGTGCTGCAGGAACTATCAGGCCCAATCGTACTGCGCGACCGGACATTCCACGCTCATCTGCCCAGGATTGGAGCATCTCGGCGCTATCTTCGCCCAGCACGGCCGTCAAGCTGTGGCCGTCTTGAGCTGCACCGCTCAGTTCGGTCTCGAGCTCGGCGAGTAGCAGTTTCCGATCGGTGCCGCGGACGCCGGCACGTCGCCAGAGGCGGTTGGCCTGACGGATGACTTCGTAGCGTTCGATGCTGTTGTTGCGTGCGGCGATTGCGGCATTCATGGCGTGTCCGTTCTGAGTTCGGCTTTGGCGGAAGACTGCAGAAGTGCGGTGACGCTGGTCGAGACGGCGAGCCATTCAGTAGTGCCGCCCTCGAGTGCTTCGGCGCCGGCATTGCTGAGCGAGTAGTACTTTCGTGGAGGTCCTGACGACGACGGGCGCATCTCCGTTACGACGAGGCCCGCCTTCTCGAGCCGTGCAAGCAGGGGATACGTGGAACCGCCCGAGACGAGCAAGTCCTGCTCGGCGAGTCGTTGGGTGAGTTCATACCCGTACACCGGTCGATCTCGCAGCAGTGCCAGCAGGCACAGGTCCAAGACGCCTCGAAGTACGAGGCTTCGCCGTTCCACAACACTCATGCTCAGCAAGGTAGCAGTAGGTAGCTTGCTGAGCAAGGGACTGCCGTGGTTGCCGCCCACCTGCTCATGGGTCGTGTTGACCAGGTTTCAGCTGATGCCGGAATCCGGATGCGCTGTGTCCCATTGATGACGGGACACGGCGATGGCATCTTTGTTCGCCAATGACCAGTCGGCCAATTGCTTCACGAGATGGGTCAGACTTTCGCCGCGGTCGGTCAACTCATATGTCACGGATACCGGCACGGTGGGATACGCCGTGCGTAGAACTAGGCCGTCCCGCTCGAGCCTTCGCAGGGTGAGCGTCAACATGCGCTGAGAGATGCCATGGATCGCGCGCTGGAGTACACGGAATCTACGTGGTCCCGAGGCGAGTTCGACGATAGCCAGTACCGACCACTTGTCGCCGATGCGGTCGAGTACGTCTCGGATTCCGCAGTCCGGGTGTTCGGGCAGTCCGCACGGCTCGACCAGCGCGGTTACTTCCGTGTGCCCTAGTGACATCAAAGTGCCTCCTTGTGCGATCTGCCGTGGTTACCGACGATGAGTCTAGTTACTCATCAGAACCAGCAGAACGGCCTATTACATGCTTCTTGTTACCGGCGCTTCCGGACAACTCGGCTCGC
Organism: Rhodococcus sp. OK302; assembly: GCF_002245895.1. NCBI lineage: Bacteria > Bacillati > Actinomycetota > Actinomycetes > Mycobacteriales > Nocardiaceae > Rhodococcus > Rhodococcus sp. OK302. Next base: position 1,663,330 of record NZ_NPJZ01000001.1, read on the forward strand.
TCATCCATTCTCGACTTGTAGATCTGGGACTTGATCCATTGGCGGGGACCCGCGAACCCGCACGTTTCGGTGCACTCGGACGAGCGATGGACTTTGACGACGAAACTAGCCTGGACCTCACCGGAGTGGAGACGTTGGTTCTCATCTCCGCGGGCTACGCCGAGGACGACGTCGTCATCGCACGCCACGACAGGGTCATTTCCGCCGCAGAAAAATACGGTGTCGGACATGTCATTTACACAAGCCTGACCGGCGCCGGCGACCACCTTGCCTTTGCGCTGGCTCATCGCTGGACCGAACGCAGACTTCACGCGAGCACACTGTCATGGACGATCCTGCGCAATGGGCTGTACGCAGAGTTGTTCGGGCTGTTGGCAATACCGGCTGACGGGGTAATCAGCGCACCTTTTGGTGATGGCGCATTGGCCGCAGTCGCTCGAGAAGATCTGGCCGACGTTGCGGCAGCGGTGGCGTCGAATCCGTCGCTGCACCGGAACACGGTGTACGAACTCGCAGGCGCACAGGCGATCACGGCTGCAGATCTGGCGAAGGAGATCGGGGCGGTCTATGAGCCCGGTTCGCTTTCGGCCACTCGGGCGAGCCTCGACGCCGGGGGACTTCTGCCGTTCCAACCGCCGATGCTCATGTCAGTCTTCTCGGCGGTGGCAGCCGGGTTCTTCGGTGGTACTCAGACTGACCTGGAGAAACTTTTGCCGCATGAACCGCGCAATATCCTGACTGTCGCTGCGGCGGTAGGTCGGTAATCGCGCGTTGTGAACGCTGCCTCGAATAGGCACGCGCCGGACACCCGACGTTCACCGCAGCTTTGTCGGCTGGTGGCGATAGCCGTGCACCATGTCCAACATGTACAGCCACGTTGGTGAAAATCTAAGCGTTTCCGCATTGGTCGTAGACGGAGACCTGCACTTGAGGGTGGGGGACACCCAGGTCGATATCGCAGCAATCTGGTTGCGCGACAGTTGTCCCTGCCCGGAAAGCCGAGGTGTCGGCAATGGCCAGAAGTTGTTCAACATCGTCGATCTGCCCGCGGACACCCAGGTCGAGCGGGTTCGGATCGTGGGCCGGAACGTCGAGGTCGAGTTCTCTCCGGACGGGCACCGCGGCGTATTCGATGTCGAGGATCTGATCGCGGCCGACGCACCTCCTCGTTTGGCGGATGCGAGAAGTGAGTCAGCAAAGCGGTTGTGGCGCAAAGCTTCAGAAGTATCTCCCCTGCAGTGGAGTGCCTGGTCTGACTACCTCGCAGATCCGGCGCCCGCGCTACGCGCCGTCGTCGATGAAGGTTTCGCACTGCTGACGGGCGTCCCGACAGAGTTGGGGCAGGTGGTCGCCGTTGCCGAGACCTTCGGATTTGTCCGAAAGACAAACTACGGAACCATCTTCGACGTCCGCGTCGAGGAGAACCCCGTCAACCTCGCCTTCACAGGTCTTGCGATCAGCCCGCATACCGACAACCCGTACCGGGATCCGGTGCCCACTCTCCAGTTGCTCCACTGCATCCACAACTCGACCGTCGGCGGCGAATCCGGACTTGTCGACGGTTTCGCTGCCGCGGCGACGTTGCGCGAGAAGGATCCTCGTGCATTCGACATCCTCACCAGTACCCCGGTGACCTTCCGCTTCGACAGTGCCGACGCCCATCTGAGTACGGTGGCTCCGATGATCACGCTCGATCATTCCGGCCGGATCTGCGAAATTCGATTCAACAATCGGTCGATGGTGGCGCCGCGTCTGGAACCCGATGTTTCTCGCGAGTTCTACAACGCCTACCGCACTTTCGCCGAGTTGCTGTACGCCCCCGATGCTCAGCTCAACTTCCAACTCGACGCCGGCGATTGCCTGATCTTCGACAATACGCGACTGCTCCACGCGCGCACCGCTTTTGCGGCGACCGGTGGCCGCCACCTCCAGGGAACGTACGCAGACCTGGACGGACTGCTGAGCGCCCTGCACATTCACGAGGAGAACTGATGACCAACGCCTACGATGCTCTGACCCTGATGTTCGACGGCGAGGGTGGGCAGGAGTACCTCGGCGAGCGGGTGTCCATGGCGCAGCACATGCTCCAGACCGGACGAGCGGCTCGGGAAGCCGGCGCTCCCACCGCGCTCGTAGTGGCGGCAGTGCTGCACGACGTCGGCCACTTCTCCGGTGCGATCAGCGGACGAGACCTCATGTCGGGCAACGACAACCATCACGACGATGTCGCTGCAGAGTGGCTGTCCACGTGGTTCGCGCCCGAGGTCACCGAGCCCGTGCGGTTGCATGTCGCGGCCAAACGCTATCTGTGTGCCACCGAGCCCGCGTACTACGACAAGCTCTCCGACGCTTCGAAATTCACCATGGCGGTGCAGGGCGGTTCGATGAACGCCGGCGAGATTGCGGCATTCGCAGCCGAGCCCTACTCCGAGGCTGCGTGCCAGCTGCGAAGGTTCGACGATCTCGGCAAGGATCCCGACGCATCTGTCGTGACCCTCGCCGACTTCCGGGCGGATATCGAGGCGCTGGACCGGACGCTTTAGCGTCCATGGCGTTCAGTTGGTGAATGGCAATGCCCGGTGTTGAGGGACCGTCAGCTGGAGGTGTTGAGGGCGACCGGCATGACCAGGGTGGTGAAGCTGCCCTGGTCTGCGGAACGCACCACGACAGGTCGGTCCACTGCGGAGATCTCCAGCAGGACGTCGGGCCCGACGCTGGCCTCCAGAGCGGGAGCCAGGACGGCAGGGTCGAAGCCGATCCGCTGGGGCAGGTCTTGATGGCAGATTCCGGGCAGGGCGGCGGCGTTGGAGTGATCGGGAAGTGAGATGGTCACCTCGTCGCCGGCGAAGCTCAGCGCGATGAAGGGAGCGTTGCCGTGGCTGTTGACCGCGTCGCGGAAGGCCAGGCGATCCACGATCACGCGGTATTCGGGCGGGGCCAGCGCTGAGAGCATGTCGCGGTAGGCCGGGAACTGGTCATCGACCGTCGGCAGGACTCGGGACTCTGACGAACTGCGTGCCCGGGTCCCGTCCGGTCCGGCCTGGATAGTGACCTGGTGGACTCGTGCCGCCCATTGCCCGAACTCGATCAGGTCAGTCGCGTGCACCAGCAGACGGCAGGGCTCTCCGTCGAGTGCCGCCGACCTCAGGACACGCATCGAGAGGCGATAGCGATCGGTAGCCACCAGGCGAACCTCGCCGTCATCGATCTCAATGAGCACACAGCCAAGCGCCGGGTGTTCCAGGTCAGAGGCTGCGGCCGACACCACCTGGCGGACAGCGCTGGCCAACTCCACTCCGCCGATTCGCGCTTCGGTCATGCTGCCGGCAGGCGCGAGGGAACGCAGAGCCACCGCGACGGCAGTCTTGGCCGTCTGCGTCTGGTCCCGCATCTTCTCCAAGTGCCGCTCCAGTACCTCTCGACCCTCGCGTTCGGTCCCGTCGAGCACGACGGCAACCTCAGCTAGCGGCACTCCCGCATCTCGCAGACTGCGCAGGAGAGCGGCACGGGCCTCCTGCGCGGGACTGTAGAAGCGGTATCCCGTCGCGCCGTCAACCCACGCCGGCTGCAGGACACGGCAGTCGTCGTAGAAGCGCAAGGCGCTCGGCGCGAGACCTACCCGTCGCGCGAAGGCGCTGATGCTCATGAGTTCCGTGGTTCCGTCCATGGACTCGATTGTTGCCCTTCATCCAACTTGAAGGTCAACTCGTGCCGTGATGTTGAAAGACTCGGCAGCGGCGAACGGCCAAGACTGGTATTTAGTTCTCGATCCTGGAACTGACTCGGCTGGTCGCCCCAGCGGCCAGCGAGTTGCGGACCACAAACGCGACGGATTCGCCGGCGTACAGGTCGATGGAACACTCGAGGACGTCTCCCACCGGATTTGTTGTCCGTCGGATCGTGCGCAGCAGCGGTGATCCCGGTGCAAGGCCGAGCAATTCGGCTTCCTCGGGCGTCGCTGCGACCGCGTCGATTGCATGCTCTGCTTCAGCGAACACGATGCCGTGATCGGCCAGGCGATCGGTGATCGACTGAGTGTCGAGGTCGATGGCGGCGATCAACGGCGCAAGAGACTCCGGGTAGTAGGTGCTCTCCAACATCGTCGGCACGTCGCTCAGAAGCCTCACGCGTTCGGTGTGAAAAACGTTGTTGCCCTCGGTAACCCCCAGCTTGTGCGCAACTATTCCGGACGCCGGCACCACTCCGATGCTCAGCGTCCGGCTACTCGGAATCTCGCCGAGGCTGCGTGCCCAGAGTGAGAAGCTGACCAGTTCGGTCATCGGCTGCACCCGTGGGCCACTTCGGATTTGCCGTCGCGCACCTCGCCGCGAGGACACGACACCCGTGGAGCGCAAGAAGGCGAAAGCCTGACGGATAGTCCCGCGGGAGACGCTGTACCTCACCGTCAGTTCGTTCTCCGACGGCATTGTCGATCCGTCGGCGAAGTCCCCACGCTCGATCGCGGTCTGGATGTCCCCGGCAATCGACCGATAGAGCGGTAGTCCGGCAGCTGTTTCGATTGACCCGCTCATGCCAGCAACACCGGTCGGTCGAGCAGGGACACGTGCACGCGGGTACCGGGCGTCAGCACCCCGCCGCGATGGCTGGCGACGTCGGCGAGCAGCACTGCGCCATCCGGCCGGGTCAGTCGCAGCCGCGTCGAGGCGCCGTAAAAGGTTGCGGTAGAAACGATCGTGTCGCCATCGTGAGCCTCGTGTACCAGTACCGCTTCGGGACGAGCGAGCACGGTTACAGCGCCGGCACCGGGCCATTCGCCGTCGCAGTCCAGGATCTGCTCGCCGACCTGGACGGTGCCGCGATCCACGGCCACTGCCGGAATGTGGTTCATGGTCCCGACAAATTCTGCAACGAACGGCGTCGCCGGACGCTGATACACCTCGTTGGGCGGCGCGCACTGTTCGAGCCTGCCGGCGCGCATCACGGCGACCCGGTCTGCGATGGCGAGAGCCTCTTCCTGGTCATGGGTGACCAGGAGCGTGGTCACGCCCAGGTCGAGCTGGATCCGGCGGATCTCTTCACGCAATTGGTAGCGGACCTTCGCGTCGAGCGCCGACAACGGTTCGTCGAGTAGGAGGACGCGGGGCGAGATCGCCAGTGCCCGAGCCAAAGCCACCCGTTGCTGCTGGCCGCCGGAGAGTTGGTGCGGGAACTTGGCCACGTGGTCGGCAAGCCCGACCAGGTCGAGAAGTTCGCGGGCGCGGGCCAACCGGCCGCGTCCACGTTCGCTTCGGCCACGCAGGCGTAGACCGAAAGCCACGTTGTCCTGGGCGCTCATCGTGGGGAACAGGCTGTACGACTGGAAGACCATGCCCATGTCACGTCGGTTGGCGGGTAGGGCGGACGCGTCGGCTCCGTCGACAAGTACCTGCCCGCCGTCCGGCTGGTCGAAACCGGCGAGAATCCTTAGCGCGGTGGTCTTTCCGCAACCAGACGGCCCGAGAAGAGCAACGAGTTCTCCCGGTGCGAGGTCGAGGCTCAGGCCGTCCAATGCGTTGACGGCACCGAAAGTGCGTCGTACGTCGACGAAGCTGACAGCCGTGCCGTCGGTAGCGAGGAGGGTGCGTGGATTTGTCATGGTCGTGCCTTTCGTGTGCGGCCGGCGATCGCTACGACGATCAGCAGCAGTGCCCAGGTGAAGACCAGGCTGAGTAGGGCCAGGGCGACCTGCAGTTGGCCGTCGGTGGCACCGGATTGGGCGAGCCAGACCGGGAATGTTGGGAAGATCAAGATTTTGCAATTGTGTACTCGCCCATCACCAATGCGAAGGCGAGGAAGGCGCCGTTGAGTATCGATGTACGCAGTGCCGGGAGTACAACACGCCACAACACCGTCGGCCATCGCGCACCCAGATTCAGGGCGGCTTCCACCAGGACGGTTACCTTCGATCCCCGCAGGCCTGCGTCGAGGCTGCGGTAGGTGAAGGGCAAGGCGATAACGACGTACATGAGTGCAAGCACCAGCGGCAGTGATTTGTCTTGCAGTGCAGTGAAGAACGTGGAGATCTCGACGAACTCACTGCCGTTGCCCCAGCCGAGTACTCCGCGTACGCCGACGACGAGGGCTACCGGCGGAATGACCAACGGGAGTAGCGAGAACACCTCGAAGTAGGGGCGCGCCCGCGGCAACCGAAGGTGCACCAGCAGCATCGTCGGCACCATGATGGCCAAAGTTATTGCCACCGCGATCAATCCGAGTAGCAGGGAACTGGTCATCGAGTCCAGGAATCCGGGTGCGGAGAAGATGCGCGTGTAGGCCGCCAGGCTCAGACCGTCGAGACCGTCCACGGTGAACCACAGGGCAACCAAGACAGGTCCGAGAAAGTAGATGCCGGCAAGTCCGAGCACCCCGCCGCGCCAGTAGCGCACGGGAGGCTCGTTCTGGCTGACTCGACGGCGTTGCGGAGCTGGGGCAGGAGTCTTTGTGCTCGTCGTCGCCGGTGTGTCCATTACTGCAACCATCGTGAACTCCTACGCTGCATCAGTTGGTAGAGCAGGGTCAACGGGACCACCACCACAATCATCGAGAGGGCGAGTGCTGCGCCCAGGTTTTCTTGTCCGGCAAGGACATTCCCGGACAGTGCGCTGTCGATTCGGAGTGGGGTGATCGCCAAGGTGCCGTTGGTGAGTGCCTCGGCCGTCGCGTACGACGAGAACGAGGTGCAGAACAGTAGCGCGAGGCTACCGAGGAAGTGAGGTAGCAGTGCTGGACCGGCGACGTAGCGCCAGTACTGCCAGCCGTGTGCACCCAGACCGTCGGAGGCTTCTCGCCACTCGGGGCGTAGACCCTCCAGCGCGGGAGTAATGACGAGGACCATCAGCGGGATCAAGAAATACAGGTAGACAAACTGGACCCCACTTTGCGAGTACAGGTCCAGTCCCAGGTCATCACGCAATGACAGTCCCAGGCGTTGCTGCACAAAGGAAGTGAGCACGCCGGCGTTGCCGATCGCGGCGACGAAGAGAAAGGCCAGTGGCAGCCCGCCGAAGTTTGCGAGAACCGCCGCGCTGGTGGAAACCAGTCGGGGCAGCATGCCGCCCCGACTGGTGGCCACGGCGTACGCGAGCACAACTCCGAGGACGGCGGCAATCAGCGCGGACACCAGCGACATCTTCGTGCTGTTCCACAGCGCATCCAAATAGGGGCCGCTGAGTGCGGTGGTCATGTTCGCGCCGCTGAATGCGCTGGCACCCCCTTCACCGCTGACGCGGAAGGCGGAGTACGCGATGACGGCGGTGGGGAGGATGAAGAAGATGGCTACGTAGCCGAAGAACGGCACCAGCCCGAACCAACTCCACCGCAGCACGGGGCGCCGCGTGACAGATTCAGTTTTCACTACTTGACCGCACTAGCCCACGTCTGCGTCAACGTATTCTTCGCTGCGGTTGCCTCTGCATCCGTAGGGAATTCGGCCTTGACGTCAACCTTCGGCAGGTTGCCCGCGAGCGAAGCGTCGACAGTGCCGGAGGCCTCCATGGCCGGCAGTCGCGCCGGGCGTGCATAGCCTGCGAGGTAACCGTTCTGGCCTTCGTCGCTGTAGAGGTATTCCTGCCAGAGACGTGCGGCGGCCGGGTGAGGCGCCGTGGCACTGATCGCCTGCGCGTAGTACGAACCGATTGTGGCGTCACTCGAAACCGCGACAGTCCAGTTGACTCCGGCTGCTGCCAGATCCTTGGTCTTAGCCGCATTCAGATAATCCCAGTCGACGACGATGGGTGTCTCACCGGACTGGATCGTGGCAGCTGTTGCCTTCACCGGGACGTAGTTTCCGCTGGCCTTGAGCTCGCCGAAGTAGTCGATGCCCGGCGCGATGTCGTCGAGTGAACCTCCGTTGGCCAAAGCCGCAGACCATACCGCCATCAGAGCCGAATTACTCTTGAGCGGATCGCCGGTCAGCGCGACCTTGCCCTTGTATTCGGGCTTGGCCAGGTCGGCGAACGACGCCGGACAGACGGTCACCTTTGCGGCATCGCAGCCGATCGAGATGTATCCGCCGTAGTCCGCGAACCACGTACCGTCGGGCGACTTCTGCGATTCGGGGATGTCGTCCCACGTCGCGACCCGGTACGGCGCGTAGAGGCCTTCCTTGGCTCCGTTGATCGCGAAAGCGGTGCCGACGTCAACGGCGTCCGGTGCGCGCTTCTGCCCTTCGAGGGACTTGATCGCATTGACGGCGTCGGCGCTACTGGCCTCCGGGTTGTCGACGGTGACAGTGATGCCGTACTTGGCGCCGAAGTTATCGAGCAAGTCGCCGTACCCTGCCCAGTCACGTGGCAGTGCAATGAGATTCAGTGATCCTTCCGCCTTCGCAGCAGCAACCAGCGCGTCCATCCCGCCGAGGTCGGCAGCAGACGTGGCGGTGGCAGCGGGCGACGCACTCGCATCAGCCTTCTTGGTGCAGGCGGTCCCACCGAGGATCAGCGTGCCTGCCAAAAGGGCCATTCCCGCTGTTCGAAACGTTGCCTTGCGCACGTTGGATTCCAATCTGAGTTCGAGTTCGCTGCGATGTGGCAGCCAAGCGAAACAGACTTTGCGGGAGCAAGTTGTATAGCCAAGATACTCATCGAGTCTGCGAGATGAACGCGGACTGAACGTATCGAGTCCACCGACCAACTGAATGTCTTGCCTTTGTATGGCGAACACTGATGCGACACTTCTGCGATGGTGATCGATAACTCGAAGTCGGCTGAGCGTGCACTTGGTCAGGGTGCGTGGACAAGCGAACGGTGGCAGGGCACCACTGACATGCCGTTGATCGCGACTGCGCTGTTCTATCTGTTCGCGTACGCATTTCAGGTACTGGCCCAACCTGCCGGTCTAATGGGTTCCTTGATCCGGTGGTCGCTCATCGCCGCGTGGGTAGTGTTTACCGTCGACTATCTGGTCCGATTGTCTCTGGCGAGCAACCGCTGGAACTGGTTTGTGCATCACTTGCTTGATTTGGCGTTGGTGGTGCTGCCGATGTTCAGGCCCTTGCGACTGTTGAAACTTGTCACCCTCCTCGCAGTGATGCATCGTTCCAGCGGCGCTACGCTTCGCGGCCGCGTCGTTTTCTACGCGATCTCGGCGACCGCGCTGTTGATCGGCGTTGCGGCACTTGCCATGTTGGACGCCGAACGTCATGCCGACGGATCCGAGATCAGAACCTACGGCCAGGCACTCTGGTGGGCGATCGTGACCGTGACAACCGTCGGCTACGGCGATATTTCACCGGTTACGACGACAGGACGTTTGATCGCAGCGAGTCTGATGATCGGTGGAATCGCCTTGCTGGGCATCGTGACTGCCACTTTGGCTTCGTGGTTGCTCGAGCAGATTGCGGAACAGGACGACGCAGCGCAGAGTGCTACACGCAAACAGGTTGCAGACCTGGCCGAGCAGGTTCAACTCCTTGCCGAGCGGTCTGGCCACGGTTCTCTCGAACATGTCGGAAGCGAAGAATTGCGTCGTGAACTGGAACTCCGCGAACTGGTTAAGTCGAATGCAGTGTCAGCACAGTGATTTCGCTGGGTGCGAAGATGCGCAAGGGTGGACCCCAGAACCCTGAACCACGGCTCGTGTACAGCTGGGTGCGTTCGCCATGGCGGCTCAACCCGTGGACGGTGGGCTGATCGAGGCGGACCAAGAAGTTGAACGGCCAGATCTGCCCGCCGTGTGTGTGGCCTGCAATTTGTAGGTCGACGCCCGCAGTTTCGGACTGGAAAACTTGCTTGGGCTGGTGCGCCAGCATCAGTACCGGCAGATCAGGATCGGTTCCGGCAAGAGCCATTTCGAAGTTTGCGCCATGACCGGCCATCTTTGACGACTTGGCGGTGGCGTCGTCGACACCCGCGATGATCAAGCTGTCACCACCACGTTCGACGACAATGTGCTTGTTGTGCAGCGGTTCCCAGCCAATGGAATCCATGTAGTCAAGCCAGCCTTGAGCCTCGCGAGGGTATTCGTGGTTGCCGGTCACGTAGACGCTGGCGAGTTCCGCTCGAATTGTGGCAAGTGGGGCCGCCTGTCCGCGTCGTTGCTCGACGGTACCGTCGGCGATATCGCCGACGTGGGCGACGATGTCGGGGCGCAGTTCGTTCACGGCGGCAGCGACGCCTTCAGACCATTTCGTGCGGTTGATCGGGCCGAAATGTGTGTCGGTGACGGCAACAACTCGGGTGCCGTCGAATCCTTTGCCGAGGCGGGGAATCGTCACGTCCACATACTTGATTCGAGGTACTCGCATAGCTTCCCGATTGCCCCAGATCACGAGAATCGCGGAAACGATGATGACGGCCCCGGCTACCCCGCGGGAGCGCGCCGGGTCGTCCACACCTGCCAGCCCGAGTACGAATCGCACGAGATTACCGATCACAGACCACGCGAACAGCACCCAGATGCCGCCCAGAATGGAGTCACCCACCAGCCCGGCCCAATCGAGGTGGCGTCGGCCGTGGCTCAGAATCAACGTCACCGGAAGCGTTACCAGGGTCAGTGCGAAGGCTGCAGTTCCCAATGCGGTGACGGGTGTGGGCCAGTCTGTCCCTGACATCACCAGCGTCCACCAGGGGACAGCAAAAAGGATCAGCAGGATGGAGACGAGCATCGCGGTGATTGTGACTGCGCGCAATGGATTGCGAGTCGTTTGCGAATCGAGCTCGGTTGTTGTCTCTGGCGACACGGGGGTACTCACCGCATCGATCATAATTGACATCCTCCCCGCCCTTACGGACGAGGATTCCTCGATAGCTCACACTACCGAGACGGTTGATGCGGCACGTTTCCGTGACTGACACACCCGATCCCCCAGAATGCCCCCGGGTTGATACTCGAGATCGAACCCACGATCGCGAATATTGATCGCAGCATTGGTATCCGCATGATGCTCGAAACCGCAGCCCCGACACCGGAAAACCGCTTGACTCTCGCGATTCTCCGGACAGATATGACCGCAGTTCGAGCACTCCTGCGAGGTGTACGCGGCCGGAACCGCGATCACCGACATCTTGTGGTCGAGGCGTTGCGCGAACTTCCCCCAACACGACGCGAGGATCGCCCGGTTCAGGCCGGACTTCGCCCGCCCACCGTTCGGCAGGAAAACTCCCGGATTGTCGGGGTCCGGTTTCGGTTTCGCCCGCCGAGTCATGTTCCGGATCGGCAGATTCTCGACCGCCGCCCCGCTGTACGTGTTCGCGAGGACGGTCGTGGTCTGCTCGATCCAATCACCCCGCCGATCAGCCAGTCGCAACCGCATCCGCCCCAACTTCGCTTTCGTCCGGTCCAGGTTCGCCGAACCCTTCTGCTGACGGGAGAGTTGTCGTTGCAGGGCCACGAACCGAACCTGCTCCCCGGCAGAGAAACCGGGGGCATGAAACATCCGGCCGTCGCTCGTGGCCACCGAATTCGCCACCCCCCGATCGATCCCCACCACCACCGCCGTGGTGGACGCTTCCCGACGAGGCACCGGCGTCGTCGTCAGGCTCACCGTCCACCGGCCGTTCGCCAAGGCGATCCGAGCCGACGACGCCGCGCAGATGTCGGTCCAGGCGCGGGAAATCCGGAACCGCACCCACCCGGCCTTCGGCACCAGAATCTCACCCCACTTCCGGTTGATGCGCCGCACCACCAGATCACGCACCACGAAACCCTGCCGGGAACCGGACCGTTTCTTGAATGTCGGATACCCGCTGCGTCGGGCAAAGAAGTTGGTGAATGCCCGATCCAGATCACGCAGCGCACCCTGCTGCACGACCGTGGAACCGGCACGGAGCCAGTCGAATTCGCGCCGGGCTTCGGTCAGGTCCCGCATCTGCGAAGCGGCCGTGATCTTCTGCCGGAAATGACGGCGCGAAGGGGTCCACCACGAACGCTGCTCCAACCCGAGGTTGTAGACGTAGCGGGCGTGATCGCAGTGCATGGTCAGCGCATCGAGCTGCGCACCCTCGGCGGGGTAGACTCGCTGCACGATGCTCATGCTCGAGAGACTCCCACACCCCTACGACACACTCGGAGTTGTCGCTCTCGAAGTTGGTGGGGGCTATCAAGACGAGTACGTCGCTGTGGGTGCGGCGGGAGAACTTTCCCGAAGTGACGCACACTCTGTGGGGTGATCGCTTCTGGTCGCCGTCTTATTTCGTGACGTCCATCGGTGGTGCGCCGTTGGAGCGGGTCGCCGCGTATGTTCGCGATCAGCGCGAATCTTCGCGTGCGCCGGGGGAAACCGAAACGGCAACCTCGCTGACCCCGCCTCATGGACGGGGCTTGCGCTCAGAAACTAGGTCAATGTTCGGGGATAGAACTGAAACGATCACGCCAGCTGCCCCAACGCTGTAACGTCGACCGATATGTCGGTTCCCACATATCGTGACTACGCTTGGACCAGAGATCGTCCGGACCTCTTCGAGGCATTCTGCCTGAGCATCATCCCGAACGTCACTGCGGAACAGGTTCTTGCTGCCCTCCCGACCCCCGCGAGCACGCTGATCGGCACATACTCGGACCTGGATGAGCGTGCGTTCGACAACGTCGGTCGGGGAGCGCCCGACGTCGTGGGACTGCTCGAGTACAAATCTTCGGTTGTCATGTTCGAACCCAACGGAGCGCTCGGTATCAATCCGACGATTATGCAGCCGCTATCTTCCGGACGAGAGATTGTCTGCAATTATTCTGGCGGACACGGGGTCTCCCATTTTTACTGGTTTGTAGACGGGTCGTTGCGAACATCGTTCGAGCCGCTGTTCGCGGATTCTCGCGAAGGTACCGATCCGGACGCGTTGTTGTCGCTGATGTCAGAAATCGGTGGCTTCCATCTCGACTCTCCGGAGACGGAGCCGGACGAATACCTAGATGACGAAGCAACTTTCGCACTGTGCGAAGCCGTCACCGGTATCCGTGTCACGGACACCCTACTGCTGGAATCGACCTATGTAGTGGCTGATATACCGACGTCAGAGATCTAGACCGCGAAGCTTCTCGAGATCTCGCCGTTCCCGCTTGGTGGGGCGGCCCGCGCCACGATCGCGCATCGGTATCGATGCCAGAAGTTCCGGCGGTGGGGGTGGCGGTGAATTGTCTTTCAAACAGTCGGCAACCAGAACCGCGCCGACGCGTTTGGTGATCGGTTTGACCACGAGAACGATGCGTTCGACGCCGGACACCCGCACCCGAACTTCGTCGCCGGCCTTGACCTGCTGAGCAGCCTTCGCCGAGGTTCCGTTCACGCGGACGTGTCCGGAGCGACACGCTGCCGCAGCTTGCGAACGGGTCTTGAACAGGCGGACAGCCCAGGTCCAACTGTCTACACGGACACTGATCGCGTCGGAAGGTAATTGGGCCATGGCAACGACGATACCGGCCACGTGGCCGACGACATGTCAGTCGTCGGCCACATAATGTTTGCCGAAGTGGCTAGGACACCTTGACGGCAGCGGGAGCTTCTACGGACTCGTCTTGTTCGATGTCGGCGAGCTGCTCGATACCTGATTTGTTGCCAAGAGCTGCGTTCGGGATGAAGATGACGCAGATCAGGGCGATCACGGCGAACGGAACGGCGATGAGGAAGACTTCTCCGATGCCCTGTCCGTACGCGGATTCGACTATGTTGCGCACTGCGTCGGGCAAGGTATGCAAGTCGGGGAGCGTTCCGTCCATAAGCCCACTCGCTGATCTTGCTATGTCTGATTCTTGAAGGCCGTTGTCGATCTCGGTATCGACGCGTGTGGAGAGTACTGCTCCGAGCACTGCTACGGCGAGGGCGCCGCCGAGGCTGCGGAAGAATGCGGCGGCAGAGCTGGCCGCGCCGATCTCGAGCACGTTCGCGGCATTCTGCACGACCAGGACAAGGTTTTGCGACATGATGCCGAGGCCGAGTCCGATGATCGGTGTGGCAAGGAAGATTACGGCGTACGGGCTGTCCACCCGCAGAGTCGAGAGCAGGATGGTGCCGACGACGAGTAGCGACGCTCCGGCGATCAGTGCAGGCTTCCACTTGCCGGTACGACTGATGAGGGCGCCGACGACGGTAGAGGCGATGAGGTTGCCGGCGACCTGCGGGAGTGTCATCAGGCCGGCGCCGCTGGCGGTGGCGCCGCGGCTGAGCTGCATGTACTGGCTGAAGAAGACGGAGACGCTGTAGAGGACGATGCCAACGGACAGGCTGGCGATGATCGCCAAGGTGAAGGTTCTTTCCCGGAACATGTGTAAGGGGAGGACAGGGTTCTTCACCTTGCTCTCTACGATCAACGTCACTGCGATCAGCACCGCTGTGCCGACGCCCAGTCCCCACGACAATGTGGAGTCCCACGCGAATTCGTTGCCGCCGAGCGAGAGCCAGATGAGAAGCGTCGAAATTGCGGCGGTGAGTAGGACCGACCCGATGTAGTCGATGCGAGCGGCGCCTTTGGGTGTGGCCACGATGAGCTTGAGCTGGATGACGATCATCGCGATGACGGCAACGGGAATGACGATGTAGAAGTTCCAGCGCCAGCCGAACGTATCGGTGACGAAGCCGCCGAGGAGTGGTCCGCCGGCCGTGCCGGCCACGACGACAGCACCGAGGAAGCCCATGTACTTTCCGCGTTCGCGAGGGCTGATGATGTCAGCGATCGCGACTTGGGAGAGGGCAAGGAGTCCGCCGGTTCCAATTCCCTGTGCCACGCGCGCAGCGATCATCATCATGGGCGTTTGCGCCAGTCCGGCAGTGAGTGAGCCTGCCATGAAGATTGCCAGCGAGATTTGCAGAAGACGTTTTCGGTTGAAGAGATCGGCGAGCTTGCCCCAAATCGGGGTGCTCACGGTGACCGCGAGCAACGATCCGGTGACGACCCAGGTAAGCGTCGATTGATTGCCGTCGAGATCGGTGACGATGCGAGGGAGGGAGGTGTTGATGACGGAAGTCGACAAAATGGCGACGAGCATTCCCATGAGAATTCCGCCGAAGGCTTCGTTTACCTGGCGTCGAGACATTGTCGTGGTCGGACTGTTATCGACTGTCGTTACCTTCATGAGGTTCCTTGCTCCGCTGACAAAAAGTATGTGACCATAGTCAATAATATTTAGTTACATCATGCAACTATATTTGTGGAGGGTGAGACTCGGGACACGTCGCGGCCTCTATGCTGATCAGGTGAGTTCGACAAAATCTGAGACGGATATCCGGGCGATTCAAGAGGCAATCAGCAAGCTTGTGCGGAGTTCTCGGAAGGCTGTGTTGACCAGTGCGGGAACGGTTGCGCCAGGGATGGCGCCCGCCGCGTTTGTCATTATGGCGCGAATTGCGGACGTGGCTCCAATGTCACCAGCGGCGATTATTGCTGCCACGGGATTAGCCAGAAGTGTGGTGAGTCGACAGTTGACTGCTCTGGTCAAGGAGGGCTATCTGGTCTCCGAACCTGACCCTCGAGACGGCAGGGTGGCGCTGTTTTCGCCGACGCTGGAAGCGGCAGCGAAGTTCGGGGACGTGAGCAAGGACAGGCGTGACGGGATCGCCGACATGCTCGAGGGGTGGACGCAAGAGGATGTGTCGACTTTCGTCACGTTGTTAGAGAGATTCGCTCAATCTGCATAGAACGCCGAGCGGGGTCGGTCAAAACATCTCCGCGCGTGACGCTTTCGAGGGATGGTAGCTAGGCCTCCAGCGACGCTTCACCTACCGCCCGATGCGAGTGTGCATTTCACGGCGGACGGTGAACCGGTTTTCGGGCGATCGAAGCTCTCGAGTTCGGAGTGCTGGCTGGTACAAGTGCGTCCGAAGGTGGCGAGATCGTCGAGGTGTGTACCAGTGAGGGGCATTGGAACGAACTGTCTTCCGGCGCAGCGTTCACCGCTGCAGACGGGGACCGCAAGCACTGAGGTGACTCACTCGAATACACATCCGGCCCCATACCGTCGAAAGGTATGGGACCGAAGGTGAAAGGTGAAGTGGTTACGCGTAGTCGTAGAACCCGCGACCGGTCTTCTTGCCGAGGCGGCCGGCGTCGACCATGCGACGCAGCAGTGCCGGGGGAGCGTAGTGCGGCTCGGCGAATTCCGCGTACAGCGACTCGGCCGCTGCAAGAGCAACATCGAGGCCGACAGTGTCGAGGAGCGTCAGCGGGCCCATCGGGTAGCCGCAGCCGCCCTTCATGGCCTCGTCGATGTCTTCTGCTGTGGCGTAACCGGAATCGAGCATCCGGACAGCCTGGCAGAGGTACGGGATGAGCAGGGCGTTGACGATGAAGCCCGAACGGTCGCCCGCACGAACTGTCTTCTTACGCAACGTGTTCTTGGCGTAATCGGTGACAGCGAGGACGGTTTCCTCGGACGTGGTCAGGCTGACCACGATCTCCACGAGCGGCATGACCGGCACGGGGTTGAAGAAGTGAACACCGACAACCTGGCCGGGACGCGAAGTGGCCTTGGCGATCTTGATGACGGGGATCGACGACGTGTTGGTCGCCAGAATGCCGGACGGCTTGACGATTTTGTCGAGCTTGCCGAAGATCTCGTATTTGAGGGCTTCGATCTCGGGAGCAGCTTCGATCACCAGATCACGATCGGCGAACTCTTCCATGTCCAGGGTGACGCGGACGCGAGCGATTGCCGCATCTGCATCTTCCTGAGTGATCTTGCCCTTGGCGACGCCGCGGTTGATCGACTTCGAGATGCGTTCGCGCGCAGCAGCAGCGAATTCTTCTTTGGTTTCGAGCACCAGCACCGAGCTGCCGGCTTTTGCACAAATCTCAGCAATGCCTGCACCCATGGTGCCGCCGCCGATAACGCCTACGAGTTCCACAATTCTCCTCAATCGATTTTGGGACGAAGTCCCTGTGCGCCTTTTCGGCAGTCGTAACTACCAAAAAGGCGCACAGGGTCGTAGACCCTACTTAAGCAGTGCGCGCGACATCACGACACGCTGGATCTGGTTGGTGCCTTCGTAGATCTGCGTGATCTTTGCGTCGCGCATCATGCGCTCGACCGGGAAATCGGTGGTGTAGCCGGCGCCGCCAAACAGCTGAACTGCGTCGGTGGTGACCTCCATGGCAACGTCGGATGCAAAGCACTTGGCTGCTGCGGAGATGAAGCCGAGGTTCTTCTCGCCGCGCTCGGCGCGCGCTGCGGAGGTGTAAACCATCAGACGAGCGGCTTCGACCTTCATCGCCATGTCGGCGAGCATGAACTGCACAGCCTGGAAGTCGCTGATGGACTTGCCGAACTGCTTGCGGTCCTTGGTGTATGCCAATGCCGCATCGAGTGCGCCCTGGGCGAGGCCGACGGCCTGCGCACCGATGGTGGGGCGCGTGTGATCGAGGGTTTCGAGTGCCGTCTTGAAGCCGGTGCCCGGTGCGCCGATGATGCGGTCGCCGGGGATGCGGCAGTTCTCGAAGTACAGCTCAGCGGTGGGGGAGCCCTTGATTCCGAGCTTCTTCTCCTTGGGGCCCACGACGAAGCCTTCGTCGTCCTTGTGAACCATGAAGGAAGAGATGCCGTTGGCGCCCTTGTCGGGGTCGGTGACAGCCATGACGGTGTACCAGGTTGACTTGCCGCCGTTGGTGATCCAGCACTTGGAGCCGTTGAGGATCCAGTCGTCGCCGTCGGCCTTCGCGCGGGTACGCATGGCGGCGGCGTCGGAGCCGGCCTCACGCTCGGAGAGGGCGTACGACGCCATTCCGCCGTTGACGAGATCCGGGAGGACCTTGGCCTTGAGCTCTTCGGAACCCTTGAGGATGAGGCCCATGGTGCCGAGCTTGTTGACGGCGGGGATCAGGGAGGACGATCCACAGACCCGGGCAACTTCTTCGATGACGATGCAGGTCGCGACGGAATCTGCGCCCTGGCCGTCGTACGCCTCGGGGACGTGGATGGCATTGAAGCCCGACGCGTTGAGCGCGGTCAGTGCTTCTTCGGGAAAACGTGCGTTCTCGTCGACGTCCTTGGCGTAGGGCGCAATTTCCTTCTCGGAGAGTCCGCGGATAGCAGCCCGCAGCTCGTCGTGCTCTTCGTTCAGCTTGAAGAGATTGAAGTCCGGGTTTCCTGCCATGGGAATGCTCCTTGTTGGAAGGTGGGTCGTGCGGCGCCGACAAGACCAGCATGGCTCGTCAGCAGACTGGTGCCAATGCAGTCAGTCAAACACGGCACTCAGTGCCAGGTCAAGGAGTGGGTGTCGGTATGGTGCGTCTCAGCCGAGCTGTTCGTGGATCTTTCTGCTGATTTCTTCGGCGGAAGTTCCCGGAGAAAATGCGACTACCAGTACAGACTTCTCCGTAGCAGCAACTTCCTGGGATCCTGGTACCACCCCGTACGTACGACGCACATCAAGCAGTGCTTGACGCAGTGCGTCGGCCGTGGCATCGGAATCGCCCTTGATCATGCTTCGCAAAAGGTAGTTGTGGCACGCAGTGACAGCGGCGGCAAAACCGACGACTTTGAGTACCGGTTCGCGAGGCACAGCGCTGCGCAGGTAATCGACGAAGAGTCGTTCGTAGCGGAAACCGGTGACCAGTTCGCGGTCACGCAGCGCAGGAACATGCTGGACGACGCGGTACCGCCGCATCGACAGGTCGCGGTTCTTCTGGAAGAAATCGAACACCAATCCGGCGGCCTTACACACCGACGCCCACGGATCGGCGGAATCAGCCGACAGGAACTCCGCTACGTGCTCTAGAAGTGACTCGTGATCGGCGAAGATCACGTCCTCTTTGGAACGGAACTGCCGGAAGAACGTACGACGAGACACCCCGGCAGCAGCGGCGATCTGTTCGACTGTGGTGGCTTCGTACCCGTTCTCGGAGAACAGTCGAATCGCCTGGGACGCGACATGAACCCGGAACTGCGCCGGGTCGGTTCCGGGGATGTCTGCGCGTTCACTCATAGGGACAAGTATCGCGCCTGCGGCCACTTGCCTGGTGTGACGGGGCAGTTGCCAGGTGTCGGATCGGCTGTCACTCAACGGTGTGCGGTGGATATGAATTGGTATGTTGCCGCCTCGACGATCTCCTCAGGCGTAATAGCGATCTCATCGTTCAACCACGCGGTGACCAGCTCGGCAAGGCCGCCCACAAACAGCAGTCCGTTGATCTGACCTTGATGTGGTGGCCAAGCTCGATCGCCGTACATTCGTGTGGCTTCGTCCGCGACCATCTGAGCAAAGCCTCGCAGTACTGCGCGTCGGTGAGTGCGCAGGGGTTCGAATGCAGCTGATTCGATCATCGCGACACGACCCTTGCGTGGATCGTCGGTGAGGATGCTGACGAACGACGTGATGGCATGTCGTACGCGCTGCTCGAGCGTCCCGTCGCTCGCCCGAAGTGCGGCCAGGCCGGCGTCGCGGACCTCGTCGGCAAGTCCGTCCAGGACCTTCTGCAGTAGTTCGTCTCTACTGGTGAAACTTTCGTAGAAGTATCGTTCCGTCAGCTTGGCCTGTGCGCAGATTGCGGTCATCGTGGCGCCTCGATTGCCTGCGGCTGCAAATACTTCCAGCCCTGCCTCGAGCAAGCTTTCGCGCCGCAGTGCTGAGCGCTGGTCGCCGCTCAGGCCGGCATATCGACGCGGCGTAGGAGGAGTCATAGGTCGATATTGACAGACGCGCTCACTGTGACGCAGACTACATTAATCTGACAGGATGCGCTGTCAGATTGAATGGGAGTAGAGGTCGTAGTGTCCAAGATCCTGGCTCGCCCACCCGCACGTTCGGAGTTGCGCCCGATTTCGGGCCGGTCAGGGCTGCCCCTCGTCGGGCACGCACTTGCATACATCCGCGATCCACTCGCTTTGATGCAAGAGAACTGGGATCGTTACGGCGAGGTCTCCTGGTTCTCGATGGTCGGTCGGCGATGGATCGCTGTTCTCGGACCTGATGCGTGTCAAGAAGTGCTGCAGAACAAAGATCGGGCTTTCGTCAACAGTGACGGTTGGTCAGTGCTGATCGGCCCCTTCTTTCACGGTGGACTGATGCTTCTCGATTCGGAAGAACATCTACGACACCGTCGAATCATGCAGCAGGCGTTCACCCGATCACGACTCGAGAAGACCGTCGACGTTCTCAACCCGGCGATCGATTCGGCACTCGACGCCTGGGCGCCCACAGACGGATTTCGTGCTTACACGGCACTGAAGACGCTCACTCTCGACCTCGCCACCGACATCTTTATGGGCGGGGCGGAAGGAAGCACCGAAAGCGAAATATCCGCAGTGAAAAAGGCTTTCGTCGATTGTGTCCAGGCGGCAACCTCGGTGGTCCGTTATCGTGTACCCGGGACTCGATGGAAGCGAGGACTGGACGGCCGCCGAGTCCTCGAAGCCTTCTTTCGTCGCTACCTGCCGGCGCGCCGAAATCGAGAAACTGACGATCTGTTCTCCGTGCTTTGTCACATCGAATCCGAAGCGGGACAACGCTTCAGTGACGACGAGGTGATCGACCACATGATTTTCCTTCTGATGGCCGCGCACGACACCTCCACGATCACCATCTCCACGATGATGCAATACCTGGGTCAACACCCACAGTGGCAGGACAAGTGCCGGGCAGAGTCGCTCGCGTTGGGGACGTCGACGCCGAGTTATGCAGATCTCGACGGACTCGGCAGCCTTGATCTGGTCATGAAGGAATGCCTCCGGATCGTCTCTCCGGTGCCGGTTGTGGCGCGCCGAGCGATTCGCGATACCCAAGTGCAGGGGCACTTCGTTCCTGCGGGAACGTATGTCGCGGTTGCTCCTCATTTCACCCACCACATGTCGCAGTACTGGCCTGATCCCGAGCGTTTCGATCCCGAGCGCTTCGCAGAGCATCGACGCGAAGACAAGGTGCATCGATTCGCCTGGGAGCCGTTCGGCGGTGGTGTGCACAAATGCCTCGGAATGCATTTCGCCGGTGCCGAGATCAAAGCAATCGTGCATCACCTTCTCCTACGCTTCGACTGGCACGTCGACGCCGACTACGTTGCCCCGCTTAACTTCACGTCATTACCGTCCCCCTCCGATGGACAGCCTGTCGATCTGCGTCCTCGCCCCACTTGTCCGCGTTGACTCTCGGCCGGAAATGTAAGGCACCCTGGCGGGAGTATCTGCCTCGCCGGGAATTTCGAGGTTCGCGCAAAAAGTAGCGCTGTGGGCAACCGTGATCTATTTCGACGCCCGCAGTTCGAACTTGAGAACCTTGCGCATCGGAGTTTGAGGGAGAGGGGAAAGATGATGTCCCTCGGAACCTTTTACCCGGCCAGTAAGGTGCGGGTGAGTGTGGAGTCGCAAAACAAACATTCCGGGCTGCTCCCGACAATTGTCGACGGTGCTCTCGCCTGTGGCGTCGACGACTCCTGCGATTGCCATGCGCCCTCGCGTCAGTCCCGGTAAGCGGAATCCTTAAGGCCTGTCGCCCGTTGTGGTTGATATGACGGACCTCACAATCGCACAATGCAGCACACGAGTGATGAGGGCATCGATGCAGGATTTGTTCGACAACAGTGACATGACTGGCCTGGCCGGGGCGATTCGCGAGGGGGACGTATCTGCCAAGGAGGTCCTGGAGTTCAGCCTTGACCGGCTCGACGAGCGGAACCCTGCCGTCAATGCAGTGATCAGCGAGCGCCGCGACGAAGCTCGGAACGAGGTCGCTGCCGGTCTTCCCGAAGGTCCACTCCACGGTATCCCGTTCGTGATCAAGGACCTCGGACTGGACGTCGCAGGCTTACCGAGCACCAACGGATCTCGTTTGTTCGCCGACGCTGTGGCGCAGGCGGATTCGACGCTCGTTGAACGATACCGTCGTGCCGGGCTGGTGATTGTCGGTAAGACGAACACTCCGGAGTTCGGCAAGAACGCGAGCACCGAACCTGCGCTGTTCGGTCCAACCCGCAACCCGTATGCCCTCGATCGTTCCCCCGGTGGGTCGTCGGGCGGAACGGCTGTAGCTGTTGCAGTAGGAATCGTGCCCGCCGGCCATGCCAGTGACGGCGGGGGATCGATCCGCATCCCGGCGTCCGCCTGCGGTCTGGTTGGTCTCAAGCCCAGTCGCGGTCGAACGCCGACGGCGCCGGCACGAACTCTGTTCGCGTCGCCGATGGGCGTTCACCACGCGCTCACCCGAAGTGTGCGGGACACCGCGTTGCTCCTCGATCTTGCCGCCGGGCCGACGGTGGGCGATCCGTACGTGATCCTGGCGCCGAAGCGGCCGTACGTCGAGGAGGTGGGCGCGGATCCCGGACGGTTGCGGATCGCTCTGAGTAACGCGTTGCCGGACGGCACACCGGTGGACCCGGAGTGCGCGGCCGTCACCACGAGCGTTGCCGGTCTGCTCGAAGAACTCGGTCACCATGTCACCGAAGGTGCCCCGGACTTTCCGCTCGATGCGCTCACTGCTGGGCTTTCCGTGTTGATGGGCATTCCCATGACCATTGAGGTCGACGCACGACTCGAGGCCGTGAACCGCGCAATCCGCGACGACGACCTCGAGCCGATGGCTCGGATGATCTACGACCGCGCGAAGACCGAGAGTGCGACCAACGTCGTCAAAGCACTGCAGGAACTCGAGCGGGCGGCCCAGGTGATCGGCGCGTTCTTCGTCGATCACGATCTGTTGCTTACCCCGACGATGGCTCGGCCGGCCGCACCTCTGGGTCTGCTCGATACGGCGAATCCCATGTCGATCTGGGAGCACTCGGCCGGATACAGCGGTTTGACCAGTCCGTTCAACAGCTCTGGTCAGCCGGCGATTTCCTTGCCGATGGGTCATGACTCGGCTGGCGTGCCTATCGGCGTGCAGTTGGTTGCCGCGTTCGGGCGCGAAGATTTGCTGATTCAAGTTGCGTCGCAACTCGAAACGGCACGTCCGTGGTCCATCGCCCCGGTGTGGCCGCCGACCCAGGGATAACAGCGCGACAAAACGGTTTGGCGGTGTGTTCTTTGCACACTGCCGGGCCGTTTTGTCGTGCATCGAGCGGGGTTCGACGGGCTCCCGGAACTCAAAAGTATTTCTAATCGAAATATCCCATATCGAACGACCCTTCTGCGTAGTATCCACAATGTGCGGTGGTGAGTAGCCGCCTCGAGTGGAACGATCAGGCGTCGATCCACATCGAGTTTTCTCCCAGCGCGACCGAACTGCGTTGTCACAGAAATGGATAAAGGATGGTCGTTCAAGCGGACATGGCACACCGGCGTTCTCTGGCCGTGGAAGAACTGACAGGCCCGGGGCAGTTGTTCGAGGTGGCTGACGAATCCGTGCGCGGCCATGTCATGCCGGTGTTCACGAACCGGGCGCACACGCTTCGTGAGATTCTGGCGGCATCGGTCCGGTACGGCGATGCCGAGTATCTGGTGTGTGACGAACTGCGGATCACGTTCGCCGATCATTTCTCTCGCGTGGCGTCACTAGCGGAGGAGTTGCGACGCACGTACTCGATCGGCAAGGGCGACCGCGTGGCGATTCTGTCGGCGAACAACGCCCAGTGGATCGTCACGTTCTGGGCGGCAACGTCGCTCGGGGCAATCGTGGTCGGGATGAACGCGATGTGGTCCGCTCCCGAGATCGATTACGGCATGAAGCACTCCACTCCGAAACTTGTTGTCGCCGATGCAAAACGACGAGAACTGCTCGGTGATGTGAACGTGCCGGTGCTGTCCGTCGAATCCGACGTACCGCGGTTGTCCACGGTGCACGTGGCCGCAGAACTGCCGACCTGCGCTATTGACGAGGACGATCCCGCCGTCATCTTGTACACCAGCGGCACAACCGGTCGACCGAAGGGTGCAACACACTCGCATCGGAACGTCATCACGGCAAACGACTTTCACCGATTCAACGACGCGTTGGCAACGCATCTCGGAAGCACACCCGCGGACCGGCGGTTTCTCCTGTCGAATCCGCTGTTCCACATCGCGTCACTGCACAATCTCGCCGTTCCACGGTTGTCGATCGGTGACACCGCCGTCATCTACAGCGGGCGCTTCGACATCGACCGCGTGCTGCGATTGATCGAGCGTGAGCAGGTCACCAACTGGGGAGCTGTTCCGACGATGGCGAATCGCCTTGTTTCACACGGTGATCTGTCCCGATACGATCTGTCCTCACTCAAGACGATGTCACTGGGATCGGCGCCGTCGTCGACGGTGCTGAAGGAGAAGGTCCGCGAACTGTTGCCGGTGGCAGGGCGTTCGTTGGGGACGACGTACGGGCTCACCGAGTCGTCCACCGGAGCCACATTGGCGACAGCAGCCGATCTCGAGGACTACCCCGATTCCGTGGGTCGCCCCGTCGTCACGATGAGTGTCGAGATCCGGGACGACAACGGTCATCGGCTCCCGGACGGTTACGAGGGTGAGATATGCCTGCGCGGGCCGCACGTCATGGTGGGTTACTGGAACAACGAATCTGCGACGTCGGCGGCACTCGACGAAGAAGGATGGCTGCGCACCGGAGATCTGGGGTTCATGGCAGACGGTCACCTTCGTGTAAGCAGCCGTCGTTCCGATCTGATTCTGCGTGGTGGCGAGAATATCTACCCGGTCGAGGTCGAGAACGTCCTCAGTGAGCACCCGGCGGTACAGGAATGCGCTGTCGTCGGGGTTTCGCATGAAGATTTGGGCGAAGAGGTGGCTGCGATCGTTGTGGTCGAGGAGCCGGGATCTGTCACGGAGGTGGAGCTGCTCGGGTACCTACGGGAACGCCTCGCCAAGTACAAGGTTCCGTCGCGATGGCGACTGACAACTGAACCGTTACCGCGCAATGCAACCGGAAAAGTGGTACGCAAACAACTCGATGTCGAAGCGGAACCGTCGATGGTCTCGGAGAATCGTCATGCCTGGGCACCGTTGCTGGCTGCGCTCGATGAGCGCCGCGTGGCGGCTCGGGCAATGGGTGGGCCGGACAAGTTGCTGCGCTACCGGCGATTCGGTCGGGTGGATTCCCGCGAGCGCATAGCGAAGCTGTTGGATCACGGCACTTTCCAGGAAATCGGCATTCTCGGCGGCGATACATCGATACCGTCGGATGGATTTGTTGCCGGATCCGGTCTCGTCGACGGTCGACCGGTTCTGGTCGGTTCGGAGGATTTCACGGTTGCCGGCGGATCGATCGGAACTGCGGCCGCGACCAAACGTGCCCGCATCGCGGAACTTGCCAAGCGGGAGCGTGCTCCGTTGATCATGTTGCTGGAAGGCGCGGGGCATCGGGCCACCAATGCACTGCACCCGCATCGGCCGGCACCCAACGATCTTCAAGCGATGGCGGAACTTTCAGGACTCGTTCCGACGGTCTCGATAGTCTGTGGCCCCTCGGCGGGCCATGGTGCGCTCGCTGCGCCCATGTCTGATTTTGTGGTGATGATCGAAGGTCACGGCGCACTGTTTACTGCGGGCCCACCATTGGTGGAGGCGTCGCTGGGTGAAAAGGTGACCAAGGAAGATCTCGGTGGGCCGCACGTGCACGCCGTGCAGAGTGGTGTCGCAGACAATGTGGCCGCAGACATCGACTCTGCGCTCGCAATGGCTCGGCGCTACCTGTCGTATTTTCCGTCGAATGCCTGGAGTCGCACGGAACACTCGGATACCGAAGCGCCCATTGCGGCACCACGGTCACTCGAAACTCTTCTCGACATCCTTCCTCCGAATCCTCGTATCCCGTACGACATGCGAGATGTGTTGTCAGTGATGGTGGACGACGGCAGTCTCTTCGAGCTACAGCCACACCACGGTTCTTCCGTGATCACTGCACTGGCCAGGATGGGTGGTCGAGCAGTCGCCGTCGTCGCCAATCAGCCGCTGGTACTAGCTGGTGCGCTCGACGTTGCAGCGGCGGAGAAGGCAACGCGGTTCATCGAGATGACCGGCGCTTTTCATCTGCCGTTGATTTTCCTGGCCGATAACCCGGGCGTTCTGGCGGGAAGTAAGTCCGAACGAGACGGGATACTTCGCGCGAGCGCTCGAATGTTTGCGGCTCAGCATCGGTCAACGGTGCCGAAAATGCATGTGACAGTGCGGAAAGCGTTCGGCTTCGGGGGATCTGTTATGGGGCAGAATGCTTTTGACCATCAGACGATTTCGCTGTCCTTCCCCGGCGGCATGCTGGGTGGAATTCCGGCCGCCGTGGGTGGGCGAACCGCGAAAGCGGACGAGCGCACACAGCGCGCATTGATCGAGAACGAGGCCGCAGGTCCGTGGCGTCTGGCAAGTTCGGTGACCTATGACGATGTGATTGACCCGCGCGAATTGCGCAACGCGCTGCTCGGGGCGCTGCGACTCTCGGCCGGCCGTGATTCGGAGCCCGCCAGTCCCGTCATGCGTACTGGATACTTGCCCTGATCGTTTGTATTGCAAGAGAATTGGAGAAGATTTGTGAGCCTGAGTGCAGCCGGTGTTGAAGAGTCCGATACGACGCACATCTTTCGGAATATGTTCGGCAGCCGTCTGAGGATCCCCGTCATCGCAGCTCCGATGCTCAGGGTGAGCGGGATTGAACTTGTCTCGGCCGCCTGTGCCGCGGGAGTAGTCGGTGCCTTTCCGACGGCTAACGCTCGCACCGTGGAGGAACTCGATAACTGGCTGACGATCTTCGATCGCGAGCAGGCGGAGAGCGGTGGAACAATCGCCCCGTACTGCCCCAACCTGATCATCAGGCAACCTCGACTGGCAGACGATCTTGCGTGTCTACTCCGACACCGGGTGGAATTGGTAATTGCGAGTGTAGGGTCTCCCGCGCCGATCATCGGTCCCCTTCACGACATCGGTGCCAAGGTCTTTGCCGACGTCGGAACTCTTCGTCACGCCGAGAAAGCAGTTGCGGCCGGAGCAGACGGACTCGTGTTGTTGTCCGCGGGGGCCGGTGGTCAGACGGGTTGGATGAACCCGTTCGTCTTTGTTCGCGCGGTTCGCGAATTCTTCGAGGGCACAGTTATTCTCGCAGGAGGAATCTCGGACGGACACGCCTTGTGGGCCGCGGAGGTGGCGGGATACGACGCGGCCTACATGGGTACTCGGTTCATTGCCACGGACGAGAGTGCCGGTGCCCCGGCGTACAAGGACATGTTGGTCGCCAGCACGATGGACGATGTACTTCTGACCAACGCGTTCACAGGGTTGCGCACGAACATGCTCGAGCCGTCCATCAGGGCGCAGGGGCTCGATCCCGGAAAATTGAACGAGCAGATCTCCGTGAAGGATTCGGCCGAACTGTTCGGGGCGAAGGCGCCGGCCGCTGGTCCGGTGCGATGGACCGACGTCTGGAGTGCCGGACACACGGTGTCGGGTGTGAAGCGGCGAGGGCCGGTATCGGACCTCGTCCGAGATACGCGAAACGAGTACGACAGTGCCCGTGCGAGAACCCGTTCGATGCTCGAGATGCAGGCGAACGTGACTGCGCTGGAGGAACTTCAGTGATATCTGCAGGAAATCGGAATGCGGGAATCTCCGGCCCCGGCCAGACGATGGGTTCGCTGACGATTCGGGCGCTACGTCGATATCCGGAACGGCTGGCGTTCTCCTGGGACGGCGGGAGGCTCTCCTATGCCGGTGCGGCCGATCTGATCGGACGCTATCAACATGTACTGCAGCGCAAGGGATTAGGTCGAGGATCTACCCTCGCGATATTGGCCGGCAACCGTGCCGAAGCCTGGTGTATCGGCGCAGCCGCGCATGCTTCCGGAATCGCGACGTCATGGTTGCATCCGATGGGCTCGTTCGACGATCAGATGTTCCAGATACGCGACGCCGAAGTAGACGGCGTGGTGGTCGATGAACGCCATCACAGTGAGCGTGCCGGGCAATTGGCCGCCGCGTGCGTAGACGATGTCACTGCTGTTTTCAGTTTCGGACCGTGCGACTTTGCCTGTGATCTGGAAGATTTGGCGAATTCGGTCGGAAGTTCGCGGGCAGTAGACCTTGCCTCGCGATCGGACATCGCAGTGATCGCGTATACCGGCGGAACTACCGGAAAACCGAAAGGCGTGATGCGTCGCCATGC
Organism: Rhodococcus sp. OK302; assembly: GCF_002245895.1. Lineage (NCBI taxonomy): Bacteria > Bacillati > Actinomycetota > Actinomycetes > Mycobacteriales > Nocardiaceae > Rhodococcus > Rhodococcus sp. OK302. The sequence goes on from NZ_NPJZ01000001.1 coordinate 1,691,252, forward strand.
GTCTGCTGTCCGGGCGACGGCCGGCATTTTGAGCGACTTCGAGATTCCGGACAGCCCTCGTTACCTTTCGGTAGCACCCTTGAGTCATGTCGGTGGGTCGAAAGTGTTGTCCACCTTCATTCGTGGTGGCAGCGTGCATCTGATCAACGGATTCACCCCGGAGCGTGTCTTCGCTGCGATAGAGCGTGAGCGATCGAACTTCACGCTCCTTGTGCCGTCGATGATCTACTCGATGCTCGACGACCCCGCCATCGACGGCGCGGATCTTTCTTCGCTGGAGTTGATCCTGTACGGTGCATCGCCGATGTCGCCGTCCCGGTTGATGGAGGGTCTGGATCGAGTAGGTCCGGTATTTTCGCAACTGTACGGACAGACCGAGTGTTATCCGATCGCACTACTGAAAAAGTCAGACCACGATCCGAGCGACCCGGATCTGCTCTCGTCCTGTGGATTTCCGCTCAGTCCATTCACCGTTTCGGTACGGGACGCCGAGGGACAGGAGGTCCCCACGGGCGAACTCGGAGAAGTGTGCGTGCGCGACGGTGCCACAATGGATGGCTACTGGAAGAACGACGAGTTGACGGCAGAAACGCTCGTGGACGGTTGGTTGCATACCGGCGATATCGCGCGTGCCGATGATCGGGGATACCTGTACATCGTCGATCGTAAGAAGGACATGATCATCAGCGGTGGGTTCAATGTCTATCCCAAAGAGGTCGAGGATGCGTTGACCTCCCATGAATCTGTATCCAGCGCCGCAGTGTACGGAACCCCGGACGACAAATGGGGTGAAGCCGTGACGGCGTCGGTAGTTCTACGGCCCGGCGCAATCGTCGATGAGTCCGAGTTGGTGGCGTTGGTCAAGCAACGCAAAGGGTCGGTCCAAGCCCCGAAGCGGATTCACATCGTGGACAGCCTTCCATTGACCGCGTTGGGCAAGGTGGATAAGAAGGCATTGCGAGATCAGCCAGGGCCCTGACTAGGTCCTTCGTCCCGAATTTCCGTCTCGTTGAGCGGGATTCGGGGTTGGTGAATTTTCACTCTGGATCGAAACTCAAACTGAGTTCCAAAAAACGTATACCTAATAGGTATATTCGCGTTAGTCTGCCAAGTAGACCTGAGCGGCTGTGTGCGTACGGGGTTTCTGATCGGTAGAGATTCACTTCGAGAGGAATTCGATGACCGGAAAATGGAACGGCAGAGGCAAAGTTGCCGCCGTGGCGTTGGTGACTGCGCTGGCAGTGGCCGGGTGCGGCGGAGGTGGCGGAACAACCACGGCCGGCGGCTCGACTGCGTCGGCAGCGGATATCGATCGCAGTGCCGTCCTTCGGGTGACGGCGGCGGCGCCGACTCGAAATCTGGACCCGTACCTGCAGGCAAGCTATGGCGGATGGGGCTACCTGACTCCGATGTTCGATCGTTTGACGATGGTCGACAAGGACGGCAATCTCATTCCAGGACTTGCTAAGTCATGGGAGTTTGCCCCCGACGGCGCGTATCTCGAATTGAAGCTGCGGGACGACGTCACGTTCCATGACGGATCCAAGTTCGATGCCGCAGCTGTCGCCGCGAACTTCCAACGCGGAAAGACAATGGCCGGTAGCACGGTTGTCGCAGCGCTCGACGACATCACCTCGATTGAGGCTGTAGATCCGACGACGGTGCGTTTGAACCTCGTCAAGGGATCCGGGGTGGAATTGCCCGGACTGTTCAGCACCAATGTCGGAATGATGGTCAGCCCCAAGGTTATAGAAGCCGGTACTGACATTCGGAACGATCCCGGCCAGGGCGGATCCGGACCGTACATCGTAACGAAGTACGTGCCGGAAGAATCTCTTGATGTCACACGCGCCGAGGGAACATACTGGGATTCGGCAGCGGGATTGCTCGGTGGGATCCAGTTCAAGTGGATGCCCGATGCAACGACACGCCTGAACGGCCTGCAGACCGGTGCCACGGACATCAGCTGGGTTAGCTCTGCCAACGAGATCGTCCAGTCCCAGACGCTTGCGGACCGCAATGTCATCGGCGTTGACAAGGTGAAGTTCCGCAACGTGCTCGGTGTCTTCATGCGCGCACGCGATGACTTGGCGAAACCTGAAGTGCGCCAGGCAGTTGCACATGCAATCGACCCGGAGGCAATCAGTGCGCTCTTCTCGGGTACCTGCACGCCGTACCGTCAGATGTATCCCGAATCCAGCTGGGCAGCGGATCCCTCCTACAAGTACCCGTATACCTTTGATCTGGAGAAGGCCAAGAGCCTTGTTCAAGGTGCGGGTGGAGCGAAGATCTCATTGACCTTCGCTGCCGGAACCAACACCGAGAAGCCCACCAACGTGATTCAGTCTTCTTTGGCTGCAGCGGGATTCGATGCCGAGCTCGAGCCGGTGCCGAACACGCAGAACGAACCGGGATACATTGCCGGCAACTACCAGTCGATGGTGTCCAACAGCTTCAGCCCGAAGGTCGATCCGGCCGAAACTGTCAATACGTTTGTCGTGGGTCCCTACGACATGAGCAACGGCAATCCCGAAGTTGCAGCACTGGCAAAGAAGGCCTCCGACCCGACGTTGTCGCAGGACGCTCGCGCTGACCTGTACCACGAGATTTGGTCGAAGACACTCGCGGAAGCCATGTGGGTGCCGATCTGCAACCAGACGAACGCCACGATATTCAGTGGCAAGGTTGTCAATGCCGACAACATCCCGTGGGTCGATACCGGAATCTTCGATCTGCGATACGTCGGATTGACCAAGTAGAACTGCTGAATTCAGATCGTTCTCGATGAAGACCGGTTCGCTTCCGGGTATCTGCAATCTGCACGTACCCGGAGGCGGAACCGCCGACACGGACCGGCTGTAAGCGCCGGTGAGGGGTGCTTATGTTGCGTTATGCCGGGCGACGGCTGTTGGCGGCTGTGCCGCTTCTGTTGATCGTGCCCTTGATGATCTTCTTGTTGATCGATCTGTCGCCCGGAGATCCGGCGGTCATTCTCGCCGGAGAAAATCCGACGCCCGAGCGGCTGGCCGAGATCCGTTCGTCACTTCATTTGGACGACAACATCTTCCTGCGATATCTCCGATGGGTCGGGGGCGTGTTGCAAGGAGATTTGGGAACGTCGTTCCTCTCCCACCAGTCGGTTACGGATCTGATATTGCGGAGGATGGCGACAACGCTGTCACTGGTGATCTTCACGATGGTGCTTGCGGTGACGGTCGGCGTGATCCTCGGCGTTGTCGCATCGCTGCGCCCTGGCGGAATCGTCGACCGCATGGTCAACGTCGTGGCATCCATCGCGATTGCCATTCCGGCGTTCTGGTTCGGCCTGGTATTGGTATCCGTCTTTGCCGTAACGAATCAGATCTTTCCGGCCTTCGGGTACGCCCCGCTGTCCGCCGGTTTTGTTCCTTGGATTCAGCACCTGATCTTGCCCGGTACTGCGCTGGCCTTGCTGCCCGCCGCGGAAGTGACACTTCAATTACGCTCGTCGCTGGGACAAGTCCTGAAGAGTGACTACATTCTCAACGCGGAGGCGAAGGGCCTCAGTCGCGCCAGCGTCGTCTTCAAACACGGACTTAAGAACGCGTGTATCCCGGTGGTCACGGTGCTGGGCTTCCGGGTCTCCGAAGTACTGGGCGGAGCAGTGACCATCGAAATCATCTACGGCATGCCAGGTCTCGGAAGTCTGGCGGTGGACAGCGTCCAGAACCGTGATATTCCGGTACTGCTCGGATTCGTACTCTTCACGACCGTGGTCGTGGTGGTGGTGAATCTGCTTGTCGATATTTCCTATGGCTACTTCAACCCTAAGGTTCGCGCATGACTGACCCTGAGGCACTTACGGAGAGCGCTACGACGAAGCGTTCCAGTCGCAATCGCGGGCTGAAAGTTCTGCTGCAGAAGCCGGTTACATTGGTGGCAGGTGTCTTTCTTCTGCTGCTGGTGCTCATGGCTGTTTTTGCCCCGATCCTGGCTCCGCACGACCCGTACTTGCAGGAAGTTGTCAACCGCCTGCAGCCACCGAGCGCAGATCATCTCTTGGGAACCGACGACTACGGGCGAGATGTGCTGAGCAGATTGATCTACGGCGCTCGAATCTCCCTGACAGCATCCCTCCAAGCTGTGAGCGTGGCACTGATTCTGGGGCTTCCCCTGGGCGTTATGGCGGGCTATCGAGGTGGCTGGGTTGATTCCCTGATCACCCGAGTGATGGACGCGTTGATGAGTGCCCCGGCGCTCGTGCTCGCAATTACGATCGTTGCGGTCCTCGGATCCGGAATCACCAATGCGATGCTCGCCATCGGTTTGGTGATGGCGCCCAGATTCTTCCGTGTCGCAAGGGCTTCCACCATGGACGTGCGTCAGGAGACCTACATCGAGGCCGCAATTGCACTGGGATGTTTGCCGATCAGGACAATTGTTCGCCACATCCTCCCGAATGTCTTGCCGCCTGTCGTGCTGGTCATCTCGGTGTCACTCGGCGCAGCCGTCGCGGCTGAAGCTAGCTTGAGTTTCCTCGGTCTCGGTGCAAAGGCCCCGGCCGCGAGTTGGGGTTCGATGCTCAGCACCGCGGCGTCGAATATGCAGATTGCGCCGTACCTCGTTTGGCCGCCCGGCGTGATGATCTTTCTGACCGTCCTGTCCTTCACCTACCTGGGCGACGGTGTTCGTCGGTCCCTTCTACGGAGTCGCAATGGTGACAATTAGTGATGACACCCGCACATCAGCGGGGCTCGGCGCGAAAGGTGAACCGCTTCTACGGGTTCGAGATCTGACGATCGAGTTTCCGAGTGCCGGCGGATGGCAAACGACGGTCGACGGCGTCTCGTTCGATGTCGGCGCCGGAGAATCCGTGGCGCTGGTGGGTGAATCCGGTTCCGGGAAGACTGTTTCGTCGCTGGCGGTAATGGGATTGACTGCGGCAACCGGTGGCCGGATTGCGAGAGGGTCCATAGAATTCGACGGACGAGATCTGACCAAGGTTCCCGAGCGCGAGTGGCGAAAGCTGCGCGGTACGGGAATGGGCATGATCTTCCAGCAGCCCATTCGTAGTCTCAATCCTGCCTATACGGTCGGCGATCAGATCGCGGAATCCGTTCGCAAGCATCTGGGTTTGGATCGCAAGGCTGCTCTGGCGAGGGCAGTGGAGATGCTCGAACTGGTACAGATTCCCCGAGCCAAGGAGCGGGTGACCGAGTACCCGCATGCGTTCAGTGGTGGCATGTGCCAGCGAGTAATGATCGCAATGGTGATGGCATGCAATCCGCGGTTGCTGATCGCCGACGAACCCACCACCGCGCTCGATGTGACCGTGCAAGCGAAAATCCTCGATCTGCTGCGAGATCTGCAGGAGCAGACGGGAGTGGCGCTACTCTTCGTCAGTCACGATCTTGCTGTGGTTGCGGAACTCTGCCAGCGTGTTGTGGTCATGTATGCCGGCGAGATCGCGGAAAATGCTGCTGCAGAAGAAGTCTTCTTCCGACCGCAGCACCCCTACACATCTGGGCTCCTTGCGTCGATACCGCAGCCTGGACTGAATACGGATCGCAGACTGGTTGCGATTCCCGGAGGAATCCCCGCGGCCGCAGATTGGCCGACGGGTTGCCGTTTCGCGCCGAGATGCGGGCATGCCACTCCGGGTGTCTGCGACGTGCAGCACCCACCGATGGCGAGTGTTCCCACCGGAGAAGCGCGATGCCTGCGTGTTCAGGATCTCGATCTGCAAGGAGTGAGCGTGCGATGAGTCTTCTCGAAGTTTCGAATGTTTCGAAATCGTTTTCATCCGGACGCGACTTCCTCGGGCGTCGGACGAAGTGGTCACACGCGGTCAAGGATGTCAGCTTCACCCTCGAGGCCGGCGAATGTCTTGCAGTCGTGGGGGAGTCGGGTGCCGGCAAATCGACGGTCGGCCGTATTGCACTCAGGTTGATCGAACCCGATACCGGCTCGATCACGTTCGACGGCGTCGACGTGCGGGCGGCCAGGCCGGCTGACCTACGCAAGATGCGACGCGGGATGCAGATGATCTTCCAGGATCCGCACAGTTCACTCAATCCACGAATGACAGTGGTGGATGCAGTAATCGAACCACTTGTCGTCCACACCGATATGGACCGGGTTGCGCGCGAAAAGCTGGCGACGCAGATGTTGGACAAAGTCGGTATCGGCTCACGCTATTTCGGTAGATATCCAGCGGAATTGTCGGGTGGGCAGCTTCAGCGCGTGGCCATTGCGCGCGCATTGACGTTGAATCCCAAGATGATCGTCTGCGATGAGCCCGTTGCAGCACTGGATGTTTCGGTTCGTGCTCAGGTGCTCAATCTCCTGCGAGACCTTCAGGAGGAACTCGGGCTTGCCTATCTCTTCGTGTGCCATGACTTGGCATTGATCGAAGTCATCGCGGACCGTGTCCTGGTGATGGCGAGCGGCGAGGTGGTCGAGAGTGGGCCGGTTGCAGACATCTTCCGGAATCCGCAGCAGGAGTACACCCGGACCCTGCTCGAAGCGATTCCCGTACCGGTGCCACGTTCGGCTCGCGAACGGGGCTTCGGCGTGGTTCCTGCGGAAACCGTGGGATGACGGGGGATCTGATGAGCTCGGCACTTGATGCAGTCACGCCAGAGCAGTCCCGAACGGTCCTGAGGACCACGGACGCTGGTGATTTCTTGATGAGCGACTACCTGGGAGGGCATTCGGACGGCTCGGACGACGGCGGCTTTCAGGCCTATCTCGTTGGGCAGAAAGCTCCGGTACTTCGGCCGCACTACCACGAGGTCGATCAATTTCAGGTGGTATTGGACGGTGACGGCCGATTGGGTAGGCACGCAATAGGTTCGGGCACGGTGCATTACAGCGATGCGTACACGGTGTACGGCCCGATCTTTGCCGACGGCCCGGACGGTCTGTCGTACTTCACTCTGCGGCTCGATCCTGCAGTGGGACTGAACTACATGCCCGAATCGCGGGTTAAAGGCGAGACTCGTGCCGGCGAGCACTTCACCTGCAGCGTCGACGAGGGCGGCAGTGAGACAGGCGAGTTGAATCTGCTGGCCCGCACTCGTCGTGGTGCTTCGGCGTTCGGTGTCGCGCTTGTCCCGGGCGTGGCACTGTCTGCCGAGGCATTGCGTCGATGTGACGGCCGAGGGTACGTTGTGGTGCTCTCCGGTACAGCCGACCTCGGTGGTCGATCACTGCCGACCGGAAGCCTGATCCCGTTCGAGACCGCGCTGGCTTTGAAAGGTGTTACGGCACAATCCGAACAGGTCCGTCTGGCCGTAGTCGCATTTTCGACGCAAGCCGACTGACGACTGCTCAGTGCGTCCCTCCGAGCTGGTCGGCGGCGGTCCGGAGCAACTCGCCGTAATGAGCGAAGTGATCTTCCGTGACTCGAGTTTCGGGCCCGCTGATCACTACCGCGCCGATCGGTGAGCCTGATACGTCGAGGATCGCTGCCGCGAGACTGGTTGATCCCTGCTGCACTGCACCGGCGCTGACGGACCATCCGCGAGAGCGAATCTCTTGGTATTCCTCCGGGCTGAGCAACAAATGTGGTTCGCTCGAGCCATTTTCGCGTTCTTGCTGTGTGAGATAGGCGTGGATCACACGTCCGGAAGCGCTGGTCTCGGGCGCGTGTACTTGTCCGACCTTCAGTGCTGTACGGACCATCTGGTTGCCGTCGACTACGCCGAGCACGATCATGTGTTTGTTCTCGGCAACGGCGAGGTGAACGCTCTCTCCGGTTGCATTGCGGAGCTCGGTCATGACCGGTTGTGCGCGTGCGGTAAGTGACGAGCCGTTGTAGACCTGGCCAGCGACGACCACGCAGCGGGTGGAGAGTTCCCACCGGGGTGGGGCGTCGCCGGCGGGGCGAATCCATTGGGCTTCATGAAGAGTCGCCAGGGTGCGCTGCATGGCGCTCTTGTCGATGTCGAGTAGGCGGGCGAGCGCTGTCAACCCGATGGGTTGATGGGCTGCTATGGCCTCGATGACGTGAAGACCACGCGTGAGACCGCTGATTGTCTTGACTGAGATCTGGCTCACCCCTATTGTTGATACAGAATTGATACACAGTATCACATAGGGATACTTGTGGTGCAACGGATCTCCTGCAATTGCCTTCGACGTGCACTTTCCGAACCTGCGAAGTATCGAGAGGTCGATGTGAAAAAGTTCAAGCCGTCTGTGGCGCAACTGATCCCGGATCTGACGCCGGCGGAACAGATTGTCGTTCTTGCCCGTGCACTGTGGAATGAGGGTTATCGGGATCATCTCGCCGGACACATCACCTACAACCTCGGAGACGGCACCATGCTGTGCAATCCGTGGCTTCTGACCTGGGAGGAGATTCTCCCGGCCGACATCATTCGCATCGATCTGGACGGTAAGGTCCTTGAAGGTGATTGGCCTGTTCCCTTGGGGATTCCGCTGCATCTTGCACTGCACCGAGCACGGCCGGACGTGGGTATCGCGTTGCACAATCATTCCGAATTCGGCACGGTCTGGGCAGATTTGGGCGAGGTTCCGCCGGCCTACGATCAGAGTTCGAGCCTCGGCGGCGGTGAAGTGGTCCTCGTCGACGAATACGAAGGTGCCGTCGACAGCATGGATGCGGCTGAATCCGCGATACGGTCGATCGGACAGGCTGATCGGGCACTTCTGGCCGGGCATGGCGTCTTCGTAACCGGGAGCACTGCCGCCGCTGTCTACCTGCGAGCGGTCGCACTCGAACAGCGTTGCAAGAACGCCTGGATGATTCGAGTAGCCGACGGGCCGTCGAAGACATCGTTGCCCAATTGGTGGCTCGATCGTATGGCCGGAAGTGACGGCAACAGCTACTACGGGTTCTGGGAATCGGCAGTACGGGCCGTTCTGCGTTCCGACCCTGAGCTTTTCGAGAGCATCGAATCGTGCAACTGAGGGTATGTCGCTCTGTCATCAACGGTGGAATCGGAACGGATGATCATGGACTTTGAACTCGACGCGAACCAACGAGCCTGGCGTGAAGAGGTGCGCGCATTTCTCGCTGAGAACGTCACACCGGAACTACGTGCGGAGATGGCCGAACACGATCTCGAATTCATCGGCGGAGAGCTCACTGCCTTCCGCCGAAAGATCGGAGCCAAAGGATGGTTCGGACTGAACTGGCCCGAGGAATTCGGCGGGCTCGGGCTGGGAGCCGTTTACCAGCATCTGTTGGTGAGCGAATTCGAGTACTGGGGTGTGCCGGGCCCAGATCTGACGGTCACCTCGGTGGCTCCGATGATCATGCGTCACGGCACTCGGCAGAATCGGGAGGAGTTCCTTCCGCCTATCGCTCGAGGCGAGTTGACTTGCGCAGTCGGGTATTCCGAACCCAATGCGGGTACCGACCTGGCGAGTTTGAAGACACGGGCAGTACGTGAAGGGGACGAGTGGGTGATCAACGGTTCCAAGATCTGGAACAGTATGGCGCAGCGGGTCACTCACGAATGGCTGTGTGTCCGTACCAATACCGAAGTGCCCAAGCACAAGGGAATTTCGGTGATCATCGTACCGATCGATGCGCCGGGCATCGTGATTCGCCCGATCACGGCATGGTCCGGGTATCGAACCAACGAGACGTTTTTCGACAACGTCCGTGTCCCCGTGACGAACTTGATCGGTGAGGTCGACAAGGGTTGGAAGTACATCACCGGCGCATTGGACCTCGAGCGGGGTGCACTCACCAATGCGGGCGACCTCCGACGGGCGGTCGACGATCTCTTGATTCTCTCCCGCGAGATCCGTGAGGACGGAACGCGCCCCGTCGACAGCGCAGACGTACGACGCAAGCTTGCGCAGTTGGACGCCGATGTCGAACTTGCACAGCTCATGGGTTTCGAAGCTTCGTCACTGTTGGAAAGCGGAACCATTCCGTCGGTGCTCGTGAGCACGGAGAAGGTGTTCTCCAGTGAGCTCAGACAGAGAATCGCTGACATCGGAACATCGATGCTCGGTCCGGCCGGCTTGATCGCGGGTTCCGATCCGAATGCTGTGATGGCCGGCAAGTTCGAGCGTTTGTACCGCGCTGCCCCGTTGCTTCGATTCGGCGCCGGTGCAAACGAGGTTCTGCGAGACGTCATAGCGCAGCGCGGACACGGCCTGCCGAGTTACGGACGCTGACATGACCTTGACATTCCTCGACCGCGTAGGAGATCGCTGATGAAACTTGTTGCGACCCAAGATCAACTCGATCTGCAGGCGATGGTGAGCGCGGTACTGGCTAAACAATGTCCGACCAGCCTGGTGCGTGAATTGGCGGGGCCGACGTCGGACGGAATTCCCGACAAGTTGATGGCGGCGCTGGCAGAGGTCGGCGTGCTGGGTTTGGCGATAGACGAAGAGTACGGCGGCGGTGGTGCGGGGTTGTACGAACTCGGTGTGTTCTTCCGTGAAGGCGGACGGGTACTGTGCCCGTCAATTGTCTACAGCACATTGCAATTCGGTGTAGCCGTCGGCCGTCTGGCCTCACCGGAGCAACGCAGTCGGTATCTGTCCGGTGTGGCCGGCGGCGACCTTCGCGCCACCGTCGCGGCCTGGAATCCGTCCGATGCAGCGGATATCCGTCCCGCCGTAACCGCAACGCCGGCTCCGGGTGGATGGCTACTCAACGGCACTATCGCGTTTGCCGTGAATACTTCGATCGCGGACGTGGTTCTGTTGACCGCCCGTACGACGGTGTTCGCCGAACCCGAACGACTGATCGGCGCCTTCGTGAATCCGGCCGACGCGGGCTGGAACAGTGTCGTGCTCTCGACAATGTCCGGCGAGAAGATCAGTCGTGTGGAACTGGTCGATGTCTACGTATCGGACGACGCGGTTTCTCTCGGCGAGAGTGGGAAGGGGCTGAGCCGCGACGATGTCCGTTGGGTTGCGGACGCGGCGGTGGCTCTGCAATGCATGGAGATGGTGGGGGGCGCCGCCGCAGTCCTGGAACGGACGGTGAACTACGTCGCCCAGCGCGAGCAGTTCGGGCGGTCGATCGGCAGTTTTCAAGCTGCGCAACACATTGTCGCCGATATGCACATTTCGATAGAAGGCGCCCGGTTGGCGGCTGCGCAGGCGGTCTGGTGGGTTGCCCGGGGAGAATCGGCCACACGTGCAGTCGCAATCGCGAAAATGCACTGCAGCGAAGCGTACAAGCGGGCGACGCTCGACGGTCATCAGTTGCACGGCGGAATGGGGTATGTCCTCGAGACTGACCTGCATCTGTGGTCCGAACGAGCAAAGGTCACGGAAATACGCTTCGGCACAGCAGATATCGCTGCCACCTGGTTGCAGAAGGAGCTTGGTCTTGTCCGATGAATCGCGCGCGGAACCACGTCAGGCTCTCCAAGACCTGCGAATCCTGGATCTTTCTCGGTGGGTAGCTGGTGAGTACGCCACAAAGATGTTTGCCGACTTCGGTGCGGACGTCGTGAAGATCGAAAAGCCTGGCACCGGAAGCCTGACACGGTCCTGGGGGCCCTTCCCCGGAGATGTTCCCGATCCGGAACGAAGCGCACTCTTCCTGCATCTGAACACCAACAAGAAGTCTCTGGTTCTGGACCTGGAATCGGACTCGGACCGCGAGGTACTGCTGCGCCTCATCGACACTGCCGACGCCGTTGTGGAGTCCTTCCGGCCGGGCCACCTGGAGAAGCTGGGTCTGGGCCCGGATGTGTTGCAGGCGAGAAACCCTCGTCTGGTGATCACACGAATCAGTGCATTCGGTCAGAGTGGACCGTATCGGGATCGTGAAGCGACAGGTTTGGTTCTTCAAGCTGCCGGTGGGCCGATGAACGCGACCGGCGGAGCAGATCGTGCCCCGTTGCGAAAGCCTGGTCTGCTCGAGCACTACACGATCGGACGTACCGCCGGAGAGGCCACGATGGCAGGGCTGTTCAGTGCGCGGCGTACTGGCGGGGGATCGGTGATCGACGTATCCGGTCAGGAGGTTCTGCTAGCGGGAGCGGATCGTCGAGCGTCGTATCTGGTGTCTGCGGCCTATTCCGGCATGAATGCCCCACGCGGAGTTCGTAGTCCGCATCGGCACGGCGTGACCTTCACCGGCCCGTTCCGGGCCAATGACGGTTTTGTGATGCTGTACGTGACCAATCAGGCCTTCTGGAATCGACTGGTCGACATCGTGAGTGAGGACGATCGTGAATTCCATTCGCGCTATCACGGGCGGGAAACGATTGTCGGTACCGATCGTGAAGAGTTCATGGACTACGTCACCGAGTGGTTTGCCGTGCGCCCGAAGGTGGCGATAATGGAGCGGTGCGAAGCGGCGCGTATCCCCGTCACTGCGTATCTCGACGTTTCGGAACTGCTCCGTCACGAGCACTTTCGTAGCAGAGGTGCTTTCGTTCGTGGTTCCCATCCCGTCGCCGGAACGTTGGACTACACCGGAGCGCCGTGGCGGATGGCCAACGGGTTCCGGTTGCGCCACACCGCGCCGACACTCGACCAACATGGGCCAGAGATCCGTGAGTCCTTCACGACTGCAGGAGGATCCGAATGAACTACCCACTCGAAGGTATCCGCGTCGTGGATTTGACCGTCGTTTGGTCGGGTCCGGGGGCTACCGCATTGTTGGGTGACCTGGGCGCGGAAGTGATTCGCCTGGAAGGAAACAACCGGATCAGCAGGCAGGTCTCGGCGAAGACCACGAAGGAGTCGATCGCGCAGACCGGCTACCACGGTGGCACCTATCCGGATAAGGATCCCGGCGAGCGGCCTTACGACCGTACTGCGCTGTTCAACTGGCATTCCCGGAACAAGCTGTCGGCGTGCATGAACCTCGACACCGAGGAAGGCCGCGCTGCGGCGATCGAGCTGATCAAAGTCAGTGACGTTCTGGTGGAGAATAATTCGAATGGCACGTTGGAGAAGTTGGGGCTGGGACACGAGCGTCTGCTCGAGATCAATCCGCGGTTGATCGTCGCTCGAATGCCTCCGCTCGGTATGACCGGTCCGATGAGTGACTACCTCGGTTACGGGCCCAACTTCAACTCGCTGGTCGGAATAGCGGCGATGGACGGTTACGAGGGTGAGGAGCCGGATTCCGCCGGAGAGAACTACCACATGGACGAAGCGGCGCCGGCGGGGCTGGCCTTCGCCGTGATGGCCGCGCTCTGGGACCGGGAGCACACGGGTGTCGGTGGTCTGGTCGAGTTCGCGCAAGCCGAGAATGTCATGGCGGAGATCGGTGAGTTCGTACTCGACGCCCAGGTCAACGACAGAGTTCCGGAGATACTCGGAAACGCGGATCCCCATGTGCTGCAGGATGTTTTCCTCAGCGCGGACGAAGATGTCTGGGTTGCGATCTCTGTACGAGACGATCGGGACTGGGTGGCGTTGGCAGGAGTGGTCGGTGGCGACGGTTTCGCGGAGTCCGGTTCGGATGCGCCTGCCCGACTATCGAATTCAGTGGGTATCCGGGATCGCATTTCTCGATGGACTCGCGAATTGGGAGCGGACAGTATCGTTCGTGATCTGCAGGAATTGGGAATCCCTTCCGGCGTGGTCATGAACGAGTGCGCCGTACTGGTGGATCCCCACCTCCGTGAACGTGAGTGGTTCCAGGAACGATCACATCCTTCGGTGGGAACCTATCGATATCCGGGACATCCCTGGCGGGCTGAGGGATTCGATCTGGCTTTCGGTCGAGTGCTTCCGGGATTCGGTGAGGACAACGAGTACGTCTACAAGAAGGTTCTCGGATATTCCGACGAGAAGTATGCCGAACTCGAGGATTCCGGACTAGTGACCGACCATCAAATAGCTTGAGAGAGAAAGACTATGACTGAGAATTTGATCTTGATTGCGGATTCGGAATCCCTGATTCCCGACGAAGTCGCAGCGCGAATCGGGGATGTTGTCTCCGAGGCCACCGGTGCCGTCGTCGCACGGGATTGGCAACGGTGGGCTGTGTCCGTCGGTGAGACCAACGCGTTGTACTTTGACGGTGCCTACGCTCGAGCCCACGGGTATCGCGGTATCGTCTGTCCTCCACTGTATTTGCAGTACGCGATCCTCGGGGTGACTCCGATTCCGGAGCTCCGAGTGGATGGATCTTCCGGCGCGGCCTCCGGAAATCTGGTTTTCCCGTTGTGCCCCAAACGTATGGCAGGCGGAGAGAACACCACATTCTTCGGGCCAGGCTACGACGGCGATGTGGTCACCAGTGTGCGTGTAGTGGATTCGGTGGAGGAGAAGCGTGGACGCTCCGGCCGGTTCGTACTGGTGACCTGGAGAACCACGTACACAAATCAGAACGACGAGGTGCTGGCCGAGGCCACCACCTCGATGATCGCGCGTCCGTAGCGAGGGAGAGATGGCAGTCATGTCACCGCAGGTGTATTTCGACGACGTACAGACCGGCGATTCGATCCCGGTCCTCCATGTGAGCGTCAACCAATTACAGATGTTCCTTTTCAGTGCAGCGACTTACAACGGGCACCGAATCCACTACGACCGTAGCTGGGCCGTAGATGTCGAGGGGTATCCGGACGTTGTGGTGCAGGGTCCGCTCCAAGCAGCGCTGCTTGCCCGGGTCGTCACAGATTGGATCGGTGGCGCTGGGTCGTTGGTGAACTTCTCGGCATCCAATCGGGCCGTTGCTTTCCCGGAGGAACCGTTGGAGTTCACGGGCATCGTGACGGGCAAGCGGGACGAGAACGGAAGGACGCTGGTCGATCTGGAGCTCGCCGGTGTACGTGACGGCACGATCCTGATGCCGGGAACGGCGACCGTGTCTTTGCCTCGTCGACCCGAATTTCCATCGAATGGAGTCTCCTGATGTCCGGTCTGCGCGGTGAAGCTGCAATAGTCGGATTCTGTGAATTGCCGGCGCAACGTAAGCAGACTCGACCGGAACAGTTCACCATCGAGCAGTGGGCGATGCTCTCCAAAATGGCGATCGACGATGCTGGGCTCGAGGCATCGCAGATCAACGGTCTTGTCACGCACGGGATTGCGGAATCCGAGATGTTTGCTCCCGCCACGCTCTCCGAGTATCTCGGAATTCCACTGAATTTCGGTGAACGTGTCGACCTCGGTGGTGCTACGGCCGCCGGAATGGTGTGGCGCGCTGCAGCTGCCGTCGAATTGGGTATCTGCGACGCGGTGTTGGTGATCGTTCCGGGCTCGTTCATGACCCCGAAATCTCGAATTCAGCCGGCTGTGGATCCGGGGTATCTCGGCGCCTCGAGCGGCAAGTTCGGTTCTCCTCAGGCAGAATTCGAGATTCCGTACGGCAATCTCGGTCAGAACGCGCCCTACGCGCAGATTGCTCAGCGGTATGCCGCGGAATTCGGGTACGACGAGCGAGCTACCGCAAAGATCGCGGTGGACCAGCGGACCAATGCCTGCGCTACCCCCGGCGCTGTGTTCCACGGAAAGCCGATCACCATCGAAGACGTGTTGGCGAGTCCGATGATTGCAGACCCCATTCGGATGCTCGAAGTGGTCATGCGGGTCCAGGGCGGGGCAGGTGTCGTCGTCGCCAACGCGGATATCGCACGTCGTGGTCGCAATCGGCCGGTGTGGATCAAGGGATTCGGTGAGCACGTGTCATTCAAGACGCCGACTTATGCAGAAGACATGGTGCGGACGCCCATTGCGAAGGCGGCAAACACGGCGTTCGACATGGCCGGTATCTCGCGTTCGGCAGTGGATATGGCGTCGATCTACGACTGCTACACGATCACGGTAGTGATGAGCCTCGAGGACGCAGGCTTCTGCGAGAAGGGGAAGGGTATGGAGTGGGTGTCCTCGCGGGACCTGACCTTCCGTGGTGACTTCCCCCTGAATACGGCCGGCGGCCAATTGTCCTTCGGGCAAGCAGGAATGGCCGGTGGAATGCACCATGTGTGCGACGGTGTCCGGCAGTTGATGGGCAGGTCCGGTGACGCGCAGGTCGACGACTGCAATACGGCTTTCATCACCGGCAACGGCGGCATCATGAGTGAACAAGTTGCGTTGATCCTCCAAGGAGATTAGTGATGTCGATCGAAAAGCCGTTTCCGGAACCGACCCCCGTTTCTGCTCCATTCTGGGATGCATTGCGAGAGAACAAGATCAGAATCCAATATTCGCCGTCTTCGGAAGCATTTGTGTTCTACCCGCGTGTTTTGGCCCCTCGCACGCTGGCTGACGACCTCGAATGGCGCGAAATCAGTGGGATGGGCACGCTGTATACCTACACGGTTGCAGACCGCCCGACGGCGCCGCCGTGGTCGGATTCGTTGCCGCAATTCCTGGCGGTTGTGCAGTGGGACGAGGGGCCACGGTTCAGTACCGAATTGGTGGATGTCGGTGATGTGGAACTGAGCGTAGGTATGCGCGTGGAACCCGTATTCTGCGACTATCCGGAGCGGGACATCACGCTGCTTCGATATCGGCCGGTTGCGGCGGCGTGAGTGTCGATTCAGTTGTCGTGCTTGCGAAGCTCGTTCGGTGTCAGTGGTGTCGGCTTCTTTCGTCGTGCACGCCCCGCTGAGGATTTATCCAGGGCGAGTCGGGACATGTTCTCCAACATCCAGTTTGCGCGATCTCGTTCGGATTCGTAATACATTTCCGACCAGCGCAATACGAGTTCTGGATAGGCCCAGCCGGGCTCTTCGGAAGCGCCTTCGGCATCGGCGATGGCGCGTATTCGCATCTTCTCCGATTGGTCTCGATGCTCGGTGAGAGCGGATTGCAACTTGTCGGGGTCTGCGAGATGGCCGAGCCACATTCGAAGCATGACACCGTGTTTGAGTACAGCGGGTTCGACTGGGGATTCGTTCGCCCACAGAGCCGCAGCGTCGGTTCCAGCGGGTGTGATTTTGTAGAGTCGCTTACTTTTGACGTCGTTGGTACTCACGACGCGCGATGTTGCAAAGCCGTGCGCTTCGAGGCTTTTGAGTTCGCTGTAGATCTGACTGTACGACGGAGCCCAGTAGAAGAAACGCAGGCTCCAGTCTGCCCACTTCTTGAGGTCGTATCCCGAAAGTTCGGATCCGAAGGACAACAGACCGAGAACAGCCCAACTCGTGGGTCTCAGAGAGGGCACATCTGTGGGCGTTTCGTCCTTGGCCATGATCGAAGATTACCCGTCGGTAGGCCATTGCAAAGTAGTTCTGTTAGAAATATTTTGAAAAGTAATATCGGTGCAGAATGGGGACACCGCTCACCGGGAGGTCCGTCGAATCCTGCGCAGGGTGAATGCTTGAATGCAGGCATGCAGCGTGATTTTCCCGCGCAGACGCTCGACGAGCTCTGCTTGGTCTTGGCGGAGCGGTACCGAGACCGGGTGGCGCTGCTCGACGGCCGTCGGGAAATCACTTACGGCGAACTTGCGGACCACGCCTTGCGAGTCGCGTCCGTTCTCGCGAATTCGGGTGTACAACCGGGAGACCGTGTGGTTCTCGCTGGTCGGAACTCCATGGATTGGGTCTGCATCGCCCTGGGGATCATCTGCGCCGGCGCAACAGCCGTTCCCATCGGGCACGGTGTCAGCGGCCTGGAGTATTCACGAATTCTGAATGTCACAGTTCCGGTGTTGGTCATCGACGACTCCCGAATTGTGGACGTCATGCGCTCTGCGAAAATCACACGGCCTCGAGCCGACCGGAGGGTTGCCGAGCGCGACGATGTCGCTCTGATTCTGTCCACGTCTGGTTCGACGGGTGCGTCCAAACAGGTTCCCATGACTCACGGACAGTTGACACGGTTGTACGCCGCAGTGGCAGACAGGCTCGAGTTGACGAGTGCTGATCGCGTGATCGGCGCGGTCCCGTTTGCCCATTCGTTCGGATTCAACGGAGTGCTGCTGACTGCAATGGCTGTAGGAGCATCAGTCCGGGTGGTCGAGCAGTACAACCGATCAGACCTTGCCGATGTCATAGTCCGCGACCGAGTCAGCGTGGTGATGGGTCCGCCGACCATTCTGTTCGATCTCGTGAACAGTGGCAGGGAGGACATCGGAACGGTATGCCGGATGGCAGTGAGCGGCGGTTCCGAGGTTCCGCTCGATCGCATGCGAGCAGCCTGCCGCGAGCTCGGTATCACACGCATGTTCGTCGGCTACGGACTTACCGAAGCCTGCGGAACCGTCGCGATCGGCAGCATCATCGAGGGTGGGCCGGGTTCGCTCGCAATGCTGACTCCCATTGACGGCCTTGATATCCGGATCGTCGACGACTACGGCTACCCACTCCCGCCGGATGTCGACGGTCACGTTCTCTGCTCCGGCTACAACGTCATGTCCGGCTACCTCGAAGCGGGCGAAGTCTCGGAATCGACGATCGACAACACTGTGGACAGCGACGGATGGTTAAGGACCGGTGACATCGGATGGACGGATGACGACGGAAATCTCTATGTCGTTTCGCGTGCCAAAGACATGGTGATCGTCAGCGGATTCAACGTGTACCCACAAGAAGTCGAGACGGTCTTGTTGCAGCATCCCCTGATCCTCGAAGCTGTGGTGATCGGAGTGGCAGACGAACGCCAGGGCCAACGACTTGTCGCGTGCGTGATTCCGATTCCCAGCCGCCGCGTCGATTCCGATGATCTGATCGATTTTTGCCGTGAACGATTGAATGCGTACAAGGTGCCGCGTGTCTACGTCGAATTGGAAATGCTGCCGAGAACGCACACCGGGAAACAGTCTCGAGAGGAACTTCGGAAGCAGATTTCGGAACGGCTCTGAGGCGCGATTCGCATCATGCGATGGTGCGAATAGGCCACTGGTCGTCGACGTCTGACGCATCCTTGCCCTGATCGATCAGGTACTGCGCAAAATCGCGCTGGCGTTCGCCGTGCCAATCCGCTTGATCCACCATGAGATCCAGCTCGGCGAGCTCGGGAAAACGAACCGCCAGTGCGTGCGCGAGGTGAGCTGCGGCCATTGCGTCGGCCTCCGCCTCATGTGCGGATTCGAGCGCAATTCCGTAGAACTCGCATACTGCGGCCAAGCTGCGTTTCCCCTTGCGGAATTTATCCATCGCACGATCGATGACGTACGGATCGATGACCAGGCCGGGAACTAGAGCGGGCTTACCGATTCGAAGACCCTCCGCGTGCATGACCGTGAGGTCGTAGGACGCATTGAACGCGACGACGGCGTGGTCGCGGGCCCACGAATTGTGGAGCGCTTCACGAATTTCTTCGTAGCCCTCGGCGTAAT
Organism: Rhodococcus sp. OK302; assembly: GCF_002245895.1. Classification (NCBI taxonomy): domain Bacteria; kingdom Bacillati; phylum Actinomycetota; class Actinomycetes; order Mycobacteriales; family Nocardiaceae; genus Rhodococcus; species Rhodococcus sp. OK302. Next base: position 1,710,429 of record NZ_NPJZ01000001.1, read on the forward strand.
TCTGCCCGTGCTCGGCCGCATACTCGGTGGTAATTCCGTGGATCGCGATTGCGCCGGCCGGTATGTCGACGCCGGGATCGAGTAGCCAGGTGCGTGTTTCGACCTGAGATCCGTCCACGACAGCAACGCACGCGCTGACGATCCGGGCGGTGGAGGGATCGCGCCCGGTGGTCTCGAGGTCGAACGCGCAGATCGGGCGATCTGACCAGCTACTCATCGTGGGCCTTTCGGTGCAAAGATCATGTCCGGATCACTATGCACCGAGGTACCGACACGGTGCCCGATCACTCTCGTCGGACACCGTGCCGACTACATCAGACGGCAGATTTCTCGGCCACTGCCTTTTCGACGAAACGACGAGTCTGATCGAAGGCTGCAGCCACCTGGACGGAATCGGTCATGTCACTGATCTCGGCCCAGCGCTCGGCAACGACCTCGGGGGAGAGCGCATCCTGGGGGATATAGACGCCCTGCGACTCCTCCATACGGGCGATCGCAAACACACCCGCGCCGGCGCTGAGGATCGTTTTGGTGGGGGCGTCGTCGGAGACCATGAACAGTGCGCCGGGTGAAATCGACTCGGGGGCGAGGAGAGCGAGAGTCGCCTCGTCGAGAAGATCCTCGGTCATGCGGGTCGCAGCCGTCGGTGCGAGGGAGTTGACGCGAATGCCCTTGCGCTCGCCTTCGATGGAAAGCACGTTCATCAGGCCGACGACGCCGGACTTGGCGGCGCCGTAGTTGGCCTGACCGAAGTTGCCGTAGATGCCCGAGGCGGACGTCGTCATGAGGATGCGGCCGTAGTTCTGCTCGACCATGTGCGGCCAGACTGCCTTGGAGCAGATGACGGAACCCATGAGGTGAACGTCGATGACCTTGCGGAAGTCGTCGAGTTCGGCCTTGATGAAGGACTTGTCGCGCAGGATTCCGGCGTTGTTGATCAGAATGTCGACGCGGCCCCACTTCTCGATTGCGGCGGCGACCATTGCGGCAACGGCGTCGGCGTTGGTGATGTCGCAGTGATCGGCAATCGCTTCGCCGCCCTGTTCGATGATTTCCGCGACGACCTTGGCTGCTGCGGTGTCGGCGCCGCCGCTGCCGCTGCCGTTGACGGAGCCTCCCATGTCATTGACGACGACGCGTGCGCCGCGTGATGCGAGTGCCAGCGCGTGGGCACGGCCGAGGCCACCGCCGGCGCCGGTGATGATTGCGACCTTGCCTGAGAAATCCAACGACATGGGAAAACCTCTCTGATCTGGGATACTACTGAGTATTACTATGCCAAAGGGCATCAACAGTCAAGGTAGGGAACGGTGAATGATGAGTGCTGACGTGCCGGATATGCGCTCCGTGATCATCAGGGCAGCGGCCGACGCTTTTGCTGCCGACGGCTACGCCTCGACCACGATCGACGATCTGGCAGACCGCATCGGCGCTACCAAAGGTCTTGTCTATTACCACTTTCGGTCGAAGTTCGACATCTACCTCGCAGTCTTCGAGCACGGTATGAACCGGCTCCGGGCCGAGATCGACGAGGAAGTGAGTGCGGGAGGAACCGGACTCGAGCGGCTTCAAGCGATGTCGCGGGCGCATCTGATCAATCTGATGACGCACCTCGGCCACCATCACGCAATCCATCAAGGCGTTCGCGGGCAGATGAGTTCGGCGCTCAAACCGCGGCAGCGGCAGGCGCTGGTGGAGTTGAACGCTCTCCGACTCGACTACGAGAACCTCTTCGAAGAGGTGATGGCTGAAGGCGTCGCAGACGGTTCAGTTCGGGTGGCGTCGCCGCGAATGGCCGCAAAAGTCCTGCTCAGCAGTCTCAATGGCGTCGACCTCTGGTATCGGCATCGCGAAGGTCAGGCGCTCGCAGAAACCGAGGCGCTGGCCGACGAGATCGTGGAACTGTTGATCGGAGGCCTACGCGCCTGAGTCCGACTGTTGTATTGGTCGGATATTGCGCCCAGAGTATGAGCCATGGCGAAGACGGAGATGCTTGATCCCGAGCAGATGCTGGAGATCGCGATTGCCCAGGCAGAGTTGGGGAAACGTGAAGGCGGAATTCCGATCGGCGCGGCGCTCTTCGCCTCCGACGGGACCCTCCTCGGTAGCGGCCGTAATCGCCGCGTTCAACACGATGATCCTTCGGTGCACGGTGAGACCGATGCATTCCGGGCCGCGGGACGTCAACGTGATTATCGGTCGACCACCATGGTGACGACGCTCTCACCTTGTTGGTACTGCAGTGGGTTGGTGCGTCAGTTCAATATCGGTTCGCTGATCGTCGGGGAGAGCGTGACGTTTACCGGTGGGCATGAGTGGCTTCGCGAAAACAATGTGTCGGTCACGGTTCTCGCCGATCGGCGCTGCATCGAGCTGATGGCCGAATTTATCGAGGCCCAGCCAGATCTGTGGAACGAAGATATCGGCACCGCACCCTGAAAGGTGTATTCACGGTTGGTGATTCCCGCGCTCGGTTTGTCCAATGCCTGAAGGCGGGGTAAAGTGTGGGCGTCGTGTGCGGTCAGGGCTCGAGGCTCGACTGACGTTCGAATGAGAATTTAGGGAAGAGGAGGTGTGGCTTGTAATGAGAGGCCAACCTCCGAGTACCAACTGAAGCTACCGCGCACCAGGTCACTGGATGTTTCGCCGTAGCTTCATCGTGCGTTCATCGGTTACTGCTTCGGGCCCATTGCGTCCTGGGGGCACTGCCGTTCACTTCCTTTGAAAGCTGTTGCAGCATGCCCGAATTCAAGTTTTCCCGGTCAGCTTTGCCTCGTCGTTCTGCCGGTTTCGGTGAATCGCGTTCCGGTCACAACCGCGGTGCTCGCGTCGTCGTGAAGCCGTCGTCGGTCGATGACGTCGCGCCGGTTGAATCCACCATCGTCAACAGTGGTGTGTATCGCGACGGTGAGCGGATCGCCACGCCGTCGACGCTGGCCGAAGCGCTGTCGTGTCTTCCGGACTCGCAGTCGATGGCCTGGATCGGTATGTATCGGCCCGACGATGCTCAGTTGTACGCCGCGGCACAGCATTTCGATCTTCACGAGCTGGCAGTCGAGGACGCGATCGTTGCGCATCAGCGGCCCAAACTCGAGCGATACGGAGAAACGCTGTTCGTTGTCCTGCGTGCCGCTCGGTACCGCGACGAGACCGAGCGCGTCGAATTCGGTGAGCTGCATATCTTTTGCGGTCCCAACTTCATTCTCACAGTTCGCCACAGTGAGTCCCCGGATCTCTCCGCGGTGCGGACCAGGATGGAGAGCGATCCCGATCTGCTCCGACTCGGTACCGAGGCAGTTCTCTATGCAATCCTCGACGCCGTGGTCGACGGATACGCGCCCGTCGTCGCCGGTTTGCAGAACGACATCGACGAGATCGAAACCGAAGTTTTCAGTGGTGACCCCGGGGTATCGCGTCGTATCTATGAGTTGACCCGAGAAGTGATCGAATTTCAGCGGGCCACACGGCCGCTGCTGGGCATGCTTCGAGGATTGTCGGCCGGATTCGACAAGTACCACACAGATGAAGAGTTGCAGCGCTATCTCCGCGACGTCACCGACCATGCGACGACGGTTGTGGAGCAGGCCGACGGATTTCGTCAGCTCCTCGGCAATATCTTGACCGTGAACGCAACGTTGGTGTCGCAGAACCAGAATGAAGAAATGCGCAACCTCACGCATGCGAGCTATGCGCAGAACGAGGAAATCAAGAAGGTCTCGGCGTGGGCAGCGATTCTCTTCGCCCCGACCTTGATCGGAACCGTGTACGGAATGAACTTCGACGATATGCCGGAACTGCACTGGCAGTTGGGGTATCCGTTTGCGCTCTCGATGATGGTGTTGACGTGCGGAACTCTGTATACGGTCTTCAAGAGGCGGGGCTGGCTCTAACCTGCTGTGCGCCTTTATTACCCGCCCGCGGGTAATAAAGGCGCACAGTGTTTTACAGTTCCGCGATACACACCGTGAAGTTTCGCTCCGGGTACTCGAGTCCCGAATCGGCTTCGCCACTGCAGTCCGTGTACGAGCTGGAATTCTGCAGAATCTCTACTACCCGAACGGGATTGGTTCCGCCGCTCGACGAGCAATCGATACGGACCGGTTGATCGTCATTCGAGTCGGTGCCCATGTCGATGCAGCCACCGACAACCCAGTCGATATCCAGACATACAGCGCCTTGCTCGTCGCCGGCAAACGTTTCGTAGTACGCAGAATCGACATCAGTGGCACAGTCGTCGGACGTCGGCGCTTTGGAGACCACCTTGTAGTTGGATTCCATGCTTCCGCAGTCTGCATTGTCGATTTTCGCATCGTGGGCGGTGCCGCTGAGTTCGACGCAGTCGCCGATCGCCACATCGATGTCGACGTCGCCGCCGTCGTCGACGCCTTCTTGACCGTTGATCTTGGAGGTAGTGGGGATCGTCGTCTCAGTCACCACGGATGATGATTCCGCGATGGCCTTGGGCTCGATATCTGAACTGCAACCGACCGTGAAAGCCGCAATGGCTGACGTTGCGATCACCGCAGCGCATAGTCTCCGGACGATTTCGGACATGGGGTTCCTCGCTTCTTCGTTCTTGGATTGTTTGGGACCTATTCCATTACATCGGTAGTCGAATTGCGAACCGGACTGTCAGGATGGGTGGGTGGACCTTCCTTTGATGCCGCCGCTCGCTCCCATGTTGGCCAAGGCTGCGGCCACCGTGCCAGTGCAGCCAGAGTCCGGTGAACTGACGTGGTCGTACGAACCGAAATGGGACGGCTTTCGGGCAATCATCTTTCGGGACGGCGACGACGTGGTCCTCGGATCACGCGGAGGCAAAGACCTGGCTCGGTACTTTCCGGAAATGGTCGCCGCCGTCCGGGCCGAATTACCCGAGCGCTGCGTCGTGGACGGCGAGCTGCTGGTGCCGCAGGACGTCGACGGGGTGACGCGTCTGAGCTGGGAAGCGTTGTCGGAGCGTATTCATCCGGCGGCAAGTCGAGTGGCACTTCTCGCCGAGCAGACTCCGGCGCAATTTGTCGGGTTCGATCTCTTGGCGTTAGGCGATCGGGACACCTCGGTCGAGGACTTCGGGGAACGACGGAAGTTGTTGGTCGACAGTATCGGTGGGGGTCCGAGTTGCCACGTCACAGCCGCCACCTCCGACTCTGGTGAAGCGATGCGTTGGTTCGAGATGTTCGAAGGCGCGGGTCTGGACGGCGTGGTCGCCAAAAAGCTCGTCGGGCCTTACCTACCGAACAAGCGCGAGATGATCAAGGTCAAGCATGCCCGGACTGCGGATGTCGTACTGCTCGGCTACCGTCCGCACAAGAGCCAACCGGGTATCGGTTCCATGCTCCTGGGTTTGTTCGACGGTACGGAATTGAAGATGGTCGGTGGCGCTTCTGCATTCACCGCCGCACGACGTATCGAGTTGCTGGCTGAACTCGAACCGTTGCGCGTCGGTGACGACGTCGTAGCGGAGGGTGAGGCCAGCAGGTGGCGGTCGGCCGCTGATCGTTCCTGGATACCGCTCCGTCCGGAGCGGGTGCTGGAAGTGGCGTACGACCAGATGGAAGGGGCGCGTTTCCGGCATGCCGCGCGGTTCCTGCGTTGGCGTCCGGACCGAGTGCCCGACGAGTGCACATTCGATCAGTTGGAGGTTCCCGTGCGGTACGACTTCGCAGATGTCCTTGCAGGTGGTGTGTGATGGCTAGTCCGGCAGAAGAACTGGATGTCGACGGTATCGCGGTCCGTCTCTCCAGCCCCGACAAGATCTACTACCCCAAGCTCGGCACCGAGGGTGGCACCAAACGTCATCTGGTGGAGTACTACCGGACCGTCGCTCTCCAGGGTGCAGCGCTGCGGGCACTCAAGGATCGACCCACACACCTCCAACGGTTCCCCGACGGAATCGAAGGCGAAGAGGTGTATCAAAAACGGTTGCCCGCCAAGCGTCCTGAGCACGTGGAATCGTGTGAGGTCACCTTTCCGTCCGGGCGAAAGGCCGACGTATTGCGGGTGCAGAGCGCCGCAAACATCGTGTGGGCGGCAAACCTCGGAACCATCACGTTCCACCCGTGGGCCGTCAAGTGCCCCGACACCGATCATCCGGATGAGCTTCGAATCGATCTTGATCCGCAACCCGGAACGGACTTCGCCGACGCCGTTGCCATCGCGGATGAGGTGTTGCGTCCGCTGCTCGAGGAACTCGGGTTGGAAGGCTTCGCCAAGACCTCTGGCGGGCGTGGGGTACACGTCTACATTCCGCTCGAACCTCGCTGGGATTTTGTCGAGGTTCGACATGCCGGCATCGCCCTGGCCCGAGAGATGGAGCGCCGCAGCGGCGATCGAGCGACGACGGCCTGGTGGAAAGAGGAGCGCGGTCAACGGATATTCGTCGACTTCAATCAGAATGCTCGGGACCGAACCATTGCGGCTGCGTATTCTGCGCGCAAAACTCCCATCGCGACGGTATCTACCCCGGTGACCTGGGAAGAGTTACGCGACGTGCATCCTGACGATTGCACGATTTCCACGGTTCCGGGCCTACTGGCCGAGCGCGGCGATCCGATGGCTGCGATGCACGACAAGGCATTTTCACTCGAAATCCTGCTCGAGATGTATGAGAAGGACCTCGCTGCGGGGCTGGGTGATCTTCCGTATCCACCGAACTATCCCAAGATGCCGGGCGAACCGAAACGCGTGCAGCCGAGCCGAGACCGAGATAGACCGCACGAAGACGGGTAGCGTCTGAACCGGACATATCGGAACAGTCAGTGCATCGTGGGGGTTGGCATGGATCGCCGGATTTATCGAATAGTCGCGTCGGCCGCCGGTGGTGCGGCCGTCGCAGCCTCAGGAATACTGATCGCAGGTTCCCCCGCATCGGCCGCCACGTTGGATTGTGCGGCCAGGGGTGGCGATCGCAACGGCCAGGATCAAACGATGGTGGACGGCCACTCGGCCTGCCGGGCGGTGGTCGATCCCACCAGTTCAGCGATCTCTCACGTCGAACAGGACGGAATCGGAGCTGCTGACGCCAGAGACGGGGGTCTGGCTGCCGGTTTCGGACTGTTCGGCGGGGTAGGCGCGGCGGAGGCCCGAGGCGGAATGCTGGCGGCATTTGCCTTCGGGCCGGACTCGCTTGCGCTCGGCCGCACCACGTCGTCGCCCTTCTCGGTGGTTCTGAGTGGTCCCGGTGGCCGAGCCGCCGTTGGAGACGCTGACGTGGGAGCGATCTGTGACGGCGGACCCTCGTTGGTTTTCAACGTCGCAACTGGTCAGGGGTGTTTCAACGACGGAACCTCGACCTGGGCGCTGCCCTGACTGGGCCCGGCGCTACAGTTCACATCGTGACACCGGTCACAATGATGTAAAGCTGTAGTGGTCGATCAGGCGGTTTGTCTTGATCTACGGGATCGGAGGACGCGATGACTGCCAATGCTCGACGCGGTTCACTCGCACACGCAGAGGTGCCCGCTCGAACCGAACTGCATGTGGATCGGCGATTCCTGCCGCTGGCCGACCGATTCTTTGCGATGTACCGGCAACCGCAGCAAGGCGGCGGCGCGCTGGTCGCGTACCAGGGCGGCGAGAAAGTACTCGACATCTGGGCTGGATACGCCGACCGGGATCGTCGTTGGGACCACGACACCGTCGCACTCTCGTTTTCCACCGGTAAAGGTGTGGCCAGCACCGTCGTACATCGGTTGGCCGAGCGTGGGCTCATCGACTACGACGCACCGGTAGCTCAGTACTGGCCGGAATTCGGGGCGGCCGGCAAAGAGGAGATCACCGTCCGTGAATTGATGTCGCACCGAGCCGGACTACACAAAGTGCGTGGTCTGATGCCACGTCCGCTCGATCTCATGAACTACGACGCCGTCGTAGCGGCGTTGGCGGCCAGCAAACCGGATCCGCGTCGGCTCAAGGGCCCCGGCTATCACGCTGTGACCTACGGCTGGCTGGTCGCCGAATTGGTTTCCCGGGTGACGGGTATGCCCTTCACGGATGTTGTCGATGCTGAAATTGCGAAGCCGCTCGGCATCGACGAGTTCTGGTATCGCGTACCTGAATCCGAGCGAACACGCATCGCAAAGCTGTTCCCGCACATCAACCCTGCCGGACTCAACTGGGCGTTTGCTTCAACTGTGCTCTCTCACGTCGGACCGACCCGCGGACTGGCCGAGGCGGCGATGCCCGACGGATTCGACGTCATGGTGCGTAACCCGGCGGTACACGACGCGGTGATGCCAGGCTGGAACGGCGTGTTCAGCGCCCGGGCCCTGGCAAAGATGTACGGCGCCATCGCAAACGGCGGCATGATCGACGGGAAGCGGTTCCTGAAGGAATCGACCATCGAACAGATGGCAACGATCCAGACGCGTGATCGTGACTACGTGCTTGCGGTGCGGCCTAACTGGGCACTCGGGTATCACCCGCCGATCATTGCTGCGCGTCGACAACCGCGTAACGCCATCGGACACTACGGTGTTGGCGGTTCGGGAGCGTATGCAGATCTCGACAGCGGTCTCTCGTTGGGCTTTACTACCAACAGGCTGGGTAGCGCGGTGACAGCGCTGGGTGATCTTCGATTGGCACGATTGGGTGCGGAGGCGCAGGAGTTGGCACGCCGGGCCTGACAACTGAAGGGAACATTATGAGCAGCAACGTGTATCGCGTGACGGAGATTGTCGGTTCGTCCACGGAAAGCAGTGACGCGGCAATCCGTACGGCAATCGCCCGGGCCAACGAGACTGTGCGCAATCTCGAATGGTTCGAGGTGGTGGAAACTCGCGGCCACATCGAGAACGGTGTGGTGGCTCATTTTCAGGTCACGTTGAAGGTCGGATTCCGAATCGACAACGGCGAAATCTGAGTTTCGAGGTGATGTGTGGGCGTTGACCTTTCGGCCGCAGTCCAATTCATGGCCGGACATGCCCGGACCGTCGATCGGCATCGACTGAATCTTGTGCTCGGGCAGGGAAATCGCGACGCGGCACTGGCGGCCGTCGACGGTTATCGCAACCTCGACGGTGGATACGGCTGGGGCCTCGAACCCGATCTGCGTTCGGCATCCAGTCAGCCGGGAGGTGCGCTGCACGCCTTCGAGGTGTTTGCAGATGTCGGTGCGCCGACGCCACAGGCCCGCGAACTGTGCGACTGGTTGCAGTCGGTCTCGCTCGCGGACGGTGGTTTGCCGTTTGCACTTCCGATTTCGGATCCGGCGGCGTGCGCTCCGTTCTGGGTGAGTGCCGATCCGAGTGCATCGTCGTTGCAGATCACCGCAATTGTGTGCGCGGCTGCGGCGAGGGTTGCCGAGTTCGATCCCGTGGTGGCGCAGCATCCGTGGTTCGGTGCGGCAGTTCGGTTCTGTCTCGATGCGATCAACAGTGCCGGGGTTCTGGGCGCTCTCGAGTTGGCGTTCGCGCTGCAATTTCTCGATTCGATTGATCGGCAGTATCCCGAGGTCGAATCGTTGACGGAGAAGCTTGGTGTTCGGATTCCGCGGAACGGTGTGGTTCACGTCGAAGGTGGAGCGGTGGACGAGAACATGCGGCCACTCGATTTCTCTCCGTTTCCCGGTGGCCCCTCGCGTTCCCTTTTCGATGCGGAGGTGATGTCCGCTGAACTGTCGGCCCTGGCGTCCCGGCAGCAGGCCGATGGTGGGTGGAGCGTGGATTTCGACAGTTATTCACCGGCCGCGACGCTGGAATGGCGTGGTCATGCCACGGTGAAGGCCATTTTCGTGTTGAAATGCAATGGAGTCGTCTGACAACGATTCTCGCGCCGAATTGGAACACGTTATAGTCTGGACATAGATGTGCTCGTGTTTCAGGGATAGGGGAAAGCTATGGCGTATGTGATCACGCAGCCGTGCTGCAACGACGCCTCGTGTGTTGACGTGTGTCCGGTCAACTGCATTCATCCGACACCGGACGAAGCGCAATTCGCGACCACCGAAATGCTCTACATCGACCCCGACACCTGCATCGACTGCGGTGCGTGTGTGGACGAGTGCCCGGTCGAGGCCATTTTCCCCGACAACGAGCTCAGCGAAGCTGACGCGCCGTACCTCGCAATGAACGCGTCGTACTTCGAAAAGCATCCGATGGGTCCGGACTGGCCCGAGCCGATCAAGATGGCCAAGATCGATGCCGAACTGGGAACATTGAAGGTTGCTATCGTCGGCTCCGGTCCGGCAGCCTGTTACGCCGCAATGGAACTGACCGGCAAGCCTCGCGTCGAGGTCGACATCTTCGATCGCCTGCCCACGCCGTACGGATTGGTTCGCGCGGGCGTTGCCCCGGACCATCCGGGCACCAAGGGCGTCACCGACCAGTTCCGTGCCGTCGTCGCCAAGAAAACCGTGCATTGCCATTTCAATGTCGAGGTGGGAAACCACATCTCGCATGCCGAACTGCTCGAGCATCACCATGCAGTGATCTACGCGGTCGGTGCAGCCGGCGACCGCAAGCTCGATATCCCCGGTGAGGATCTGCCGGGGAGTCACGCCGCGACAGAGTTCGTGGCCTGGTACAACGGTCACCCGAGTTACGCGGACCGCACGTTCGATCTGTCCGGTGAGCGGGCCGTCATCGTTGGCAACGGCAATGTCGCCCTCGATGTCGCACGCATTCTGGTTACGGATCCCGACGTGCTTGCAAAGACTGACCTTGCCGACCATGCACTGGAAGCGTTGCGTAAGAGCAATATTCGTGAAGTTGTGATCCTGGGGCGTCGCGGTCCGGCGCAGGCCGCTTACACCAACCCCGAACTGTTGGCGCTGGGTCTGATGGCCGATGTCGACGTGGTGGTCGATCCGGCTGAGGCCGAACTCGACGACGCCAGCCGCGCATTTGTCGAGAGTGACGCAGCAGAACCGTCGGTGCTGCTCAAGGTCAAGCAGGCGCAGGAATTCGCGTCGCGCACCGCTGATCCCGCACGCAAGCGCATCGTGCTGCGGTTCCTCGCCTCGCCGGTGGAGATTCTCGGAGACGGTGCTGTGGAGCAGGTGCGCATCGTGAAAAACGAGCTGGTAGCAACGCCGACGGGTCAGCTCTCGGCGCGGGCCACCTCGGAAACCGAAACCATCGACACCGGACTGGTCCTACGGTCCGTCGGCTACCGCGGAACTCCCGTCGCAGATCTGCCGTTCGACGAGGCGCGGGGCGTCATTCCCAACGAGAACGGCCGGGTCATCGATACGGAATCCGGAACTCCGATACCGGGTGTCTACGTTGCAGGCTGGATCAAGCGCGGACCCAGCGGCGTGATCGGCACGAACAAGTACTGCTCGGCCGAGACTGTGTCGATGATTTTCGACGACTTTGCCAGTGGACGCCTGGCAACTCCCGAAGCTGATTCCGAGAAGCTGACGGTCCTGCTCGCGGATCGCTCGCCGGATCAGGTGGACTATCAGGGATGGCAGCGTATCGACAAGGCAGAACGCGCTTCCGGTGCTGCCGTGGGGCGCCCGCGAACCAAGTTCATCTCCATTGAATCGATGCTCGCAGCAGCTCGCGCCGAGAGCTGACGACTGCAGGTTCGGGACCGTCTCACTCCACCTGTTCGGTGAGTGACCACTGTCCCGAACCCTGCAGTTCGAGTTGGCGATTGTGGAAAATGTTCAGCGTGCTGCGATGACCCACGCTGACGACAATGCTGTCGGGCAACTCGTCGCGGAGCATCCTGTACAACGAGTATTCGAGTCCTTCGTCGATCGCGGACGTTGCCTCGTCGAGGAACACGGTCCGGGGGTGGACCAACACAACCCGCGCGAATGCCAGTCGCTGTTGTTCGCCGGGTGAAAGAATCCGGGTCCAATCGGCCACCTCGTCGAGTCGGTCGGCCAGATGAGTGAGTTGCACCTTATCCAGGACCGCCCGGAGTGTGCCGTCGTCGGCGGCCTGCTGATCCGGATATGCCAACCCCGCGCGCAGCGAGCCGAGGGGCAGATACGGGCGTTGTGAGAGGAAAAGGGTTTCGCCGGTCGGCCGCGTCACGGATCCGTCCGCGTACGGCCACAACTGCGCGAGACTGCGTAGCAGGGTGGTCTTGCCGCTGCCCGACGCACCTTTGACCAGTAGGGCGTCGCCGGAAACCAGAGTCAGGTCAAGTTCGGAGATCAAGGTTTCACCGGAAGGCACGCGCACGTCGAGTCTACGGATGACGAGTTGGTCCCCGGACTCGGAGACGTCGAGTATCGGTAGTGCGCGGGCACGCTGATTGGCGTTGGCGAGGCCGGTAAGGCGGATGAGGGTGGCCCGGAAACTCGCGAAATCTGCGTACGACTCACGGAAGAACGACAGTGAATCATGAACTTGGCCAAAGGCTTGCGCGGTCTGCATGACGTCGCCGAACGTCACCTGACCTTTGAACAGCCGCGACCCCTGCACCAGGAAGGGGAAGATGACCGCAGTCTGATTCACCGCCAGATTGAAACCGCTGAATTTGAGCGTCCGAAAAACGATGGCCCACATGTTGCGGATAACGGCAGCGAAACGCGTTCCCAGTGTTCGGCGTTCGACGTTCTCGCCGCGATAGAAGGCGATGCTTTCACCGTATTCGCGCAGACGCACCAAGGCGTAGCGGAAGGTTGCCCCGAGTTTCTCGTTCATGAAGTTCAGCATGATCAGCGGACGGCCGATCCAGAACGCGAGCGCCGTGCTCACCAGCACGTAGATGTAGACCAGGAAGATCATGGCCCGCGGGATCTCGGTACCGAAGATGGTCAGCGGTCCGGAGAGATCCCACAAGATTCTGGTGAAGCTCACGATCGACACCATCGCGGTGACAGCGCCCATCGACAGCGTGTCCGAAGATGCCACGAAGGTTGTGATGTCCGTCTGGATGCGCTGATCAGGATTGTCGATCGGGTCCGCCAGAAAATTTCCTCGGTAGTAGGCCCGGCCGTCGAGCCAATCGTCGGTCAGTTGATCGTTGAGCCAGATACGCCACTTGATCTCGAGGGTTTGCCCCACCAGGTAGGTGACCAGAGAAGTCACGACGTGGATGACGGCCAGGATGGCGAATACTCCGAGGTAGTGCCAGAATCCGTCTTCGTCGAGGTTTTGGATGGTGTCGTAGAAATCCTTGAACCAGTAGGAGAACAGCACGGTCACGCGGACACCGAAGACGGTGAGCAGCAACAAGACTGCGAGGATCAGCATCGGAACCGGGGTACGCCGAGGATTGAAGTACGGCCACGCCATCCGTCGAAACTGGCGTCCCCAACGGGTGAAACGCGCCAGCAGCATCACCGTGATCGCCAGAATCACCACAGTGATCGCGTAGGCCTTGGCCAGCCACAGCGCGCTGTCAGGTACGGCGCTGCTCCAGTTCACCGTGCACCTCCGTCGTGAAAACGGAAAGCCGATCCCGTCAGATACGGAAGCTACTTGCGGGTTGACCGAAATGCGTGTCGTCAAACGTGCGCACCCGCGGTAGCTACGGTCCAGCGAACACTCGTATTGCCCGATTTTCCGTTTTGTGTGTTAATAACAAGGGGAATGTGAGGTTTGCTCCCGATCGTGCCTGTTGGCCGTTAAGCGGAGAACAGGGACGTTGGCGTCGGCACCAGGCGGGTGCCGACGCCGCCTCGCATGGCATGCGTATGCACGTGAACGAACGAAAGAAGTGACATGGTCAGCAAACGAGTACGTCGGACGTCACGGATCGCCGTGGCAATTGTCGGGGTAGTGGCGGCCGGACTCGCTCTTGCCGGACCTGCCGCGGCTTTCCCGCTTTATCCGGGTGGACCGGATGTTCCGGTGCCCGTCGTTGCCGGCATTCCCGGATTGGATCCGGCGATGCCCGGCTTCCTGGGTACTCCGGCGCAGATTCCGGTCCCGCCCATCGGTGTCCCCAACTTCTCGGCGCCGTCGGTCAACCCGTCCAACGGTGAGCGCGTCGGAATTGCCCAGCCCGTCATCATTCGATTCAACGAAGCGATCGGTGACCGTGCTACCGCGGAACGCGCAATTCGCGTCACGACCAACCCAGCTGTCGACGGTAGCTTCTACTGGATCAACGACAGCCAGGTTCGCTGGAAGCCGGCGCAGTTCTGGCCGGCCAATATCTCCGTGACCGTCGACGCCGGAGATTCGCACTCCACGTTCAACATCGGTGATGCACTCGTCACCGTCGCCGACGACAACACCAAGCAGATCACCGTCACACGCAATGGTGAAGTGGTTCGCACCATGCCGACGTCCTTCGGTAAGCCCGGCCACGAAACCCCGAACGGCACCTACATCGTCGGCGAGCAACTGCGCGATATGTACATGGACTCGTCTACCTATGGCGTTCCGATCAACTCGCCCGAGGGCTATCGCACCTACGTCGAGTACGCGTCGCGAATCTCCTACAGTGGCATCTTCGTTCACGCGGCACCCTGGTCGGTAGCGCAGCAGGGGTTCACCAACGTGAGCCACGGTTGCCTCAATGTCAGTACCGAGAACGCCAAATGGTTCTTCGACAATGCGGGCAAGGGTGATCCCGTGATCGTGCAGAACACAGCCGGCGGAGTCCTCAGCGGCACCGACGGATTGGGCGACTGGAACCGCTGACAATATTCTGACGAAGGCCCGGTGCGAGAAGTATTCGCACCGGGTCTTTTTCGTATCCGGACGAGGCGTACGTTTCGTCGCGGAAACAGGTGCGCGATGGCGGAACGCTAGTCTGTGCGGCATGACCGTCGCTCGCTCGCTACTGCTGTTCGTCCTTGCCGCCGTACTCGAAATCGGTGGGGCATGGTTGGTATGGCAGGGGATTCGTGAGCACAAAGGCTGGATCTGGGTCGGCCTCGGCGTGATCTCGCTGGGTCTCTACGGTTTGGTTGCGACTATGCAACCCGACGCCAATTTCGGTCGAATCCTGGCTGCGTACGGCGGAATATTCGTTGCCGGTTCATTGCTCTGGGCAGTGGTGATGGACGGCTTCCGGCCGGACCGTTTCGATATCGCCGGTGCGGTGATCTGCCTCGTCGGAGTCGGAGTGATCATGTATGCCCGCTAGGGCCTTCGGCCCTGTGCGCCTTTTTGGTAGCGACCACTACCAAAAAGGCGCACAGGGGCTTTGCCCCTAAGCCTTCGCCCGAACCACCAGAACCGTGCCGGGGAACTCCGCAGCCAGCTCGCGGCGTGCATGCTTGATGCAGGCCGTGCCGTAACCCTTCTTACGGGCCTGCGGAGCGATCCAGATCGCGACATTCACTTCCTGATCGGTGAGCTCACCGAAAACCAGGCCGACGCTCTCCGGAACACCGGCTGAAACATCTTCGGCGACAAACCAAGCTGCGCTTTCGTCTTCGATGCGACCCAAGCCTGCTGTCCGCTCCGCTCCGATTCGATCTTCGGCCCACGGAGCGCCGTTCTCGTCGAGCTGTTCTGCCGAACGTGTAGCGAACAGAGCCGCGTCCTCCGGGCTGGTGCTGAACGGGCGCAGATTGAAGTGCGCGCCGCTGCTGGCGGGACGATCCACGGTGGTCCATTCCAGGGTGGCGTCGAGGTTCTCGAGTTCGCTCTGGATGCGGTCGCGTGCCGCTTTGGTCAGGGCACTGAACTTGAGGCCCAACACGGCTTCTGCGTTAGTGGCGGAGGTGCCGAGCAGTTCTGCAACCGTCGTCACGGCAGCCTGATGATCAGCGCTGTCGACGACGGCATCCAGGACCTCGTGCCGTCGTTCCAACGCGCGAACGAGCGCGGCGGTGAGCTCTCGACGGTCCAGGATCTGATCTTGAATGTGCGTCGTCATAAAGACTCCTTGCTGTTCGAGGCTGCAAACGTAGTGTCGTGCGGACCGTTACGACTCAATACTGCGTCACTTCGCCGCAGATGGCACCCGTTGGTCTCACGACACGGGGTGGAACGCGTCTCACGCCTGTTGCAACGGCTCACACACGATCACCGGGATGACTCGATCCGTCCAGGCTTGGTAGTTGTCGAAGTCGGCGTACATCGCCGTCAATTTCGGCCACAGCGCAGCGCGCTCCTCATCCGTCGCAACGCGGGCCTTCATCGACCGGGTCCGCGACTTGATCTGCACCGTCACCACGGGATCGGCCTTGACGTTGAGGTACCACATCGGGTTCTTGGGGAGCCCGCCTTGCGACGCCACCAGAATCACGTTGTCGCTGTCCTCGAGAAACAGCAACGGACTGATGCGCTCCTCGCCGGATTTGCGGCCCGTTGTGGTGAGCAGGCAGATCGGCAGTCCGCGTCGAAACGCACTGCCGACCCGCCACGTGCTGCCCAGCTTTCCACCAGTCGCTCGATACATCGCGACGTTTGCCTTCGACATCCACTTGATGATGGTGACCGTCGCCGGTGCGTCGAGTCCCTTGGGTTTAACTGGGGGAGTGCTCATTTCAGATGCGCTCGATGATCGTGCCGGTTGCCAGTGCGCCGCCGGCGCACATCGTGATCAACGCGGTGGAACCGTCACGACGCTCGAGTTCGTGCAGAGCGGTCGTAATCAACCGCGAGCCGGTGCTGCCGACGGGGTGTCCGAGAGCGAGGGCGCCGCCGTTGACGTTGACCTTGTCGAAGTCCGGTCCGTGAACCTGAGCCCAGGACAGCGCGACCGCGGCAAATGCTTCATTGACCTCGAACAGATCGAGATCGCCGATCTTCATGCCGCTCTTCTCGAGGACCTTGGTCGTGGCCTGCACCGGGCCGTCGAGGTGGAACTCGGTTTCGGCGCCGACGAGAGCCTGCGAGATGATGCGGGCACGGGGCTTGAGGCCGAGCGCGCGAGCCTTGTCCTCGTCCATCAACAGGATGGCGGCTGCGCCGTCGGAAATCTGCGAAGACGTTCCGGCAGTGTGGATTGCGCCTTCCATGACCGGCTTCAAGCGAGCCAGTGCTTCTGTCGTCGTATCGCGCAGACCCTGATCGCGGTTGACCAGCTTGGTCTCGCCCGTCAGGTTTCCTTCCTTGTCGATCTGGGGTGCGGAAAGTTCGAGCACCTCACGGTCGAAGCGGCCTTCGTCCCAAGCTTGCTTTGCCAGTGCCTGCGAGCGGACACCGAGGGCATCGAGGTCGTCGCGGGTCAGTCCGCGTCGACGCGCGATGCGCTCGGCAGCTTCGAACTGGGCCGGCAGGTCGACGTCCCACGAAGCCGGACGACGGGGGCCGGCTTTGTCGCCGACGTTTGCTCCGAGGGGAACCTGGCTCATTGCTTCGACGCCACAGGCGACGCCTGCGTCGATAGCGCCGGTGGCGATCAGGCCGGCGATCAAGTGGTTGGCCTGCTGCGCAGATCCACACTGGCAGTCGACGGTGGTGGCACCGGTCTGCCAGGGCAGTCCGGCATGCAGCCAAGCGGTGCGTGTGATGTTGTTGGACTGCGCGCCGGCCTGCGTGACACAGCCGCCGATGACCTGCTCGATCAGCATCGGGTCGATTCCCGAACGCTCGAGGACACCCTTCTGTGCTGCGCCGAGGATCTCGGCCGCATGAACGCCGGCGAGCCAACCTCCACGCTTTCCGATGGGGGTGCGAACGGCCTCGACGATTACTGGGTTGCCCATAGTGGGGCTCCTTTCCTTGTTATGAAAAGTAGAACAAGTTCTCTGCTGGAAGCAAGACCTGACTACCTTTCCTTCCCTAGTAAGCAGGGTTGTGTTTCAATGTAAGTAGAACGTGTTACACATCACGGATACGCATCACCCCCGGTGATGAAAAGGCTCAGGCTAGGAGAGACGTAGTGGCACAGCCCGCATTGCCCGAGGGATTCGACTTCACGGACCCTGATATCTACGCGGATCGGATGCCTTTCGAGGAATTCGCCGAACTGCGGAAGACCGCCCCCGTGTGGTGGAACCCGCAGCCGCCCGAGGTCGGTGGATTCCAGGACGAGGGTTACTGGGTCGTCAGCCGGAACGAAGACGTCCGCGACGTCTCGCAGCGCAACGACGTCTTCTCGACGCACGAGAACACCGCGATTCCGCGCTTCGCAGACGACATCCCGCGTGAGAACGTCGAGATGCAGCGCTTCATCCTCATCAACAAGGATGCTCCGGAACACACCAAGCTTCGCAAGCTGGTTTCCCGCGGCTTCACGCCTCGGGCCATTAACAGCCTGCGTGACGAGCTCACCGAGCGTGCCGAGAAGATTGTGAAGGCGGCCGCCGAGAGCGGTGCCGGCGACTTCGTCACCCAGGTCGCTTCGGAGCTTCCGCTTCAGGCAATCGCGGAACTTCTCGGTGTGCCGCAAGAAGACCGCGTGAAGCTCTTCGACTGGTCCAACCAGATGACGTCGTACGACGACCCCGAGTTCGACATCGATCCGAACGTCGCATCCATGGAGATCCTCGGCTACGCCTACCAGATGGCCGACGCGCGCAAGAAGTGCCCGGCTGACGATATCGTCACCAAGCTCATCGAAGCTGACATCGACGGAAATGAGCTCTCCCCAGAGGAATTCGGCTTCTTCGTGATCCTGCTCGCGGTCGCGGGCAACGAGACCACTCGCAATGCCATCACACACGGCATGGTCGCGTTCCTCGACAATCCCGACCAGTGGGAGCTGTACAAGAAGGAACGGCCGAAGACCGCTGCTGACGAGATCGTTCGTTGGGCAACCCCGGTTACGTCCTTCCAGCGCACCGCGCTCGAGGACACCGAGGTCGGTGGCCAGAAGATCAAGAAGGGCGACCGCGTAGTGATGATGTACGCGTCGGCCAACTTTGACGAAGAAGCCTTCGAGAACCCGACGAAGTTCGACATCATGCGCGATCCCAATCCGCATGTCGGCTTCGGTGGCACCGGTGCGCACTACTGCGTCGGCGCGAACCTTGCACGCCTCGAAATCGATCTGATTTTCAATGCGATTGCCGACCACCTTCCGGACATCACCCGGCTCGGAGACCCCCGTCGCCTGCGTTCCGGTTGGCTCAACGGCATCAAAGAGTTTCAGGTTGATTACAAGACTGCCGGTTGTCCGGTTAAGCACTGAAACTAGCTCTATACTGAGTTAGTAACCGGCGAGTAGGTTTGTGTAGGTCGCGGGAGCAACGTTTATCGCTCCCGCCTACACAGAACTACATCTGAACGTTTCGGATGGCCCTTAGTCGGGTAATTCGGAACTAGGGCGGCGTCTGTGGGATCCCTCATCTCCCGCAGGCGCCGCTTTTGTAGTTCCAATCGGCCCTTGGAGTTTCAGCCGCCGTACGGTTTGGTGATGGCTTCGAGGAAATGGCCCGACGGGTCGAGGAAGTACACGCCGCGTCCACCGTCGTTGGTGTTGAAGCCGGTGCTCGACTGGCGTGGATCCGCCCAGTGATCAAGTTTCAAGTCTGTGATCCGCTGGTAGATACCGTCGAAGTCCTTCTCGGAGACCAAGAATGCGTAGTGCTGAGGCGCTATCTCGGCGTCCTTCTCAACCTGGACGAAATCCAAGGAAACTCGATGATCGAGCGCGACGGCAAGAAAGTGCCCAACCTCTACCGGGCCGGGCAGGCCGAACATGTGGGTGAAGAACCATGCCGACTCTTGACGGTCTTGTGCGGCAACAATGGTGTGGTTGAACGAAATGGTCATCTGTCGACCCCTTGAAGTACGACGCCTCCATGCCTGGCGCAGTCCGCCATCGACACGCGACGTTGATACCCAGGAAACCATTTCGGCCCTTGCAGCGCAACCTCGTACGGCCCCGGTCCATGACCGGGGCCGTACGAAGTTGCTGTCGATTCAGACCTTGCGAGCAGTCTTCGAGTTGTCGATTCAGACCTTGCGAGCAGTCTTCATTGCACGATCAACTTCCCAGAACGCACGCAACGACTGGATCTTTCCCTCGTCGTTGACGCGATAGACGAAGACGCCCTCGGCGTCAATCATCATGCCGCCGACACTGGTCCGGATCTTCCCGATGTTGACGTTCTCATTGCCGCACACCAGAGAATCGTCGATGAGGAACTCGAGCGAATCGGCGGTGGCGATGGTCATGTCGTAGAACTTGGAGATGGCTTCGCGGCCGTGGTGGCCCTTGCCTTCGGGATCGAAACCCGAAGGGCCGACGGGATCTTCGACCCAGCCGTCCTCGGCGAAGAGTGCAAGCCACTCGTCCTTGTTCTTGGCGATTGCCGCAGCGCGGGAGGCGTTGCCGGCGACGCGGGCGGGGTGCTCAGTGGTCATCGTGTCCCTTACTTGATGTACTGGTCGGCGAACTTGCGCAATGATTCCTGCTTGGCTTCGAGCGGAGCATCAAACGCGATGCCGTCGAAAGCCCAAGGAACCGTGATGATGTCGGTCACTCCGGCCTCTTCGAGTTCGGCGTAACCGGACTTGCCGAAGCGGTCGATGCACACGGTCTGGATCTCGAACGGCTCGTTCTCGCGGCCGTATTCGGTGCGAAGCTCTTTCAGTCGTGCGATGACGCCGACCAGATCGTCGAACTTGATCATCGCCGACGTCCACCCGTCGCCGACGCGAGCGGCACGCTTGAGTGCCACCTCGGTGTGCCCGCCGACATAGAACGGAACAGGTTTGGTGGGTGTCGGGCTCATCTGGAGACGATCGAAATCGAAGAATTCGCCATGGTATTCGACCATCCCGCCGCTGAGGATGAGCTTGATGACGTCGATCATTTCGTCGACACGAGCGCCGCGACGCTTGTACGGAGCCCCGCACCACTCGAACTCTTCCGGCGCCCAACCGATTCCGACGCCGAAGCCGAATCGGTTGTTCGTCAGTGCGGCAACCGATCCGACCTGGCGAGCCAGGAGGACGGGATTGCGGCTACCGAGCTTGAGTACCTGCGTGTAGAACTCGATCTTCTCGGTGACAGCGCCCATGGCGGCGGCAGCGATGAGTGGATCAACCCAGGGGGTCTCGGCATTCCACATCCGAGACCCGTCCGGGGTGTACGGGTAGTCCGCCGTCTGGGTTTCCATAAAGAACAGTGAATCCGGCAGAGCAATCGACGAGTAGCCGCACTCCTCAGCGGTTTTGGCAATACCGGGCAGCTGATCCAGGGGGATCATGGCAACCCCGACGGTGAACTTCATATTGACTACCCCTTAGTTGGTGGGGCGATCGGAACCGACCACCCACATCGAGAAGTACTGCGAACCTCCGCCGTACGCATGACCGAGGGCCTTACGCGCGCCGGCTACCTGGTGTGCGCCTGCGCGACCCATGACCTGGATGGCAGATTCAGCGAAACGAATCATGCCCGAAGCGCCGATCGGGTTGGACGAGAGAACGCCACCCGACGCGTTGACGGGCAGCTTGCCGCCGATCGCGGTCTCGCCGGCCTCGCTCAGTTTCCACCCTTCACCTTCGGCTGCGAAGCCGAGGTTCTCGAGCCACATCGGCTCGAACCAGGAGAACGGCACATAGATTTCGGCGCAGTCGATCTCGTTGATCGGATCGGTGATACCGGCGGCTTTCCACAGCGCTGCCGCGGCGTCGCGGCCGGCCTGCGGGTTCACCTGGTCGCGTCCGGCGAAGAACGTCGGTTCGGTGCGCATGGCCGTGGCATGGATCCAGGCCACGGTGCGACCGTCAGCTTCGGCCTCGGCGGCAGCTTCTTCGTTGCCGATCACTATCGCGCAAGCGCCGTCCGAGGACGGGCAGGTCTCGTCGAAACGGATCGGGTCCCACAGCATCTGCGAAGCCTGGACGGACTCGGGGGTGATGTCGGGTTGCTTGAGGTGTGCGTACGGATTGATGCTGCCGTTGAGGCGATCCTTCGCCGCGACAATGGAACCGATGTGCGACGGAGCACCCGAGCGGCGGATGTACGAACGGACGTGCGGCGCGAAGTAGCCACCGGCTCCGGCGCCCACGGGCATCAAGAACGGAACGGGAGTGGACAAGGCCCACATTGCATTGGACTCGGACTGCTTCTCCCAAGCGACAGTCAGAACCCGCTTGTGCACACCCGATTTCACCAAACTGGATGCAACGATGGCCGTCGAGCCACCCACCGAACCTGCAGTGTGTACGCGAATGAGCGGTTTTCCGTTGGCGCCCAGAGCATCCGCCATCGCGAGCTCCGGCATCATCGAACCCTCGAACAGGTCAGGGGCCTTGCCGATGACGATCGCGTCGATGTCGTCCCAGCCGACGTGGGCGTCTTCCATAGCGCGGTCGATGGCCTCGCGGACCAGTCCCGCCATGGAGACATCGTGCCGCTTGGCGACATAATGGGTTTGGCCGGTGCCGAGCACGGCTGCGAGTTGAGGCGATCCGGCCATCAGTTACGTCCCTCCAATACTGCTACCAGGTTCTGCTGCAGCGCAGGGCCACTGGTTGCGTGAGCCAACGCGCGGTTTGCGTTGCCGTCGATAATTGCCTTGGCCGCGTAGCCGATTCGTTCCAGCCCGCCGGCAAACATGGCGTTGCCGCTCAGCGAACCACCCGAAGGGTTGATCGCCGTGGCGTCGGTGAGACCGATTGCCTCACGCAGGATCAGCTCCTGGTGGGTGAACGGTGCATGCAGTTCCGCGATGTCGATGTCGGCGACATTGCCGCGCGTCGCAGCTTTGGCTGCCGAAGCGGTAGAGGCCGAGATCGTGAGGTCGCGGCCACCGAGGTTGGGGGAGTCGATCCGATGCTCGATGCCGGTGATCCACGCCGGACGCTCGCACAGGTCGCGGGCGCGATTACCCGAGGCCAGGACGATGGCTGCGGCGCCGTCGGTGATGGGCGCACAATCGTGCATACGCAGCGGATCTGCCAAAAACGGGCTGGCGAGCAGAGATTCGGCGATTACGTCGCCGGAGAGCTGCGCGTTGGGATTGTTCTTCGCGTTACGACGGCTGCGAACGGCAACCTCCGCCATTTCCTCTTCCGTCCACTTGCCGGCGTCGAGACCCAGGCGCGCCTGGAGACCGGCGATAGCGACAGAGTCCGGCCACAGCGGAGCAACAACATACGGATCAAGCTGCATCGCAAGGATTTTGCGCAGATTTCCGGCCGATGACTTGCCGAAGCCGTAGACCAACGCGGTCTCGACCTCGCCGGTCATGATCTTGACCCAGGCCTCGTAGAGAGCCCAAGCAGCATCCATCTCGACGTGAGATTCGTTGATCGGCGGAACTGCGCCGATCGCATCGATTGCGGCGATGAACGAGAATGAGCGACCTGCGAGGTAGTCGGAGGACCCGGAGCACCAGAAACCGATGTCGGTCTTGGTGATTCCCAATTCCGAATACAACTGATCGAAGCAGGGGACGAGCATTTCGACACCATTGGTGGTGCCGGTTGTTTCACGAACGTGTGGGGCCTGCGCGAAGCCCACGACTGCGATGTCGGTCATGTCTGAGCCCTTTACAGATGGTGCTTGTAGGTGTCGTACTCGGCGTCGGGTTCACCCGTCGGCCGGAAGTACTCGATGTTTTCGAGGCCGTAACCCCACTCCTCGCGAGGCTTCCACTTGGCTTCGACGCGCATACCCATTCGCACGTCGGCCGCGTCGCATTCGAGAATCAGGTGTAGGAACGCGATGTCGGCGCCGTCGAGAAGTACGTAGGCCGCGACATAGGGCGGCTTGATCTGCTGTCCGAGGAACGGAACGTTGACGATGCAGAACGTGGTGATGATGCCGCGGTCCGGCAACTCGACCTGCTCGGTGATGGGGCGTCCGTTGGTCGGGTTGGTTCCGCGAGGCGGGATGTAGACCTTGTCGTTGGGGCCGGAGCGGCCACCGATCAGCTTGCCTTCAGCCAACCCGCGCAGGTAGAAACTTTCGCCGAGTGATGCCGTATGCATGAAGTCGAGCGAAATTGGGGTGGTGATCATAGTGACCGGATCCCCTTCGGAATCCAGTGTCGCGACACCATTTTCGGTCTCGCCCGGTTCGAAGCACTCGATATCCTGGATCTGCCCGACACGCTCGGCTGCCCAGCGGGCGCGAACCCGCAGGCCGGTGCTGATCGCATCAGACGAATCGACGTCCACAGCGTGGAGCATCGTGGTATCTGCGCCGTCGAGCTTGATGAGAGCCCACGCAAACGGCTTGGCGAGAGGCTGCCCTTCGAGCGGCTCGGCATTCCACGTCCAGCTCACCACGGTGCCGCCGTCGGAAACTCCGACGAATTCCGTGAGAGGTTCAGCGGTAATCGGATCAAATTCCTGCGGTGGTACAAACACGCGGCCATCGGACCCGAGAGCCCCGATCACCTTGCGATTACGCAGCGCACTCACGAACGCGCCAATGGTCGGACCCGTTGATCGGGTGTAGTTGAATTCCAGCTTTAGTGGTGCGCTCAGTGGCTTCTCTGCCACCCCGCTCTTTCCCATGGTCACAAGATCGAGTAGAACAGGTTCTAGTGAATGTGGCAAGAGTCACGACTGATCACCGGTGATACGGAGGCGCGAGATGAAGCTTGGGTTGCAACTCGGATACTGGGGCGCACAGCCGCCCACGAACGCCCCGGAGTTGATCGAGGCCGCCGAAGGTGCGGGTTTCGACGCCGTCTTCGCCGCCGAATCCTGGGGGTCGGACGCATTCACGCCATTGGCGTGGTGGGGGTCCCGGACCGAGAAGGTCAAACTGGGTACGTCCGTCGTGCAAATTTCCGCACGGACGCCAACGAGCTGCGCGATGCACGCACTCACACTCGACCACCTCAGTGGCGGTCGAACGATCCTGGGGCTGGGAGTATCCGGACCCCAGGTCGTCGAAGGCTGGTATGGCCAACCCTTCGAGAAGCCACTCGCGCGCACTCGCGAATACGTGTCGATCGTCCGCCAGGTTCTCGCCCGTGAGGCGCCCGTGACCAGTGCCGGACCGCACTACCCTCTGCCCTACAACGGACCCGGCAGTTCGGGCCTCGGCAAGCCACTCAAGCCCATTACGCACCCGGTGCGCGCAGACATCCCCATCTGGCTCGGCGCCGAAGGCCCGAAAAACGTTGCGCTCGCGGGAGAAATCGCCGACGGGTGGCTCGCGATCTACTACACCCCGCGCCTCGCACCGATGTACAACAAGTGGCTCGACGAAGGCTTCGCTCGGGAGGGCGCGCGTCGTACCCGCGAAAACTTCGAGGTAGCCGCCACCTGTCAGGTCGTCGTCACCGATGATCGCGCCGCCACCATTGATGCTCTCAAGCCGATGACCGCCCTGTACGTCGGCGGAATGGGCGCCCCGGAGTTGAACTTTCACGCCCAGGTTTACAAGCGGATGGGCTACGAGAAGGAGGTCGACGAGATCGGCCGCCTCTTCATGTCCGGCCGTAAGGAAGAAGCCGCTGCCGTCGTCCCCGACGAAATGGTCACGGAAACCATGATCATCGGCAACATCGACGAGGTACGAGCCGACGTCAAACGCTGGGAGGATGCCGGCGTCACCATGCTGCTGGTGACCTGCCGCAGCGCCGATCATGTGCGGTCATTGGCGGAAGCAGTGCTGGGCTGACGGCAGCGACTATTCCCCAGTATGCCGAAGGGGCGCTAGCTGGATTGTCGGATGCCCACCTTCTTTTGAGCGAACGTACCTTTCGGCGTATCTAAGGCGATCAACGCCACTTTCGCACCACAAAAGTTATCCACAGGCCACTGTAAAACCCCAGGTCGACACATGGGGTGGTGTCTGCGTCTGCACCATGCTGCAACTATGCGTCGAGGAGAATGGGGCCGGGACCCCGACCAGATCTACCGAGCCAGCACAAGTGGCGTGATTCGAACGTCGGAACTTGCGCGACTGAAGGTCTCGAATTCAGCAGTTCACGGACGATGCCGTGCGGGTGGGCCGTGGCAACGGATACTTCCGGGCGTCATCCTGCTTGGAAATGGTCAGCCGACGCCGAGGCAGCGAGCAGTAGCGGCGCTCATGTTCAGTGGCGACGGCGCGATGCTCACTGGCAGATCAGCGCTGTCCGAATACGGGTACCGAAGCAACTCGAGTGATGTACAGGTGCTCATCCCGATGCATCGACGTGCTCAATCGGTGGGATTTGTGGTGGCGGAGCGAACAATTCGATTGCCTGAACCAGTGATGCGGAACGGTGTTCGGTGCGCGCCGTTACCCAGGGCGCTGCTCGATGCTGCACGGCGATGCAAAGCGTTGGATCCCACTCGGTCGCTGATCGCCGAGGTTATTCAGCGCGGTGATGCGTCTGTGCGTGAACTCGCCAAAGAACTGGATGCGGGGAGCTGTCGTGGATCTGCCCTTCCACGCGCGGTGTTGCGTGAGGTGAACGCCAATCTGCACTCCGTCCCCGAAATCGAGGCGAGGGAATTGTGGAGGCGAAGTGGCCTGCCGGAGATGCTCTTCAACCGTGAAATACGGGATGCAGACAGGAAGTTCATCGCAATTCCGGACGGATGGATCGACTCTGTGGCATTCGCCTGGGACATCGATTCACTGGAATGGCATCTGTCGCCGACGGACTACAAGCGCACCGTCGAGCGTCGGACGCGCATGCAAAACGCCGGCATCATCGTGCTGCCGACTGTGCCGAGTGCGCTGCGAACTGACCCGGCGCGGGTGATTGACGACCTTCAACGGCACTACGCGCTGGCCTGCTCCCGTCCACGACCACCGGTGTCAGCCGTCGCGCGATGAACGGAAATCGATACATATCGGATGAAGCGGACCGAAACAGACCGAGCGAACGCACCTTTCGTCGCCTTAGATGCGCCGAAAGGTACGTTCGCTCGGAAAGGGGGGCAGGGGACTGCAGGAGCGCTCAGGCGCCCTTGAAGTTGGGCGCTCGCCTCTCGCCGAAGGCTCGGGGGCCTTCCTTCGCGTCAGCGCTCATGAAGACCGTCTGGCCCAACTTCGAGTCGATCTGGAATGCGGCTTCCTCATGCATTCCCTCGGTGTCGCGGATGGTCTTGAGGATGGCCTGGACGGCGAGAGGGCCGTTGGCAGCGACGAGTTCGGCAAGTTCGAGTGCCTTGTCCAGTGCCTGACCGTCCGGGACGACGTGACCGATGAGGCCCATTTCCTTGGCTTCGGACGCCTTGATGTGGCGGCCGGTCAGCAGGATGTCAGCAGCAATCGTGTACGGAATCTGGCGGACCAGACGCACTGCGGAGCCGCCCATGGGGAAGAGGCCCCACTTGGCTTCGGAGACACCGAACTTGGCGCTCTCGCCGGCAACGCGAATGTCGGTGCCCTGAAGGATTTCGGTGCCGCCCGCGATGGCAGCGCCCTCGACGGCGGCGATGAGAGGCTTGGTGAGGCGACGACCCTTGAGGAGACCCTCGATCTTGGACATGTCGACTCCGCCCTCGGCGAAGGCGTCTCCGGGGGGCTTGGCGGCCATGTTCTTGAGATCAGCTCCGGCGCAGAAATCGCCGCCGGCTCCGGTGAGGACGGCGACGCGAATGTCGGGGTCGTTGTCGACCTGATTCCACGCGTCGACCATGATCGCCATCATCTCGCCGGTGATGGCGTTCTTACGTTCGGGGCGGTTCATGGTGATGATCAGGACGTGACCGCGCTTCTCGACGAGGGCGTGCGGCGCTGTTTCCGACGTGTCGGATTTTTCGGTCGTCGTTGAGGACACTGATGACTCCTGGGCGGTTTGTGAGCTGGCTCTCAAATTGGGTCTTGCCAGAAACGGTAACACGTTCTACTTTGAACGGTGTGGCCCTTAACATCGCAGACTTCGTAGAGCACTCGATCGACCTCAATCCGGACCGGGTGGCACTGGTCTCCGATGCCGGAGAGGTGACATACGCGCAACTGGAAGACCGTGCCAACAGGCTCGGTCACTACCTGCTCGAACATGGCGTCAAGCCAGGTGACAAGGTCGGCATCTACTGCCGCAACGTCCCCGAGGCCATCGAAGCCATGGTTGCAGTCTTCAAGATCCGGGCGGTGATGGTCAACATCAACTACCGCTACGTCGAGAACGAGTTGCAATACATCTTCGACAATTCGGACATGGTTGCTCTGGTTGCAGAACGTCGCTACGCCGACAAGATCGCAAATGTCCTTCCGAACAGCCCCCTCGTCAAGTCTGTCGTCGTCGTCGAAGACGGCACCGATATCGACTACTCGTCGTTCGGCATCGAATACGAAGCAGCTCTGGCGCAGAGTTCAGGTGAGCGTGATTTCGGGCCGCGCAGCAACGACGACATCTTCATGCTCTACACCGGTGGCACGACTGGTAACCCGAAGGGCGTCATGTGGCGTCACGAGGACTGGTGGCGCGTACTCGGCGGCGGAATCAACTTCGTCACCGGCGTTCCCGTCGAAGACGAGTACGAGATGGCGAAGGTCGGCGCTGCCAACCCGAGCATGATTCGCTACCCGATCCCGCCGATGATTCACGGTGGTTCGCAGTCGGCTGTCTTCCACAGCCTTTTCGGCGGCGGAACACTTCTGATGCACCCGGAGTTCGACGCACACGAGGTGTGGAAGAACATCGACAAGTACAAGATCAACCTGATCTTCATCACCGGCGACGCAATGGGCCGTCCGATGCTCGACGCTCTGATCGCCGGAAACCCCGAAACCGGTGAACCGTACGATCTTTCGACGCTGTACGTGATGGCCAGCAGTGCTGCGCTGTTCTCTCCGAGCATCCAGGAGCAGTTCCTCGAATTGCTTCCCAACCGTCTGCTTACCGACTCGATCGGCTCTTCCGAGACCGGTTTCGGTGGCCTGGCAGTACTCGCCAAGGGTCAGAAGCACACCGGCGGTCCGACGGTCAAGATCGATGCCTCCACAACGGTTCTCGACGACGAGGGCAACGAGGTCGAGCCTGGTTCCGGCAAGCGCGGAATGCTTGCGCGCAAGGGCAACATCCCGCTCGGCTACTACAAGGACGAAGTCAAGACAGCAGAAACGTTCCGCACGATCAACGGTGTGCGGTACTCGATCCCGGGTGACTACGCACAGGTCGAAGCCGACGGCACGGTCACGATGCTCGGCCGCGGTTCGGTATCGATCAACAGTGGTGGCGAGAAGGTTTACCCGGAAGAGGTTGAAGGCGCACTGAAGTCGCACCCCGACATCTTCGACGTGCTTGTCGTCGGCGTTCCGGACGAGCGATTCGGTCAGCGCGTTGCTGCGGTTATCCAGGTCCGTGAAGGTACGTCGCCGACACTGCGTGACATTGCCACTGCGGCTCGCAAAGAGATTGCCGGATACAAGATTCCGCGCAGCGTGTGGTTCGTGGACCAGGTCAAGCGCAACCCGGCGGGCAAGCCCGATTACCGTTGGGCCAAGGCCGAAACCGAGTCGCGTGAGGCCGATGACCACAACGGCAATGGTGCTTCCGAGGCAGCAACAGCAGAAAGTGTAGACGCCTGATGCGATCTGACCTGGCCGACAAGTTCGGCGTCGAATATCCGATCGTCGGCTTCACGCCGTCGGAACATGTTGCGGCAGCTATCAGTCGCGCGGGCGGCCTGGGAGTACTTGGCTGCGTTCGGTTCAACGATCCGGCAGAACTCGAAGCAGTACTGACCTGGATGGACGAGAACACCGACGGTAAGCCGTACGGCGTCGACATCGTCATGCCGGCAAAGGTTCCCACCGAGGGTGGCGCTGTCGATCTCGACAAGCTGATCCCGGCGGAGCACCGGGCCTTCGTCGATCGCACACTCGCAGACCTCGGAGTACCGCCGCTGTCCGATGATGTCGAGCACAACACCGGCACGTTGGGCTGGCTGCACTCGGTGGCACGTTCGCACGTCGATGTCGCGCTGGGCCACCGGATTGCCCTGATCGCGAACGCGCTCGGCTCACCGCCGAAGGACGTCATCGATCAGGCTCACGCCAAGGGTGTGCCGGTCGCAGCTCTGGCAGGAACCGTCGAACATGCTCGTCGCCACGTCGAGAACGGTGTAGACATCGTGATCGCTCAGGGCTACGAGGCGGGCGGGCACACCGGCGAGATCGCATCGATGGTGTTGGTTCCCGAAATCGTCGACGCACTAGGCGACAGTGCGCCTGTGTTGGCTGCCGGTGGTATCGGCAGTGGGCGTCAGGTTGCGGCAGCGTTGGCCTTGGGTGCCCAGGGCGTCTGGATGGGGTCGTACTGGCTCACCACGTCCGAGTACAAGCTGGGCAGCGCTTCCGGTGAGGGCCCGTCGGCCATTCAGCGGGCACTGCTCAAGGCGACGTCGTCGGATACGGTGCGTTCACGGATCTACTCGGGCAAGCCCGCGCGGTTGCTCAAGACGAAGTGGACCGAGGCTTGGTCCAAGCCCGACGCACCGGATGCTCTGCCGATGCCGTTGCAGAATCTTCTGGTCAGTGATGCGCATCAACGTATTTCGGCCTCGGATAACCCTGACGTCGTGGCAATGCCCGTCGGTCAGATCGTGGGACGGATGAACGAGATCCGCCCGGTCGCCGAAGTCATGGCCGAGCTGGTTTCCGGATTCGAGGAAGCGCGAGCACGCCTGGATTCCATGAAGTAAGCAGCGCTCTGAAGCACATGAGAGGCCCTCGACCGGGAAATCGGTCGAGGGCCTCTCATGTGTAGTTTCAGCCGGCTAAATCGTCAGGTCCGACGCTGTCCGACAACCATTCCCCGCGACTGAGCACGCCGTCGTCGCGGCGACGTGCAATCACGAAGATAACCAGGGCTGCAGCAGCAACGAGCGCAAGGATGCGTGATGGTGTCAGGTTCGGATTCTTCATAGATGTAATTTTGCCTCGAGAACCGCCGGCGTGGGGGAGAGAGTGTCGTAAATCTATCCAGGCACCCACTACTGAGTCGACAGTGCGGCGTCCACGCGAATCTTTTCGAGGGTGAGGGCCCGCTCCGGCGTGAGTAATTGGAAGTCCTTTTCGCCCCGCTGACGGATCCACACCGGATCGGTGGTGTTCCACCGTTCGGCGCTCTGGGTTCGAGTGACTACCTTGAACGTCGCGGTTCGTGGGAATTCGCTACAGACCCGAATGAGGGTGGGTTTCTGTTTCGGGCCGAGTTCGGGACGCGAATCTATGTAGGCGGCAACCGCTTCGGGGTCGAAGTTCGAGACATCGCCCACCGGGATCACCGACACCATGACGCGGTCTCCGACATCACTGTCCGGAACGGCGTAGACGGAGACATGCGCAAACCCGGGGAACCCGGTTAGTGCGCGCTCGATGGGCGCCGCGCCGATGTTCTCACCGTCGACGCGCAGCCAACCCGAACTGCGGCCGGCGAAGTAGACGTAGCCGTCGGCGTCGGCGTAGGCGAGGTCGCCACTCCAGTACTGGCCGCCGCGCATGCGCTCGGCGTCGGCTTCGGGATTCTTGTAGTAGCCGGCGAAGGTGCCCGGTCCGCTGACGTTGACCATTTCGCCGGTTGCCTCGTCGGCGTTGGTGATTCGGCCGTCGGAGTCGAATTGTGCAGGCGGGCAGGGAACTCCGGTGTCGGGATGGAGGATCTTCACGCTGTCCGGCAACAGTCCGAGGGCGCCGGCGCGGGGAACCGGCGCCGCACCGATCGAAACGCCACCTTCAGTGGAACCGAAGCCGTCGATGACACGCGCGCCGAAGCGTCGGACGAACGTGGCGACCGCTGGAGCTGAGCCTTCGTTGCCGTACATGATCTTGAGCGTGTTGTCGTGATCGTCAGGCTGCTCGGGAGTCGATGCAATGAACGAGAGAGGTTTACCGACGTAGTTGGAAAACGTGATCCCGAACTTGCGGACGTCGGGCAGAAAACCTGAGGCAGAGAACTTGCGACGCATGCCAATTGCGCACTTGCGGTGAAGTGCGATCGCCCAGGCAGCCATGATGGCATTGGAGTGGAACATGGGCATCGCCATGTAGACGACATCTTCCGGCCCGAGCCCGAAACGATCACCGAGCATGATCGCGGGACCCGCGATCTTGTGGTGGGTGCAGCGGACAGCCTTGGGGTCGCCGCTCGTTCCGGAGGTGAAGATGAGCATCAGGAGGTCGTCGGGTGCTGCAGCAACAGGGCGTTGCGGCGAATCGACGAAAGGTGCCAGCAGTTCCTGCCACTGCGGTGAATCCACATTGAAGACACGAACATCGCCGAGATCGACACCGTCGAGCAGATGAGCCTGACTGTCTTCGGTAAAGATGATCTGGCAGTCGGAGAGTTCGACGTCGCGAGCCAATGCGGGGCCACGCCGGGTGGTGTTGAGTCCGGCTGCGACGGTGCCGGAAAATGCTGCGGCACCGAGCAGAAGTGAGAACTCCGGAATGTTGTCCATCAACAGCCCGAAGTGTCGGGGGCTGTCGTGATCGAGAAGTGAATCGAGCAAGGCGGCGCGGTCGAACGAGTACTGAATGTGCTCACGCCAACTGAGGACCTGATCCTCGAAGCTGATGCCGTACGTGTCGATCTCGCTGACTCCGAGGAGTAGATCGGAAACAGTGGGGCTCTCACTCATAACTGCATCATTGTCGTTTCGTCGAGGATCAGGTCGGTAGTTTCCACTCGGTGGGACGAATCAAGCGGGAACGCTTGCCAATTCCTTACCGAGAATGCGCAACTGGTCGGTGGCGCTTCCCAGGAAGAACTCTTGGCGCTTGGCCGCGAGGAAGTACCGGTGAACCGGGTGGTCCTCGTCCAGTCCGACGCCGCCGTGAACGTGAACAGCGGTGTGCGCGACTCGATGCCCGGCGTCGGCTGCCCAGAACTTGGCGGTCTGGACTGCCTCAGCGGCCGGTAGGCCTTCACTCAGGCGCCAGGCAGCAGCCCACAGCGTCAGTCGAACGCCCTTGACGTCGATATATCCGTCGGCGAGGCGCTGCGCTACAGCCTGGAAACTGCCGATCGGACGGCCGAACTGTACTCGCTCGCGTGCGTACTCGGCGGTCAGCTTCAGCGCCTGATCAAGGACGCCGTATTGGTAGGCACTGGAACCGAGTCGTGCGCGTTCGACGATCCAGTCGGTGATCTCGGCGCCCTGAGCCGGCGAGCCGAGGACTCGGGCGTCGGAAAGCTGGACCGAATCGAAGTCGACCTGGCCGACGCTGCCGAAATCGACCACGGACTCGCGTGTGATCGAGACTCCGGAATCGCTGGGCTGCACCAGGAATACGACAACGCCGTCGTCGGTCAGAGCCGGTACCAGGAAGAGATCGGCGACCGGTGCGCTGTCGACGATGATCTTGGATCCCTGGAGGGTCCAACCGTCGGCGGTCCGGGAAGCGCGGGTGGTCGGAAGGGCCGGATTGTCGTTGAACTCCTCGGCCAATGCTGCCGTGAGAATCTTTTCGCCGGAAGCCGCAGGTGCGGCCCACTCGGTGCGTTGTGCGTCGTCGCCGAATTCTGCAATTGCGCTGGCAGACGTCATGATCGAGGTCAAGAAGGGCACAGCGGCTACGCCGCGGCCCAATTCGACCAGGATGCTGCACTGCTCGAGGACTCCGAATCCGTCGCCGCCTACCGACTCCGGTAGTGCGGCGCTGAGCACGCCGGAGGACGCGAGGGTGGTCCAGAGGGCCAGATCGGTCCGGTCTTCGGCTGCGTCGAGTACCCGCAGGCGATCATTGGTGACCAGTTCGCTGACAATTCCGCGGGTGAGGCCGGCCAGATCGTTCTGGGCCTCTGTCAAGGTGAAATCCATGTCTCGAACAGTCCTTATCGCTTTGAGGGCGGCAAGCCCAGGGCCGTCATGCCGATGATGTCGCGCTGCACTTCGTTGGTTCCGCCGCCGAAGGTCAGGATCAAAGCGGAGCGGTGCATGCGTTCGATGCGTCCACGCAGAAGCGCGCCGGGGGAGTTCTGCCGGATCACTGCGGAAGATCCGAGGATTTCCATCAGCAAACGGTAAGCCTCGGTGGCGAATTCGGTGCCGAAGACCTTGTTGGCTGACGCCGCCTCAGGTCCGGGCGAATGGTCGGTCATCGACGCGATTTCCCAGTTCATGAGCTTGAGGTACTCGGCCTTGGCGTGGACGCGTGCCAGATTGATCTGCACCCATTCCTGATCGATCATGCGTCGGCCGTCGGGCAGCTTGGTGTTCTGTGCCCATTCCCGGACCTCACGCTGAGCGGTCAGAATGGGGCCGGCAGAGGTGAGTGCGACGCGTTCGTGGTTGAGCTGATTGGTGATCAGACCCCAGCCACCGTGTTCCTGACCGACGATCGACGACGCCGGAACTCGTACGTCCTGATAGTAGGTGGCGCTGGTGTCGGGTCCGGCCATCGTGTGGACCGGTGTGTACGAGAAGCCTTCGGCGGTGGTCGGGACGATCAGCATGCTGATTCCCTTGTGCTTCTTGGCTTCCTGGTCCGTGCGGCACGCGAGCCAGATGTAATCCGCGTACTGGATGAGGCTGGTCCACATCTTCTGGCCGTTGATGATGTAGTCGTCGCCGTCCTTGACCGCGGACGTGCGCAGCGACGCCAGGTCTGTGCCGGCGCCGGGTTCGGAGTATCCGATCGCGAAATGCAGTTCGCCGCGCGAGATCTTGGGAAGGAAGAAATCCTTCTGCTCTTGTGTGCCGAAGTGCATGATTGTCGGAGCTACGGAGTTGATCGTCAGGAAGGGTACCGGTGCGCCGGCAATGGCTGCTTCGTCGGTGAAGATCAGCTGGTCCATCGCGGAGCGTTCCTGCCCGCCGTATTCCTTGGGCCAGCCGAGCGTGAGCCAGCCGTCCTGCCCCATCTGTGCGACAACCTCGCGGTAGACGTTGCCTTCGCCGTACTCGCCGGTGGTTGCGGCGAGAGCCTCGCGGCGAGCCGGTGTCATGAGTTTGGCGAAGTAGGCACGTAACTCCTCCTGAAGCGCTTGCTGTTCAGGGGTGTAGGTGATGTGCATTGTTGCCTCTCCGGTAGAGATACAAATCGTTTGTTTTGACACAAGTTCTATCGATAGGTCCAGCGGTTCAGCCTGTGACGTCGACTGATCGAAGGCGTCGGTTTTCACTACTTTTTCGAATCATTGCACAGGACTGGAACAGGTTCTAGTGTTACGGGAGGAACAGTGCGCATCGCAGCCCCGAGGCGGCTGTTCCGGACCTGTGTTCGTACGTGCGTATGTGAGTAGAGAAGAGGAACGTTCATGGAGGTCAGGGTTGATCTGGACCGTTGCGAGGCAAACGGGGTGTGTGTCGGTATCGCCCCCGATATTTTCGACCTCGACGACAATGAGGAGCTCGTGATCAGTTCCGCACGTCCGTCGGAGGATCGATGGGAAGATGTCCGGTCCGCTATCGCGCAGTGTCCGCGTGCGGCGCTGACCGAGCATCCCTGAGGGCTATTGCTCAAAACAGGAACACGTTCTAAAGTTGCGGATCTGTGGGTCACGGCAACTCGGCCGAACGGGATTCGACCCATGACCGCATAGAACCGGGAGAACGCGTCGATGAATGCTGTGAACAGCCCAGAAACCAGTCTCGAAGGCAAGGTCGCCATCGTGACCGGTGCCGGATCGGGACTCGGAAAGTTCGAGGCCATCGGCCTGGCCAAGGCCGGTGCATCGGTGGTTGTCAACGATCTGGCACCCAGCGAGGCCGTCGAAGCCACGCTCGAAGAGATTCGGGGACTGGGCGCCAAGGTCGAGTTCGTCGCCGGCAATGTCGGTGAACGTTCCACCGCCGACGCTCTCATGGAGAGGGCCGAAGGCCAGTTTGGCAGCGTCGACATCATCGTCAACAACGCCGGCGTCGTCCGTGACCGGATGCTGTTCAACATGTCCGACGAGGACTGGGATCTGGTCCTCGAAGTTCACCTGCGCGGGCACTTCCTGTTGTGCCGCAACGCAGCGACGTACTGGCGGGCAAAATCGAAGGCGGCCGGCGCTCCGGTATACGGGCGAATTATCAATACATCGTCCGAGGCCGGGCTGCTCGGTCCGGAAGGTCAACCGAACTACGGTGCGGCCAAGGCCGGAATCACCGCGCTGACCCTCTCGGCGGCTCGCGGACTGTCCCGCTACGGGGTTCGCGCCAACGCGATTTGCCCGCGGGCCCGTACGACGATGACTGAAGGCGTGTTCGGTGACGCACCGGTCGACGGTATCGATCCGCTCTCGCCTGAGCATGTGGCGTCATTGGTCTCGTACTTGGCTTCACCGGCGGCAGACGCCGTCAACGGGCAGGTCTTTGTCGTTTACGGTCCGATGGTCGCCTTGATGGCAGCACCGGTCGTGGAGCAGCGGTTCGATGCGGCCGGCGACGCCTGGTCTCCGGAAGCATTGTCCGCAGCGATGGGTGATTACTTTGCCGATCGAGATCCGGGCAAGATGTTTTCGGCTTCAGCCGCGCTTCGCGCGCTGGGCTGAGAGCTTCGCGCGCTGGGCTGAGAGCTTCGCGCTGATCTTCTTTGCCAACCCTTTGCCCGCGACACGAAACTCGTTGTCGCGGGCAACGGGGCGATTTGACTGATCCTTGGTAGAAATACCGTGTTCGCCTGTCTCGCCGGCCAGGTTGTTTGCTGGGGTTGTCAGTGAGACTTTCGGTCTCGAAAAAACTAGACCGTGTTCTATTTTTACTGTCGGTTCACTCTGCAATGGAGGTCGGGGCGGCCGGATCGCCGGTCGGCCGTGGTGAGCGTTCGACTGCGGTGCGACCGTGTCGAGTCATCCAAAAGTACTAATTTGCACGGTATTTCGAACAAATCTGCTGGCATCCCGGACACTGAGAGTCTTCGTTGCGGGAGCTGGACCTTTCTGCAGTTTTCAAGATTCACTCGCGCCTGTCGCATTCTTTGACAGGTGAACACGTTCTAGTTAATATGACGTCAGTCACAAGCTGTCGGGGGCTGGACCAATGAGAACACACAGTACTGCGGCAATCATGGACGAGGAGGACGAATGGTAGACCTCGTCGAGGTACCGTTGCGAGCGGTCGGTGGCTTCTTTCAGATGTCAGCCGAAACTTTGCGGGCAGTCTTCTCTCGTCCATTTCAGCGTCAAGAATTCATCGATCAAGCGTGGTTCGTAGCGCGCGTCTCGATGCTGCCGACCGTGCTGGTCGCCATCCCGTTCACGGTGCTCGTCAGCTTCACCATCAACATCCTGCTTCGCGAGATCGGTGCAGCCGACCTCAGTGGCGCCGGAGCCGCACTCGGCACCGTCACCCAGATCGGACCGATCGTGACCGTTCTGATCGTGGCCGGCGCCGGCGCTACCGCGATCTGCGCGGACCTCTCGGCGCGCACCATTCGTGAAGAAATCGATGCCATGAAGGTGCTCGGTATCAACCCGATCCAGCGGTTGGTCGTTCCCCGGGTTCTCGCGTCCACCGCAGTGGCGCTGCTGCTGAACGGCTTGGTCTGCACCATCGGCATCCTCGGCGGATTCGTGTTCTCGGTTTTCATCCAGGATGTGAACCCCGGCGCCTTCGTCAACGGCATCACACTTCTCACCGGTTTCGGCGAGCTGATGCTCTCGATGGTCAAAGCCGGACTGTTCGGCATGATCGCCGGCCTCGTCGCCTCCTACCTCGGACTCAACGTCAAGGGTGGCGCCAAGAGCGTCGGTGACGCCGTCAACCAGACCGTCGTGTTCGCGTTCATGGCA
This sequence comes from Rhodococcus sp. OK302, assembly GCF_002245895.1. NCBI lineage: Bacteria > Bacillati > Actinomycetota > Actinomycetes > Mycobacteriales > Nocardiaceae > Rhodococcus > Rhodococcus sp. OK302. The sequence continues at coordinate 1,747,768 of NZ_NPJZ01000001.1, forward strand.
CTGTTCGTCGTCAACGTGCTCATCACCACCATCGGCATCAAGTTGACGGCCGGATGAGGCGCAGAGCAATTAACACCGACACAGCAACTAACTACGGACGGGAGGGGTACTGATGGCACTGGCAGCAGCAGGACGCTTCCCCCGCACCCGCCGGCAGATCCGATCCGTCTCGCGCGGCATCGACGGCATCGGTGATCAGGCACTGTTCTTCGCGAAAGCACTCGGATATGCACCCAAGGCGCTGATGCGTTACCCGCGTGAGACTTTGCGGTTGATCGCCGAGATCAGCATGGGAACCGGCGCCCTGGCCGTGATCGGCGGCACCGTCGTGATCGTCGGCTTCCTGACACTCTTCACCGGCGGAACCATCGCCGTGCAGGGCTACAGTTCGCTCGGCAACATCGGCGTCGAAGCACTGACGGGCTTCTTCGCAGCCTTCATCAACGTGCGCATTGCCGCACCTGTCATCGCGGGCATCGGCCTGGCAGCCACAATCGGTGCCGGCTCCACAGCGCAGCTCGGCGCTATGCGCGTCTCCGAAGAGATCGACGCACTCGAGACCATGGCGATTCCGTCCATCCCGTACCTCGTCAGCACCCGTGTGATGGCCGGCATGATCGCCATCATCCCGCTGTACTCGCTGGCTGTGATCGCATCGTTCATCGCCAGTCGGTTTGCGACGGTGTTCCTCTACAACCAGTCGGGCGGCGTGTACGACCACTACTTCACGACGTTCCTGATACCCACGGACATATTGTGGTCATTCGCCCAAGCGATAGTCATGGCGCTGGCCGTCATGCTCATCCACACCTACTACGGCTTCAACGCAACCGGTGGTCCGGTGGGCGTCGGCGTCGCTGTGGGTAATGCGGTGCGCGCTTCCCTGATTGCGGTAGTCACGGTCACGCTTCTCATCTCACTCGCCATTTACGGCGGGTCCGGCAACTTCAACCTGTCGGGATAGGGGGCGAGACTATGACTGTTCCCAGTTGGCACAAGAAACTTGCCGCAGCAGGCCTGATCCTCGGACTCGTTGCCATCGTGGTCGTGGCACTTACCATGTTCTCGGGCGGTTTCACCAAAAGCACGCCCATTACGGTGACGTCGTCGCGAGCCGGTCTTGTCATGGATCCCGACGCGAAGGTGAAACTGCGCGGCGTCCAGGTGGGCCGCGTCGAATCGATTTCGCTCGACGGTGACGAAGCAAACCTGAAGCTGGCGATGAACCCGGGGCAGATGGAGATGATTCCGTCCAATGCACGCGTGGAGATCAAGTCCACCACGGTGTTCGGATCGAAGTACGTCAACATCGTGATTCCGGAGGATCCGTCGACCACACCCATTCAAGAGGGTGCAGTCATTGCCTCGGACAGCGTCACTGTCGAGTTCAACAGTGTGTTCGAGCATCTTTCCGAATTGTTGGCCCAAGTCGAGCCGGAAAAGCTGAACGCCACTCTCGGCGCTATCTCCACAGCGCTGAACGGTCGCGGTGAATCGTTGGGCGAGGTCCTCGAACTCGGCAACACGTATCTGACCAAGATGAATCCCAGCCTGCCGCAGCTGCAACAGGATCTGGCGAAGGCATCCGATGTCACCAATCTGTACGCCGACGTAGCACCCGATCTGATGCGGATCCTCGACAACGCAACCGCCACCAGCGGTTCGATCGTTGCCGAGCAGGCCAATCTCGATCTGTTGCTGCTCAACGTCACTGGCCTCGCGAACACAGGCAACGCCTTGCTGACCGACAACGAGCAAAACCTGACCACGGCGCTCGATACCTTGACCGACACCACGACTCTCCTTGCCGAGTACTCGCCGGGTCTGACGTGCTTCATCGTCGGCTTGAACGATGGACGTATCAAGTTCGAACCGATGACCGGAACCGGACTGAGGCCGTCGTTCACGCTCAGCGCGAGTTTCATGTGGGGCACGGAGGCATACAAGAATCCGCAGAGCCTCCCGAAGGTAGGTGCGTCCGGCGGACCGAACTGTTACGGCCTGCCGGAATTCGATCCGAGGGTCGACGGACCCGCACCGTTCGTGGTGACAGACACCGGAAATGTTCCGTTTGTACCCAATACCGAATTTAAGGTGATGGTTCCGACGATTTTCCAGTACCTCTTCGGTGACAGCTACGAGACGGGGAAGTGATGAGACCGACTACGGTAAAACTCTTGATCTTCACTGTTGTGATGTCGGTGATCCTCGCCGGGCTCGCTATCGTGTTCAGCCAGGTGCGCTTCAGTAGCAGCAACGGCTTTCATGCCACCTTTTCCGATGTCTCGGGGCTGAAGTCCGGTGACAAGGTCCGGATTGCCGGGGTCCCGGTGGGTTCGGTGAGCGGCGTCTCGATCAGTGATTCCAATCAGGCCGAGGTCAAGTTCGATGTCGATTCCAAATACTCGTTGATGAAGAGCACCAAAGCGACGGTGCGCTACGAGAACTTGGTCGGCGATCGTTACATGGAACTGCTCGAAGGGACGGGTTCGGCGGAAACACTATCGGCCGGCGGCTCGATCCCGGTCGATCAGACTTCGCCGGCACTCGATTTGGATTTGCTCCTGGGCGGGTTCAAGCCGCTCCTGCGTGCGCTCGATCCGCAACAGGTCAACGATCTTTCGGGTGCACTGCTGCAGGTGCTGCAGGGTCAGGGCGGAACGTTGGTTTCCCTTCTGGGAAACACCAATTCATTCACCAATACCCTGGCCGACCGAGATCAGTTGATCGGTGACGTGATCGGTAACCTCAACGACGTCCTGGGCACGATCAACGACAAGGGCGATCAGTTCTCCACCACGATCGATCAACTCCAGCAATTGGTCAGCGGGCTGGCAAAGGACAGCGGTCCGATCGGGAATTCCATTACGTCGATTGCCGGGGCAACCGGTGACCTCGCGTCGTTGCTGCAAGGAACTCGACCCGATATCCAGACTTTGATTGCTCAGACCAACCGGGTGGCGACGCAGTTGGATCTCGGCAAGGAAGATATCAACACCGCCCTTGCACGCTTGCCGGATGACTACAAGAAGTTGATCCGAACCGGTTCCTACGGCTCGTTCTTCCAGTTCTATCTGTGCTCCAACACATTCAAGTTCTCGGGCCCGGACGGATCTACGATCATCCTGCCCACCGCAGAACAGACCACGGGAAGGTGTGCGAAGGTCGAATGAGTCCTACCCGTGAACGAAATCCTGTCCAGATCGGTGTGATCGGTGTGGTGCTCGCCGTCGCTACGGTCAGCGCCACACTCCAATACGATCAGCTTCAATTCCTCTCCGGTGGAATTCGATATTCCGCGTACTTCCAGGACGCCGGCGGACTGCTTGCCGGTGACAACGTGACGTTGGCCGGCGTGAACGTCGGCAAGGTCAGCGACGTCGAACTTGACGATCAGAGTGTGCTGGTCACCTTCACCGTCAAGGACGGTATTGCACTGGGCGAGCAGACGGCGGCGGACATCAAGACCAATACCGTGCTGGGGCGGAAGTCCCTCGCGGTTCGACCTGAGGGTTCGGGACTGCTGCGAACCAGCACCCCGATTCCGTTGGAACGCACCAACTCTCCCTATTCGTTCAACGACGCGTTGGGTGATCTCGGAACTACCGTGTCCGAACTCGACACCGTGCAGGTCAATGATTCGCTCAACGCGATCTCGGACACTCTCGCGGACACACCTCCGGAACTGCGCGGTGCACTCGACGGAATGACCAGGTTGTCGCAGAGCATCAACTCGCGGGACGAGAGCCTGCTGCAGTTGCTGTCGCGCGCCGAGGACGTCACGAAGATTCTTGCGGACCGTAGTGGGCAGATCGATTCATTGTTGGTCGATGGAAATCAGCTTTTTGCCGAACTCAGCCTGCGGCGTGATTCGATCAGTCAGTTGATCGTCAACACCTCGGCGGTGTCTCGTCAGCTCTCGGGGCTGGTGCAGGACAACGAGGCTCAGATGGGGCCCACTCTCGAGAAGCTGAATGCGGTGTCGGAAACGCTTCAGCAGAACCGGGACAACATCAGTGCGTCGCTCGACGGACTCATTCCGTATATGAGTGCGCTGGGCGAGTCGGTGGCCAGCGGGCCCTTCTTCGAAGCCTTCATCACCAACATTCTGCCAAGTCAATGGTGGAAGACCGCGGTGGACAGCGCTGTTGATCCCAGCCAGCTGCCGCAAGATTTCCAGAACATGCTTCCGGTTACACCGCCGAGCATCAGGGGGCCGGGAGAATGACCGAAACAAACGTGTCCACGAATCCACGCAAGAAGTGGATCTTCGTCGGAGCCGGTGCGATGGTTGCAGTGCTGCTCGCCGGCGCCGCGTATCTGTTCATACCGGGCTTGGGCAAGAACAAGATCTCAGCACACTTCACCTCGACCACAGGGCTGTACGAGGGCGATGAAGTGCGCGTGCTCGGCGTCAACGTCGGTAAGGTCACCAAGATTGAACCGCGTGATCGCGATACGTACGTCGAGATGAAGGTCGATTCGAGTGTGTCGATTCCGGCGGATGCCAAGGCGCTCATCATTGCTCAGAGTCTCGTGTCCGCGCGATTCATCCAGTTGACGCCCGTCTACTCCGGCGGTGACAAGATGTCGAACGGTGGGGAAATCCCGATCGAGCACACCGCGGTTCCGGTCGAATGGGACGAGATCAAGACCGAACTCACCAAACTCTCCGAATCACTGGGTCCCGAAGGACTCGACGACCAAGGCTCCCTGGGGCGCTTCATCGACACCCTCGGCGCCAATCTCGAAGGCAACGGAGACTCTATTCGTAAGACGCTGCATGAACTGTCGGACACCATGCACACGTTGTCCGAAGGACGCACCGATCTGTTTTCCACGATTCGGAACCTGCAGGCGTTCGTGACTGCCCTTTCGTCCAGTAATCAGCAGATCGTTCAGTTCAGCGGCAACCTTGCCTCCGTCTCGAGCGTTCTTGCAAACAGTTCCGATGAATTGGGAATTGCGCTTTCCGATCTCGACCTTGCAGTCGGCGACGTACAACGCTTCGTCAAGGAGAATCGCGACGGACTCACCGAATCCGTGGAGCGTCTCGCCGGTGTCACTCAGATCTTGGCCGACAATCGGCCTGAAATCGAGCAGGTTCTCCATGCCGGACCTACGTCGCTGGCCAACTTCTATCAGATCTACAAGCCTGCGACGGGCAGCATGACCGGCGCAATTGCGTTGAGCAACTTTAAGAATCCCATTCAGTGGATCTGCGGTTCGATCGAAGGCATCAGAAATGACACCTCCCAGAACAGCGCAGACCTATGCAAGCAGTATCTCGGTCCGGTGCTCAGCACCATGATCGGAAACTACCCGGGATTCTTGTTCAATCCCGTGGCGGGTGTCCAGGCCTTCCCAGACCAGCTCGTCTATTCCCCGCCGGGGTTGGAAACGGCAGCGAATCAGGGTCAGGGCGGAACGGATGTCGCACCGGCGGCAGGTCCGTTGGACGGTGTCCCGATGACGAATGTGCCCAAGGATCTCAACGATCTGTTCAATGTGGGCGGAGGTAACTGATGCAGGTCATGCGTAAGGCGACTGTCGTGATGCTGGCTGCGGGCGTCGCGCTCGGAGCGAGCGGCTGTGAATGGAACGGCCTGAACTCCGTGCCCATGCCCGGAACCCAGGGACGGGGCGAAGGATCCTACGAAGTTCAGATCCAGATGCCCAATGTGACTACCCTGTCGCAGAATTCGCCTGTTCGAGTCGACGATGTCGCGGTGGGCAGCGTCTCGAACATCGAAGTGCAGGGCTGGAATGCGTTGGTCACGGTTTCGCTGAATCCGGATGTTCAACTGCCGGCCAATGCCACGGCGAAGATCGGCCAGACGAGCTTGCTCGGGTCGCAGCACATCGAATTGGCGCCGCCGGTGGGGGAAGAACCCAAGGGTCGGCTCGAGGCCGGCGACGTAATTCCCATCGAGCGGGCGGGTGCATACCCGACCACCGAGCAGACGCTGTCCTCGTTGTCCGTCGTACTCAATGGTGGTGGCCTGGCACAGGTTCAGGACATTACCAAGGAACTCAATGCGGCACTCGGTGGACGTGAGGAAGCCGTTCACGACCTCCTCCCACAGCTCGATCAGTTGGTGGGAAGCCTGGACAAGCAACGCGGCGACATCATCTCGGCGATGGAGGGCATCGACACCTTGTCCTCGACGGTCGAGGCCCAGCGCGACACTCTGAACAAAGCGCTCGACGGAATTCCGCCGGCGCTGGACGTTCTTGTCGCACAGCGGCAAGACATCACCAATGCCCTCGTCTCCCTCGGCGGGCTCAGCGACGTTGCCAGCCGCGTGATCGACGAGAGCGGCGAGGATTTTGCGACTAACGTGCGGGCTTTGTCCCCGACGTTCAAGGCGTTGGCAGACTCGGGCAACGCATTGACTCAGGTTCTCGGAGTACTACTGACGTTCCCGTTCCCACAGAACGGCATCAACAACGTCTTCCGGGGCGACTTTGCGAACCTCTCGATGACTCTCGACTTTACGTTGCCACGTCTCGACCTGAACTTCCTGTCGGGGACACCCCTCGCGGGCAGTCTCGGAGGGCCGGAAGGGGTGTTGGGCAAACAAGCGGGACTCGGAGCTCAGACCGGCGATCCGTTGCATGATCCGCTCAAGCCGGCCGCTGCGCCGGCTCCGGCAGCAGACGCACCGGCATCCGATCCCAATACCATTGAGATCCCAGGACTTCCGCCGATCACCATTCCAGGACTTCCTCAGGGGGCACCGGCACCATGATGCTCACAAAGTTCGTCCGAATTCAGCTTGTCATCTTCTCGGTGCTGACCGTCATTGGTCTGGTCGTGATGGCGACGCAGTACGTTCGGGTTCCGGCCATGGTCGGGATCGGGCGCTACGACGTCACCGTCGAATTGGCTTCTACGGGAGGCTTGTACAAGAACTCGAACGTCACCTTCCGTGGCCAGACAGTCGGGGTGGTCAAGTCAGTCGAGTTGTCCTCGACGGGCGTCAACGCTCAACTGTCCCTCGACAGCAGCGTCAAGGTGCCCGACGACGTCGATGCAGCGGTTAAGAGTGTGTCTGCGATCGGCGAGCAGTTTGTCGATCTGATTCCGCACACCGACAGTTCCGGTTCGATCGTGGTGTCTGGCCATCTGGAGAACGGCTCGGTCATCCCCGTCGATCGGACCAGCACCCCGCAAGACGTCGGGGAGATGCTGAATCAGGCAGATCTGTTGCTGCAGAGCATTTCCGACACCAAGCTCAAAACCGTCATCGACGAATCCTTCAAGGCATTCAACGGCGCCGGCCCCGATTTGCAGAAGCTCATCGACTCCGCACGCTTGTTCGTCGAAGAAGCGAACAACAGTTCCGACGCTACCAAGACGTTGATCGAGCAGGCTGGCCCGCTGCTCGACACCCAGATCGTGAGCAGTGACGCAATCCGTTCGTGGACAACCGATCTGGTGACCTTCACGGATCAGCTTCGGGCCAGTGACCCGGATTTGCGGGCCATCATCCAGAAGGGGCCGGCGGCAGCGTCGGAGGCCAATGCCCTGTTGCAGGATCTTCAGCCGACACTGCCGATTCTCCTTGCCAATCTTGTCTCTGTCGGAGAAGTCGGTGTCATCTACAACAGCTCTATCGAGCAGATCCTGGTGATCTACCCGGCGCTGACTGCTGCGCTGGTCACCATTGCAGGATCCGGACCCGCGGCAGACGGAGCGTTGGTGGACTTCCACATGGCTGTCAACGACCCGCCGCCGTGCACTACCGGATTCCTGCCGGCCGACCAATGGCGCAGTCCCGACGACGAATCTCCCATCGATACACCGTCGGACCTGTTCTGCCAGGTTGCTCAGGACTCGCCGATCGCGGTGCGCGGACTCAGAAACCTGCCGTGTCAGGAGTACCCCGGCAGGCGCGCACCAACTGTGGAGCAATGCCGTACGGGCGGCTACACCCCGCTGGGAACCAACCCGCAGACAGGCCCTCCCGGCCCGATCACCGCCACCCCCAGTTCTGACACAACAGGGCCGACCGTCACGGCGCGTCGGTACGACAAGGCAACAGGCACGTACCTTGGACCCGACGGAAGAACGTACTCGCAGCCGAACCTCGGCGGCGGCGACGTAAGTCTTGAACAGTTCATGAAGGGTCAGCAGGGTTGATGACAGACGAAAATCCACAGGCCGGTCAGCGGGTGCGCCGTCGTGCATCCCGCAGTGCCGGACCGACGGGTGCGGATACGGACGCGGCATCGACGGTCGTGCCTGACAGCAAGCCGATAGAAAAGCCGGTTGAAGAGACCGTCGCAAGGTTGACTCTCCGGAAAGATGCGCCGCCGAAGGTCGAAGCTGCTGCTAGCGTGCCGGCACAGGTTTACCCGACGCTTCAGGAGCAGACACCAGTACCGGTAACAATCGTGCCTGCGCCGCGCAGTTCGCGAAAATTGGTCAGCGGGATAGTTCTTGCCTCGATCGCCGCGTTGGCGTTTGCTGCCGTGTCGGCGATGCTCCTGGTGGACCGAAACAATGCTTCCAACGCGGACGAAGAGCGCGCAGGCTACGTGGCCGGCGCTCGAACAACGGCGTTGAACCTGACCACTTTGCATTCCGATACGGCCGCTGCCGATCTCGACAAGTTCCTGGCGGGTACGACGAAGGAATTCCAATCGCAGCTCGACGGGCGTAAGGATTCGTTTATCAGTGTTCTCGGGCAGGTCGGTGTCCAGACGGATGGCGAGATCCTCGAAGCAGGTTTCGAGAAGTCTGACAGCGGCTGTGGAACGTCCCTCGTTGCCGTGAAGGCCATGCAGAAGAACAAAGACCAGCCGGAGCCTGAGGAACGCAACTATCGCCTGCGAATCACCATGTGCGATACCGATGGGCAACTCCTTGCCTCGAATGTGGAGTTCGTGCCATGACTCAGACAACGACAGAGTTTGCCCCAATTCCTTCGCCGTCCAGCCGAGTGTCGGTACTGACAATCGTCCTCTGCGTAATCAGTGCAGTGGCAATCGCTTTGGCCGCGGTATCGGCCTGGCTCTACTTCGGACCCGGCGGTGCCCGTGACATCGCGGCGATCGATCAAGCCCGAGCGGAAGTTACTCAGGTTTCCTCGGACCAAGCCGTCGCAATGTTCCAGTACGACCACAACAACGTGGACCAGCAGTTGCATGCGGCGACAGATGGATTGACCGGAGAATTTCAGAACACGTTCACCAAGTTGATCGAGTCTGCGATCATTCCCGGCGCGCAAGAGAAGGCGCTGACCGTCCAGGTGGTTGTGCAGGGTGCGTCAATTCTGGACGTGGGGCCCGATACGGCCACCACGATGCTGTTCCTCAACCAGATCACAACGTCGAAGGATTCACCCGAAGCCGTGGCAAGTGGCAGTCGCGTCAAGATGGGCTTGGAGAAGCAAGACGGTCACTGGCTTGTGAACAGCGTCCAACCGTTCTGACCGATACATGAAAGAACCCGGCCGAGAAGTTATCTCGGCCGGGTTTTCTCATGTGTACGAAGTCAGTGGTTCTCTTCGGCTTCGTTGGCCTCGTCAGGTGCGATCAGTGCCGGTCCGGCAGCGCCGCCGTGGGCAAGTGCGTCGAGGAACGAGCGGGCCCAGCGGTCCACGTCGTGGGTGAGCACCTGACGACGCAGCGCACGCATGTGGCGTCGACCGTCTTCCTTGGGCTGATTGAGAGCCTTCACCATGGAATCCTTGACGTCGTCAAGATCATGGGGATTGCAGAGGAATGCTTGGCGCAGTTCTGCTGCGGCACCGGTGAATTCGCTCAGCAGTAGCGCCCCGCCCAGATCGCTGCGGCAGGCCACGTATTCCTTGGCAACCAGGTTCATGCCGTCGCGCAGAGGCGTGACGAGCATGAGGTCAGCGGCAACGAAGAATGCGATCAGCTCGTCGCGGTCGACGGGTCGGTGGATGTAGTGGACAACAGGGCGTCCGACTTCACTGAACTCACCGTTGATGCGGGAAACCATCTGTTCGATGTCACCACGCATCTGGACGTAGCTTTCGACGCGCTCACGACTGGGCGTCGCCAACTGGATCATGACGGTCTCGGCTGGGTCGATCCGGCCGTCGATCAAGAGTTCGTGGAGAGCATTCAAACGGACGTCGATGCCCTTGGTGTAATCGAGGCGGTCGATGCCGAGCATGATGTTCTTGGGGTTGCCGATTTCTTTGCGAATCTGCTTGGCGCGGTCGCGAATTGCCTTGGAGCGTGACCGTTCGTCGAGCTTGCCGGAGTCGATGGAGATGGGGAAGGCACCGACGCGAACCGTGCGGAAACCCACCTGTACGACACCAAGTTTGGAGCGCACGCCGACATTGCCGCGTGAAGTCTGTTGTCCGGCAAGGCGCCTGGCGAGGAACAGGAAGTTCTGGGCGCCGCCGGGGAGGTGGAAGCCGATGAGATCGGCGCCCAGAAGGCCCTCGATGATCTCGGTGCGCCACGGCATCTGCATGAACAGTTCGACCGGCGGAAACGGAATGTGAAGGAAGAAGCCGATTGTGAGGTCGGGACGCAGCATTCGCAGCATCTTCGGTACCAGCTGGAGTTGGTAGTCCTGAATCCAGACAGTGGCGCCGTGGGCGGCGGCCTTGGACGTAGCTTCGGCGAAGCGTCGGTTGATCTCGACGTACGCGTTCCACCACTCGCGGTGATACTCGGGCTTGACGATGACGTCGTGGTAGAGCGGCCAGAGTGTGGCGTTGGAGAAGCCCTCGTAGTACTCGTTGATCTCGGTGGCGCTGAGCGGCACTGGGTAGAGTTCGAGGCCGTCTTCGACGATGGGGTCCATATCGGCGTCGGCAACGCCTGCCCAGCCCACCCAGGCGCCCTGATTGCTGCGCAGGATCGGTTCCAGTGCAGTCACCAATCCGCCGGGACTGCGCTTCCACCGTGTAGTGCCGTCGGGGAGTCGCTCGAGGTCTACGGGCAGGCGGTTCGCAACAACCACGAACTCGGCCTGCCCGGACACGGTCTTCTCCGGGGAAGGTGCACTTACGCTGTCAGAAGGGGTGGGGCTGGCCGATTCCGGACTGACAGACACGTGGTTCCTTCTCGTTGGGGAATAGGGAAAGACTCGGTCGAGACTCAGTCGACTTTGCTGACGGGGCTGATGCCGAGCATCGAGAGCAGCATCCTGCACTCGTCGGCATCCTCTGCGTAGGCAGCGACAACGCGCTGCGCCATGCGAGCGGTCTCTTCGGCCACGGTCTCGATTTCCTCGTCCGCGATCTCGACTTCGGTTTCGACGGTCGTGTTCTCAGACATCATGTTCCTCTCGGGGTTGCCTGCACGTCGCAGGCAATGGTTCTTACTTGCGACTCTATGAGAACTGGGCACGTCAACGCTAGTTGCTCATGTATTAGGGTCGACTTACTTGATTCGCCGCTCGGCGTTCTTGTTCCTGTCAATGCTTGGAGTTTCATGAGTTCGACCTCCGCCAGTACCGCCGTCGATTCGGGTGAATCCGACACCGGTAAACACAATGGTGCTGCGATCTTGCGACGAGTTCTGGTGCGCAACCGGGGACCGCTGGCCATCGGCACTGTGCTGGTTTGTGTCCATCAGCTCGCCGAAACCGCGGTGCCGATCTCGATCGGTGTGATCATCGATCGAGCAATCGAGACTTCGGACACCACTGCTCTCGTTGTCTCGATCTGTGCGCTCGGCATGCTGTTTCTGGTGCTCACCGCGGCCTGGAGGCTCGGTGCGAGGTTCATCGTGAAGGCGATGGAGGAGGAGTCGCATCGGCTACGGCTCGAAGTCGCTCACCGGATTCTCGATCCGCGAGGCGTGCGAACAGACCTGCGCGCCGGTGAACTGCTGACGGTGTCGACCTCCGACGCCGAGCACACGTCGTGGATCGCCGACATCGTCCCGCGGGCCGTTGCGGCATCGACCGCTGCGGTGGCGTCGGCCATCGCACTGCTGTGGATCGACATCCCCCTGGGGTTGGCCGTACTGATCGGCACTCCCGTCATTCTGGGTTTGCTGCAACGTGCTGCGCCGTTGATCACGTCTCGGGCAAAAGGGCAGCAGGAGTCGATTGCACGTGCGTCGGCGACGGCGACGGATCTGGTGAGCGGATTACGGCCACTTCGGGGAATCGGTGCCGAGGAATCCGCGTCGGAGCGGTATCGCAAAGTCAGTCGAGATGCCCTCGCCTCGACGATCGATACCGCGCGGGCAACCTCGATCTACACCGGGTTGTCGACCACGATCAGCGCGCTGCTCGCGGTCGCGATCGCCGGTCTTGCGGGCTACTTCGCGCTGCAAGGCAGGATCACCGTCGGTGAGTTGATCACCGTCGTCGGGCTGGCGCAGTTTTTCATCGAACCGCTCGGACTCCTTGCTTCGCTACCCGGCTATTTTGCGGTGGCCCGGGCGTCGTCGGACCGATTGGCCTTGGTCCTCGATGCCGAACCGATAGTGAAGGCGGGCTCGGTGACGGACCTCGACGGTACTGATCTGACGCTCGACGGTATCGAATTTCGCACGCTCGCCGGAGTTGATTTACATTGTGCAGCAGGTGAATTGCTGGGAATCGTCGCTTACCAGCCGCAGGATGGCGAAGCGTTGGCCGCGGTACTGTCCGGCCAATTGGCGTCGGACGAGTATCGAGGTTCGGTCAGCGTCGGCGGAGTGTCTCTGTCCGACATGGACTTGGCGCTTTCCCGGCGCACGGTTCTGGTGGAACCGCATATCTCCGATCTCTTCGGCGGCACTCTCGCATCGAATCTCAGGGCCGGCGGCGCACCTTCGGCAGATGTAACGAAAGCGTTGTCCGCGTCCGCGGCCGCAGACGTCGTCGATGCTCATCCCGACGGACTGGAACTCGAGGTCACCGATCGCGGAGCCAGCTTGTCCGGTGGCCAACGCCAGCGGGTCGCGTTGGCGCGGGCCCTGCTTACCCGGACGCCGGTGATGGTCCTGCACGATCCCACGACGGCAGTGGACGCCGTGACGGAGGCGTCGATCGCCGAAGGAATTGCGCGGCTGCGTCACGGACATCCGAGCAACGGGCAGAGCACCACGATCCTGATCACCAGCAGTCCGGCACTGCTGGCAGCGACGGACCGGGTGATCGTCCTGGACCGCGGAGTTGTGGCCTCAGTAGGTACTCACAACGAACTTGCCGCCACCGACGAGAACTACCGAGGAGCGGTGCTGCGATGACCACAACCGAACGCGAACTGCTACCGATTGCCAGTGGCCGTGAAACCTGGCGGTGGTTGCGTTCTGCACTCGCTGAACACCGAACCGCGGCCGTCCTTGCCGTCGCGGCCTCGACGGTGGCGTCGGCGATGGCACTGATCCCGCTCTACGTCTTCGGAGTACTCGTCGACCGGGTCCGTGAAAACGCGCCGACCTCGACCATCGTCGGAGTGGTCATCGTGATCGCCGCGGCCGCAATCGTCGGCGGAATTTTCACCGGCGTCGCGGCGTACCTGGTCAAACGACTTGGCGAGACGATTCTGGCAACGCTGCGTGAGCGGGCAGTCGGCCGTGCACTTCGGCTTCCGGTGCAGACTGTCGAGAAGGTCGGGACCGGAGACCTGCTGTCGCGGGTCGGCGACGACGTGGCAGTGATCGCGAGGGCTGTCGGCGACGTGATCCCGAGCCTGGTTTCATCCCTTCTCCTCGTAGCTCTGAGCATGCTCACCATGCTCGGTATCGACTGGCGGTTGGGGCTGGCCGGACTGGTGGCACTACCGATGTACGTCCTCGCTCTGAAGTGGTATCTGCCGCGCTCCGCCCCGATCTACGCGGCTCAGCGAGTGGCGATGGGGACACGGGCGCAGGCTTTGATCAGCAGCGTGCACGGAGTTCGCACTGTCCGCGCTTACGGGCTCGAGAAGGAGCATCTGGGCAGGATCGACGACGCGTCGGGGAAGGCTCGCGATCTGTCAGTAGGCGTCTTCGGCTTGTTCACCAGGTTTGCCGGCCGCGGCAATCGAGCGGAATTCGTGGGCTTGTCCGCGATCCTCGTCGTGGGATTTCTCCTGGTTCGCGGCGACATCGTGACCGTCGGCCAGACAACCACTGCGGCTCTGCTGTTCCACCGCTTGTTCAACCCGATCGGTGCCTTGTTGTACACCTTCGACGAAGTGCAGTCCGCCGGTGCGAGCCTTGCGCGTCTGGTTGGTGTTGTCGAGATTCCGGACACCGATCGCACGTCCGGTACGGGTTTCGTGCCCGCCGACGGTTCGCTGACGTTGGTCGACGTCCGGCACAGCTATGACGGCCGCGAGGTACTCCACGGAGTCAGTCTCACCGTGGCCGCGGGGGAGCGGGTGGCTCTGGTCGGTTCGACCGGCGCCGGCAAGACGACGGTTGCAGCCATCGCGGCCGGTTCGATAACTCCGACCTCGGGGAGTGTGTCGATCGGTGGTGTTCCGCTGTCTGGCGTCGACGACGTGCGACGTCACGTCGCCATCGTCAGCCAGGAAGTTCACGTATTTGCCGGACCGCTGATCGAGGACCTGCGCTTGGCCGCCCCCGACGCTTCGGACGAGGACATGGCGTCGGCGTTGAAGACCGTCGGCGCGGAGCAATGGGTAGCGGCACTGAGCGAGGGGGTCGAGACCGTCGTCGGTGAAGGCGGCCACGAGATCACCGCCGCGCAAGCGCAGCAGTTGGCGTTGGCGCGGTTGGTGCTGGTGGATCCAGCCGTTGCGGTGCTGGACGAAGCTACTGCGGAAGCGGGTAGCGCCGGCGCTCGCGAATTGGAATCAGCGGCAGACGCGGCGACGGCCGGACGGACGACTCTGGTTGTTGCGCACCGTCTTACACAGGCGGCAGCGGCCGATCGTGTGATCGTCCTCGAACACGGCCGGATCGTCGAGGAAGGCCCGCACCGCGAACTGGTGTCCGCGGGCGGTCGATATTCACAGTTGTGGGCCGCATGGGAAGGGCGCGAGACGCGCTAGGGTTGCGGCAAGCGGGGGCGCTTCGGTCAACCCACACCAGCATTGCGAACACGGTTTCAGAATATGAGGAGGAAGGCAGACATGACGGTCGCCACAATCAACGGAATCCCGATCAATTACCAGGTCAAGGGTGATGGGGATCTGGTGGTGCTCATCATGGGGACGGGCAGTCCGGGGCGTGTCTGGGACCTTCATCAGACTCCGGCGCTGGTTGCCGCGGGTTACCGCGTCTGCACGTTCGACAACCGCGGAATCGCGCCTTCCGGTGAGAGCACCAGCGGCATCACGATGCCTGACATGGTTGCCGACACCGCCGCACTGATCGAGCATCTGGGCGGTGGACCCGCCTTTGTGATCGGTACGTCGATGGGCGCCCGAGTGGCGCAGGAACTTACGTTGGCTCGTCCTGATCTGGTGCGCAAAGCTGTTTTCCTCGCGGGCCATGCCCGGATGGATCATTTCCAGCAGACCTTGTCCCAGGGCGAGCGTGAGTTGACGGACAGTGGCGTCGAACTGCCCGCAAAGTATCGTGCGGCGGTGACTGCGGTGATGAATCTGTCGCCCGCCACCCTGGCCGATGAACACGCGGCCCGCGACTGGATGGACATCTTCGAATTCACCGGCGGTGCAACATCACCCGGTGTTCGAGCGCAGCTCGCGATGGACCGTACCTTCGATCGCCGTCGGGACTACCGGGCAATCATGCGTCCGTGCCTGTCGGTTGCCTTCGCCGACGACCGGATGATTCCGCCCTACCTCTCGCGTGAGGTTGCGGACTGCATCGTGACTGCGACGTACGAGGAGATTCCGGATACCGGCCACTACGGGTACTTGGAGCGTCCGGATGCCGTGAACAAGGTGTTGATCGACTTCTTGGCTTCGTAAGACCATGCGCCGCAGGGCCGGACCCGTGATTCGGGTTCGGCCCTGCGGCGTTTCGGTTCAGCGGTTCAGCGGTTTAGGCCAGCGCGAGGAACAGCTTCTCGAGTTCTGCCTCGGTCAGCGGCTCCTGTGCGTCTGCGCCGTCGCCGGACAGGCATTCGCGTAGGCCACTGGCAACGATCTTGAATCCGGCGCGGTCGAGCGCCTTGGACACAGCCGCCAATTGGGTGACTACAGCCTTGCAGTCTCGACCGTTCTCGATCATCGAGATCACTCCCGCGAGTTGGCCGTGAGCTCGGCGCAGTCTGTTCAATACGAGCGCTTGGCTCTCTTCATCGCCGGTCATGATGGCCCTTTCTCGGATGTTTTGGCTCTGATCGTGAAGGATAGTGCTCGCTCAGCGAACGAAATCCTTCAGGATTAGAGCGCTTCGATGGCTGCGCGGAGTTTGACGGCCGCATCCGCTGCAACGGACTCCAAGCCCGCATCACCGGAAACCTGCACCATCAGGTCCGGGTTCATGGCTTCGACGAAAAACGAGTTCTCAGCCTCGGTGTCTTCTCTCACGACGACATTGCAGGGCAGCAGTAGCCCGATCTGTCGGTCGACTGTTACCGCGCGATGTGCGAGGGTCGGATTACAGGCGCCCAGGATGAGGTACTTCTCCATGTCCTCGCCCAGCTTGGCTTTGAGGGTGGCTTGCATGTCGATTTCGGTGAGGACGCCGAAACCTTGTTCCGACAGAGCCTGGCGCGTGCGTGCCACGACGTCGTCGAATGTTCCGCTGACCTTGGTGCCGATGGCGATGTCCATGGGAGTTTCTCCTTTGTCGTCTTAATTCCACCATACCCCCAGGGGTATGGTTCGTGCAGTGACTTCGGGTACACGACCTAGCCGTGCGAGAAGCTGATCTTCGGCAGGGCGCGTCGCAGCCATGCCGGTGACCACCAGGCGGCCTTGCCTGTCAGGCGCAGCATCACGGGCAGCAGGATCAGTCGAACCAGGACGGCATCCAGCAGAACTGCTACACCCAGAATGATTCCCATTTCTTTGGGAGGCAAGGGATCTGCCAGGGCAAAGGTAAAGAAGACTGCCACCATCACTGCAGCTGCGGCGGCGATGACGCGTCCTGAATGTGCGAGGCCGTCGATGTGAGCGATCTTCGGATCGCCGGTTCGCTCATAGTGCTCCTTCGCGCTCGCGAGTAGGAAGACGGTGTAGTCCATCGCGATGGCAAAGATCATGGCGAAGAAGAACACCGGACCCCAACCGTTCAAGAAGCCTTGTGGTTCGAAGCCGAGCAGGCCGGATCCGTGACCGTCCTGGAAGATCAGCTTTGCGACACCGAAAGCGGCGCCGGTGGACAGCAAGCTCACCAGCGTGCCGATGATCGCGATCAGTGGTGCCTGCAATGCAACCAGTAGCAACAGGAATCCGAGTGTCAGGATCACGGCGATCACGATCGGAAGATAGTCGTTCAACGCTTGCTGGAGATCGAGGTTCTCGGCCGGCGCGCCGCCGACCAGTGCGGATTCGGGCAGTTGTGCCCGTAGGTCGCCGACAATCTTCCCCATCGCATGATCCGAGGGATCAACACTCGGAACTGCTTGCAGCATAACCAGGTCGGATCCATCGGCGGCAGGCTGCGGAGGAGTGACCATCGCGACGCCGTCCACAGTTCCGGCGATGCGGGCAGTTTCGGGTGCGTCGTCGGGGGAGGTGATGATCTGCAACATGCCGGGTGCACCGTCGCCGAATTGCTCCTGTACCAGTTCGTAGCCCTGGCGGACCGGCGCGTCTTCGGGAACCACCGCGATGGACGGCATGGCGACCTTGAGGCCGAAGACCGGAATGATCAGCGCGATCAGGATGACCACAGCGCCGATTCCGAAAGGCCACGGGTGTCGGTGCAGTAGTGATGCCCACGACGCGAATAGTGGGGAACGGTGCTGCTGGCGTTTTGCGTACGGGAGGGATCCACCGTTGACCTTGGCGCCAATTTTTCCGAGGACAGCCGGTAGAAGCGTCAGAGTTGCGGCTAGGACGAAGATCACGGCGAGCATGATTCCCACGGCCATCGTGCGGACGGCCGGTGCGGGAACGATGAGAACTGCCGACAGGCTGACCAGGACTGTCAAGCCGGAGAGAACGACGGCTTTGCCTGCAGTGTCCATTGTTTCGGCCACGGCGGCCCTTGGATCGGGGTTTTTTGCGAGTGCGTCACGGAATCTGGCGACGAGGAAGAGTGCATAGTCGATGCCGAGGGCGAGAGCGAACATCATCGCAAAGTTCATGGCCCACACCGAAATCGGCGTGATCTCGTTGAGGATCACGAGTCCGCCCGCTGAGGCAACCAGGCCTGCCAGGGTCAGGAGGAGGGGCAATCCGGCTGCGACAAGGGAGCCGAATGCCAAGACCATGATCGCGAGAGTGACTGGCCACGACATCATTTCGGCTTTGATCATGGCCTCGTGATTGGCCTTGTTGAAGTCACTCCACAACGCTGATGCGCCGGTCGGGTAGACCTCGATCGAATCGGTGGACAGTGCGGTGAGTTCCTTGCCGAGTTGGTCGACCGCGCTGACCATGGCGTCGGTGCTCGCATTGGCGCCGGCGATCAGGATGCCGGTGTGTCCGTCGGGACTGATCGTCATCCCTGGTTGAGGGGCGACGACGGCACCGAAACGGCTGTCTTTCGTGAACAGGTCCGTGGCGTCAGCGAGTGTCTGTTGCATCGCGGGGTCAGTGACCTGATGGGTGTCCGAGTGCACGACGACCTGGACGGCCGCGGAGGAATTTCCGCCGAAATGCTGCTCGGCCAGCTCGCGGACCTGTACGGATTCGGATCCGTTGGCCTGCCAGCCTGCGCCGGCGAGCGAAGTGAAAACACTCGGTGCCGCGGCGCCGAGCGCAACGAGTGCGATCAACCAGACGCCGATCACCCAGCGCATGTTTGTGGCCATCGTGCGGCCGAGCCGGGCAAGTATTCCCTCGTCAGGTGGTGCAGCGGGTGGCGCGCTGTCGGTATTTCTGGTGATTGTCATCGTCATTCCTAATACGGGTGGGGGTATTCTGAGCTCCATCCATGTATACCCATGGGGGTATAGTTTTGTCACGCTGACGAGTTTGGATGGCGCGATCGACAAGGTGGGTTCGGCAGCCGCCGGGATTCTCTACACTGTCGCCGGACGGTGGCCGGCAGAGACTGAAGGGCAAGAAATTGGACGCATCGGATTGGGACGAGCGGTACCGGGCTGTGACGGAGCCGTGGGGAATCGACCCCGCAGGAACCGTCGCCACGCGAGTGGCAGGCTTGAAACCCGGATCTGCGATCGACCTGGCTTGTGGCGACGGGCGCCATGCACGCTGGATGGCCCAGAATGGCTGGTCCGTCACGGGCGTCGACTATTCGTCAGTGGCGATAGACCTTGCGCGGTCGAGTGACGCCGAGAAGGGCGTCGACTGGAGGGTTGGCGACGCGACGTCGTGGAAGCCGGAGAGCAAAGTCGATCTGGTCCTGGTCAGTTTTCTGCACATGCCGCTGGCCGAGCTCGTTGACACGCTGGCTCGCGTCGGGGGATGGGTCGCTCCCGGCGGGCGAGTGGTGTACCTCGGCCATTCCATCGAGAACTATCACCGCGGGGTGGGGGGTCCGCCGGAACCGGAAATTCTGCCTGGCATTTCCGATCTGGCCCGCGCAGCCGAAAGCTCACGTGTGTATGCACTCGAACATGTGGTTCGCCCGCAAGACGGCGGGTTGGCAATCGATATTCTGCTCGAATTCGGGCCGTGGCAGGACTGACCTACGGACCATTGGCCAGTTTTGGGTGAAACTGGTGCCCGATCAGTCCGGTTCCGCGTACCGTAACTTGTGACTACCGATTGGCTGTAACGGACGACGTGACAGGCGGTATCTACTTGCAGAGTGGAATGAATACAGACACGCGGACTGACACCGTCGATTCGGACCCACCAAAAGTGACCGGTGCGCTTGCTAGTCTGAGCGCACAAGAAACGTACGTAAGAAGTGAGGCGAGATGAGCACTAATCCTTTCGATGACGAAGACGGACGCTTCTACGTGTTGGTGAACGACGAGGACCAGCATTCGCTGTGGCCCACGTTCTCCGAGGTCCCCGCGGGCTGGCGTGTCGTATTCGGCGAAGACAGCCGAGCAGCGTGCCTCGAGTACGTAGAAAAGAACTGGACCGATATGCGTCCGAAGAGTCTGCGCGAAGCAATGGAAGCAGATCAAGCTGCTGCCGGGCGCACAACGGAGAGCTGACCGCTCCGCACAACGATCGAAGAGCTGGGCACCTACCGGTGCCCAGCTCTTCGTGTCTTACCGGGACTATTTGCCGTTTGCCGGCAGGCGGCGTTTGCGCTTGAGGATCATCGGACGACGCAGTGAGTCCACTCGAAGCAGGATGCGCGGGCGGCGGAGCGTACGGGCCACCCATTCACCGAGCGTGACGCCCGCAGCCAACGCGCAGCCGATGCCGAACGCGGACAACAGCGCCGTCAAGCCCACCACGACTTGATCGTCGAGTAGCGAGTACAGGCCTTTGTACAGCGCCAGACCAGGAAGCAGTGGAGTGATGCCGGCAACCGCTACGACGAGCGGCGGTGTCAACGCCCGGCGGGCCATCAGACCGCCGGCGAGTCCGACGACGGTAGCGGCGATTGCCGCTGCGATCACAGGGCCGACATTGAGCGTCTGCACGAACACGGACACACCACTGCCCGCTGCACCGCCGAGGAATGCGGCCGTCAGGGCCCTCTTCTCCGCGTAGCAGGCCAGAGCATAGAACACGGACGCGAAAGCGCCCGAGAACATCAGAACGGGCAGTTGAGTAATGGGGAGAGCTTCGACGTTGATCGGCGGCAGCGTCGAACCGAGCAATCCGGTGACTCGCAGCGAAATGGCAACACCGGCAATAATGCCGCCGGTCATCATCACGACCTCGAAGAAACGTGCAACCGCGGTGATAGGTGCGCCCATGATGGCGTCCTGCACCGAGCCCACCAATGACAGCCCCGAGAGCAGAACCACGACCCCGGCCGCGATGACCAACGACGGTCTGATGGTGATGCCCAACTGTTCTTGGAAGGTATAGAGAGTGGCGGCCGGCGCAGCGGCGATCAAACCGCCCATCACCTGCTGAAAGAAGAACGGCAATCCGAAACGGTTCAGAACTCGATTGACGCGGTCGATCACCATCGTCGTCAGGAATGCGACCGTGGCAACCAGGAGTCCGCCTCCGAGGAGTACGGACACCGATGCTGCCATCGCCGCCCATGCCAGAGTCGCGGTCCAGCGACTGTACGGATGCGGTGCGGTTGTGATCGCAGTCAGGGCGTCGTGCGCCTGTCCGGGGGTGATGGCTTCGCGTCGAATACGGCGGGTCAGACGATCCACGGCAGCAAGACGAGTGAAGTCCATCGAGCGGTAATGCACGATTCGCATCGTGCTTGCCGGCGGCCGTGTCGGACCGCGATACGCGGACAGGACTATCGAGTTGTACGTGACATCGACATCGCATTGGGCCAGCCCGTACGTCGCTGCAATGAACTGGACTTGCTCGGCGGTATCCATGGCCGCAGTTCCGGATGCGAGGAGTACCTCACCGACCCGCACCGCCAGATCGAGGACTTCTGCGACGACGGCGTCGTCGGTCAGGTCGATCGGTTGTAGCGGTGCGGGTGCTGAGGTGACAGTGTCGACAGTTGCCTGGCGGTGCCCGGTCAATCGGGTAAGGGCTTCGGTGAGTTTGGACATCAGGGGCGGCGGGCTGCTCGCCGACTCCGGGGGGTGCACATGGGGGCAACGGTATCTAATGTGACCCGGGCGCGGCCACTGAGATGGCTTGGATATGATGGCTCCGCAAAGTTAGTTCGCGGCGACGCATCTAATTTCGCCTCCTTAGCTCAGTGGTAGAGCACTCGCCTTGTAAGCGAAAGGTCGTCGGTTCAATCCCGACAGGAGGCTCCACAAAAAGGGCATCTACCAGGCGACAAGCCAGGTGGGTGCCCTTTTTTGTTGTCACTACCCGGCGTCATTGTCACGAAATGTCACAAGTGCTTGCAAACTCGCCGCAGCGGCTTTCAATGCATCGTCTGCGAATGCATGTACGTGCGCCCGGTGAAGGTGCTATCACTGTGTCCGAGCCACGCTGAGATACCAGCGATCGGAACGGCGCCCCGGTGGGCATCAGAACCGCACGGTGAACACCACGTGCCGATCGTCGCCGGCCGCGCGCTGGAAAAAGTCAACCACTTCCTGCAACCAAACCCAGGCGTACGTGCGCTCGTCCACGCCGTACTCGGGGTTGCGATCGTCGAGCGGCATCGCGTCATAGCGTGCGCCGAACTCGAATTCGGTGATTCCCGCCAGGTACGAGGCGACTTCGGCGACCCGATCGGGCGCCATATAGGTAATCAGTTGGTCGTCGGTGTCCGTGTTGAGGTCCTCGTCCCCCAAGATCACGCCACATGCCGGCCAGTTCTCGGGCGCGCGCTGGTACCCGCTATTGGAGAGCGAGCACAGGATCGCGTCCCACGCCTTGTCCGTGTCGCACGAGAACTCGGAGCGCCCCGTCTCCTCGATGTCCTCGACCACCGCGTCGAGTCTGTCGTCATCGCCACGCGCGTCAAGAAGTTCCGCTGCCACGCGGTCTGACAGCGCGAAATGCACCCCAAGTTCCATGGCGTGATGCTAGCGGTTATCCCCACCGGGTTTCTCAGGGCTATCACCCGATACTGCTACGACAGGACCTCACACTTTCACCGGCTCGAAGGTTCGGATTGCATAGTGAATAGTGAAAGGCCGCCGGTTGCCTGAGCACCCGACGGCCTGTCTGAACCCTCTGGAAGGAATGGTTCGGCTCCGACTCTAGTTGTCGGCCGATCGAGAGTCGCGGATTTCGGTCCCGGCGTGGCCCGCGCCGACAGTTGCGGCGATGTGCTGCTGTGCGATGACGCGAAGTTTGATGTTGCTCTTCTGCGACTCCTGAATGAGGATCGAGAAGGCATGCTCGGCATCGACGTGTCGAGTGCCCATGATGATGCCCTTGGCCTGATCTATGATTCCGCGGGATTCGAGGGCGAGATCGAGGTCCTTCGCGCGTGTGTGAGCCAGGTACAGACGCTGTGAACTGTGGAGGGCGTAGGCCGCGGTGAGAGCGAAGAGTTGGATCAGTGCGACATCGGTTCCGGTGAATCCACGGTTGTCGCGGCTGTACAGGTTCAATGTTCGGAGGGGTCCGCCATGGCCGGGTAGCGGCACTGACAGGAAGCTCGATATCCCAAAAGTTTTTGCTGCGCTGAAAAATTGGGGCCACCGACTGCAGGCTTCGTCGGAATGTGCATGTACGACAGACATCGAGTTCGCGGATACCAGGGCGGGCCCAGTGCGGAGTTTGAACTGAATTAGGTCGACGGTATGGACGAGGCGATCGGTGGCGGCGAGGGTGTGGTGAACGGAATCGGATTCGGCGACGGTGATGCCGGCCATGTGCGCGTCGTCGACAAGGTCGACAGCGTGTTTGCAGAGTTGGTCGAGGAAGTGGGTGGGGGGATCGAGTTGCGAATACAGTGACCGCAATGCTTCGGACGTGGCATCCAACTTGGATGATGAAGCGAAATGTCTTGTGCTGGAAGCTGTCCCGATGTTTCGATCGGGGTCCTGAGGCGTCATTGACTGGCTCACCCTTCCTTTTGTCCCGGCATGTGCGGGCCATTTGTCCATTGTGCACTAAAATAGCTGCCGTGCGGTATGTTCTTCGCGGTTGGGGTGGATTGCGGCCGAATCGGTTCCTACTGTTATAGATCCTCGGCGCTGTATCGCAATTGTTATGTTTGACTTCGAATCAAAATGGGTAGACACGTCAGTTGTGTTAAATCTGTTGGGCTGCAACATATGGCGAGCAAAGATGTGACTGTGGTGCAAGATTCTCAGCAACTGCACGAACGTCGCCGATATGGCCTATTCTCAGCGCCAGCGCACAATCTTGTACGTCTAACCCGAAGACAGTAAAGGGGATACGACAATGAACGGATTAATTGCCGCTCTGAACAGTGGTTTCACGCTCGGCCTCGCGAACACGATCCTGACTTTCGGTGGAATCATCATCAATCTCAATATCGTGATCAACAACTGATCTCACGGGTCGGATCTGTTATGCGGACTCGATTGGCAGGTCGGTTCCCGGGCGTTCACTCTTTCCCTTGAGCCACCGATTGGGGAGTTTGCCGGCGAGCTCTCCGAGGGGACCGACTGCCGCGCTGAGTATTTCGACGGTTTCCTGAAGTATTTCGATGCTTGCACTCATGCGTTCGAGGTTGGGTGCCAATGAGGTCAAGGTGTCGGAGAGTGCAACGATCTGGTCGAGAGGGCCGCCTTCGGCGATGAGTCGTTCGAATGCGCCGTTCTCGGCGAGCAGTGTTTCGAGGATTCCGTTTTCTGCGAGTGCACGATCGATGACGCCGTTCTTGGCCGTCAATCGTTCGACTGCGCCGTCTTGTGCAGTCAGTCTCTCGAGCGGTCCGTCTTCGGCCATCATTCGATCGAGGAGTCCGCCCGGTGCGAGAAGGCGATCCAACGCGCCGTCCTCGGCAAGTACACGATCCAGTGGGCCACCCGGTGCGAGAAGACGTTCGAGCGGACCGCCGGGTGCGAGAAGGCGTTCGAGTGTGCCGTCGGGAGCGGTCAACTTGTCGACCGGACCGCCGGGTGCCAAGAGTCTGTCGAGCGGTCCGCCGGCGGCGAGAGCCTGACCGATCGGGCGATCATCCGCAGTCAGCGAGGACAGTTGCTGAATCATCTGCAAGGGGCCGCGGGGATTGGCCAGGGACGCTGCGCCGACGGTGGCCGCGCCGGGGTTGGTGACGACCATCCGCAGCGTTGTCACCGTAAGTTCGGCAATACCCAGGCTAATTTTTGTAGCAGCGATACCCGCCCGTAACGGGAGCTTGAGTATCTCGGCCAGGTTCATAGATTAACTGTAACCGGTAACACACAAATACTGGAGCTAGTGCAGAACCTTCAGTCCGACCACTGCGCCGATGATGACGAGGATCAACAGAACCTTCATGATCGAGGACGATTCGGTGCCGGTCAGCATGGCGTAGCCGACGGTCAATGAGGCACCGATGCCGACCCAGACGGCGTACGCCGTGCCGATCGGCAGCGTGCGCATGGCATATGCGAGTCCGGCCATGCTGACGATGAGGCCCAGGACAAACACCACAGTGGGTGCAAGCTTGCTGAATCCTTCGGACTTTCCCAGTGCGGTCGCCCACACAGCTTCGAACAAACCGGAAATGACGAGAACGATCCAAGCCATGACAAAAACAACTCCTCGGCACCGTCTTGTCGCTGGCCGGGTACGGTGCGCTCGTCCGGATGTCATTCTCGACGTACTTCACGATAGCAACCGATCATGCGATATTTGTCTAACTTTGTGGTCAGATCGGTCACCGCGAACGTCGCTCACAGGAATCTCCCAGGGAATGCACAGTGTGAATCCAGAGGGAGGGGAGAAGATGAACTTGTGACTGACAAGAGCGTTGAAGCCCGAATCCTCGTTGTCGACGATGAGCCCACCATTGTGGAGTTGCTCTCCGTGAGCCTCCGCTTTCAAGGATTCGAGGTAGCCACCGCATCGGGTGGCGCCGAGGGGCTCGACGTGGCGCGCGGGTTCCGCCCCGACGCCATAATTCTGGACGTGATGATGCCGGGAATGGACGGCTTCGGTCTGCTCCGCCGCCTACGCGCGGACGGCGTCGACGCCCCGGTTCTCTTTCTCACGGCGAAGGACGCACTCGATGACAAGATCACCGGACTCACTCTCGGCGCCGACGACTATGTGACCAAGCCTTTCAGTCTCGAAGAGGTAGTGACCAGACTGCGGGTAATCCTGCGCCGGGCGGGGCGCGGCGTCGCGCCGGAACAGTCGGCTCGGGTGAAATTTGCAGACATCGAACTCGACGACGATACGCGCGAGGTGTGGAAGGGCGGCGAACTTGTGTCGCTCTCGCCGACCGAGTTCACGCTGCTGCGGTACTTCATGGTCAATGCCGGAACGGTACTGAGCAAGCCGCGCATCCTCGATCACGTCTGGAACTACGACTTCGGCGGTGAGGTCGGGGTGGTCGAGTCTTACGTTTCCTACCTACGACGAAAAGTCGACACCGGCGAGACTCCGTTGATTCATACCTTGCGCGGCGTCGGTTACGTGATGCGCGAACCCAGGCAATGACCACGAACTCGAAATCCGAAAAGTCCTCTTCAAGAGGGCTTTTCCGATTGCATGGGCTTCCGCTCCGATTCACGCTCGTAGCCGCCCTGCTGGTATTGGCTGGTCTCGGATTGCTTGCCTCGGGAGTTGCGGTTACGTCCGCGCTCGAGAACTCGTTGACGCAACGAACCGACAAGACGCTGTACGAGGCCATCGACGGTTGGGCGAAGCCGCATTCGCGAGATGTCCAGCCCCCCAGCGATGTCGGACCAAAT
The DNA here is from genome assembly GCF_002245895.1 of Rhodococcus sp. OK302. NCBI lineage: Bacteria > Bacillati > Actinomycetota > Actinomycetes > Mycobacteriales > Nocardiaceae > Rhodococcus > Rhodococcus sp. OK302. The sequence continues at coordinate 1,774,097 of NZ_NPJZ01000001.1, forward strand.
ACCAGACCACCAAGTCCGTTTTTCGTTCGAACCGTAACCGCCGACGGACGCGTCATCGTCCTCAACGATCAACCTTCGACGCGGACTGAGCCCGACTTGTCGGTCGACGCGACAAACGGTCCCGTTACGACCGGGTCGAACGACGGTTCCGATGTTCAATGGCGTGTGCTGACAACCGTGAGAGACGGAACGACCACAACAATTGCGGTACGCCTCACGGATATCGAGCAAACCGTCGACGATTTGATCCGACTGCAATTCGGCATCGGCATCGTGGTGTTGCTCGTGCTCGGAGGGGGTGCGTACGTTGTCGTCGGTCGAAGTTTGCGACCGCTCGTGGAAGTCGAGGAGACCGCAGCAGCTATCGCCGCCGGCGATCTGCATCGGCGTGTCCCGGAATGGGACGAGCGTACAGAAGTTGGACGATTGTCCGTGGCGCTCAACGGAATGCTGACTCAAATCCAGAGTGCATTCTCCTCAACAGAGGCTTCGGAGGAATCGGCGCGACGATCGGAAGAGAAGATGCGTCGTTTTGTCGGTGACGCCAGCCACGAGTTACGAACCCCACTGACCACGATTCGCGGATTCGCCGAGTTGTATCGCCAAGGAGCTATGACGGATACGGCAACGCTGATGAATCGCATCGAAGGTGAGGCGTCGCGGATGGGTCTGCTGGTCGAAGACCTCTTGATGCTCGCAAGGCTCGACGAGCAGCGGCCTCTCGAGAAGAGGCAGGTGGATCTCCTTGCCGTTGCCGCAGATTCGGTTCAGGCTGCCCGAGCGATTGCGCCGGACAGAACGGTCACGTTGCACATCACCGGAGGCCCCGGCACCCCTGAAGTGATCGGTGACGAGGCACGACTTCGGCAGATCGTTGCAAATCTAGTCGGCAACGCAATCAAACACACGCCACCGGAGGCTGAGATCACCATCCGATTGGGTACAACCGAAAGCAATGCCGTGATCGAAGTTTCGGATACCGGACATGGTTTGAGCGAGGAAGACGCTTCCCGAATCTTCGAGAGATTCTATCGGGCAGACACGTCTCGCACACGAGAGACCGGCGGAGCAGGTCTAGGGTTGTCCATCGTGTCGGCTCTGGTTGCGGCTCACCAAGGAACGGTAACCGTGACGAGTAGACCTGGCGAGGGAGCAACCTTCCGCGTCGAACTGCCACGCGACGGGCATGACGATTGATCAGTTCATCGCCGGAAAGATCGTCGGTTACTTGTCGGTAGACGGCGAACTTCCGGCGACGAAACTTCAGGCTGCGTAGGAGTCGAGTCGGGTTCGAACAATTGCGTCGATGTCGTTGCGGCGCTTGTCCGACACAACACCGGCAAGAAGCAACGCGAATAGTTCGTCGATGCGTTCGTCGAGGTCGGCTCGTCGGGTCAAGATGTTCGAGATCAGTTGCACACCCATGAAAGTTGACGTGATAACGCGACCCATCGATTCCGGAGTGATCTCGGCGCGGATGTCACCCTGGCGTTGAGCGATTTCCGACAGTCGTTGCAGTTCTCGAATCCAGCTGAGATACGGATCGAGTTGCCCGTCAGTCGCGTTGAGTTCCAGAGTGAGACGAATGCCGGCGCGTACTACGGGATCGGAGGTCAACTGCCGAGCGATTTCATTGCAGACCATGATGACCTGCTCCAATGCCGGCGCTCCCGTGGCAGCCACGTCGGTGAACGACGCGAGAGATATCCGATGCTGCTCTTCGATGATGGCCTGAGCCAAGTCATCTTTGGAAGAGAAATGAAAGTAGACCGCGCCCTTGGTCATCCGTGATGCCGACACGATGTCGTTCATGCTGGTGCTGCCGTATCCAGTAATTTCGAACCGGTCAGCCGCACCACGGAGAATCTGTTGGCGACTGATTTTGGCACGTTCCTGCATTTGGTTCCGTTTCCTCCGAGTGATCCCCGACTGATGCCCGTTGGGCCTTAGGTCCTTCGACCAGTGCCCAACGGTAGCAGCGAAACTCGTTGTTGTGCGACTGCGGAAACGGACTGTTCGGAATGTGGAATAGCAGGTCATGGTCGGTGAGCGAGACAAAATGGACCGTCGCGACTTTGGGGGGATTGCGACGGGCGTTCTCAGCTAACCGTCAGCGCGTCGATACTTTGCTCGCGTGACCGAGTTCCCCGAGCGCAGCCTTGAGTCGTGATTGTGCGTCGTCGAGAGACTCGGCAGACGGCGAGGGATCCGCGCCACTGATGTCGAAATTGCCCATGTCGTAGGCCGGAAAAACATGGACATGCAGATGTGGAACTTCCAACCCGGCGATCAGAAGTCCCGCGCGGGGCGCGTCGAATGCTTTGCGCACGGCCTGCCCCATCGTGCGGGCAACCGAGGTGACTTTGGCGAAGAGTTCAGGATCGACGTCCTGCCACTGATCGACCTCGGCGCGTGGAACCACCAGTACGTGGCCCTGCGTGACCGGAGCGATCGTGAGAAACGCTACGACGTCGTCGTCTTCCCATACGAAACGTCCTGGTATATCTCCGTTGATGATGGCGCTGAAGACTGAAGGCATACCTCGAAGGTTATCCCGCACAGTGGTTGCCAGGAAACTCCCAGGCTGTATCCAGAGTGGCCGGAGCCTGTCGGTCAATCCTGGGACGCATGACGACTGAAGCCATGCAGACTGCGGGCAGCACGGACGCCGACGCGGTCGCCGCGAAAACGGTAGTGCTGGACGTGGTCGTTCCGGTATACAACGAGGAAACCGGGCTCGAAACATGCGTTCGGCGCCTGCGCCACCATCTCCGCACGCAGGTTCCCTTTCCAGCCCGAATCACGGTCGCCGATAACGCCAGTGTCGACCGGACACTGGCGATTGCGCAGAAGTTGGCGGACGAATTCGACGATGTCCGCGTCGTGCATCTCGAGGAGAAGGGGCGCGGCCGGGCGTTGCGTCAGGTCTGGAGTGCATCCGACGCGGACGTCGTGGCCTACATGGACGTGGATCTTTCCACCGACCTCAATGCACTGATGCCGTTGATCGCGCCCTTACTGTCCGGCCATTCGGACATCGCGATCGGTTCTCGATTGGCACGTTCGTCTCGGGTGGTCCGTGGTCCCAAGCGCGAATTCATCTCGCGCAGTTACAATCTCATCTTGCGCAGTGCGCTGCATGCACGGTTCTCCGACGCTCAGTGTGGTTTCAAAGCCATGCGCGTCGACGTTGCGCGCCAACTACTTCCGTTGGTCGAAGACACCGGCTGGTTCTTCGACACCGAGTTGTTGGTATTGGCGGAGCGTGCCGGGATGCGGATTCACGAAGTTCCGGTGGACTGGGTCGACGACCCGGACAGTCGCGTCGACATCGTGGCCACCGCCGTCGCAGACCTCAAAGGGGTAGTGCGTGTGGGGCGGGCATTGTCGACAGGCTCATTGCCGATGGCAGAGCTTCGCGTGAGTTTCGGCCGGGAACCGCTAGTTCCCGGTGTACCTCGCGGGATGGTGGGGCAGCTGGCGAGGTTTGCCGTCGTCGGTGTCATCTCCACGGTGGCTTATGCACTGTTGTACCTGGCGTTGCATTCGGTCATGGGCGCTCAGTGGGCCAACGCAATTTCACTGCTCATTACGGCCGTTTTCAATACGGCGGCCAACCGTGCGTTCACCTTCGGCGTTCGCGGTGTGGAAGGCTCTGCGCGACAACAGATGCAGGGGCTGCTCGTCTTCGGATTCGGGCTCCTTCTCACCAGCGGATCGCTGTTCCTCCTGCATTCTCTTGCCCCGGGAGCGTCCAAGCACGTTGAACTTGCCGTACTCGTGATCGCCAATCTTGTTGCCACAGTGAGTCGATTTATCGCACTGCGCTGGGTCTTCCGTTCCACACAATCTGTAGGAGTCAATCAATGACAGCCATTGCCGAGCGGGAAAGCGTCGCCACGCCCGTACCCGAACCGTCGCATTGGGTACGTTGGGAACCCTGGGCGCTAGGTGCACTTCTGCTCGGTACCGGTGTTGCCTACATCTGGGGCCTCGGAGCTTCCGGTTGGGCAAATTCCTTCTATGCGGCTGCCGTGCAGGCTGGTTCGGTGTCGTGGAAGGCCTTTTTCTTCGGCTCCTCCGACTCGGCGAATTCGATCACCGTCGACAAGCCGCCGATGTCGCTGTGGTTGATGTCGTTGTCGGTGAGAATCTTCGGGCTCAACTCCTGGGCGATGCTGGTGCCGCAAGCGCTGCTGGGCGTCGGTTCGGTGGCACTGCTCTGGGCCACTGTTCGCCGGTACTTCGGTGCTGCGGCCGGGCTGCTGGCGGGGCTGGTCTTGGCTCTCACTCCTGTCGCCGCACTGATGTTCCGGTTCAACAATCCGGACGCGATGCTGGTTCTCCTCATGATCGCCGCGGTGTGGGCGATGATGCGTGCCGTCCAGGACGGACGTACCCGATGGCTCGTGTTGGTCGGGGTGTTCTGTGGCCTCGGATTTTTGACCAAGCAGTTGCAGGTCATGCTCGTCGTGCCGCCGTTGGCACTGACCTATCTGATTGCCGGCCCACCGAAGCTGGGTAGGCGCGTGCTGCAATTGTTTGCCGCGCTCGGCGGCATGATCGTCTCCGCCGGCTGGTGGTTGGCGATCGTCGAATTGTGGCCGGCGGATTCACGTCCCTGGATTGGCGGTTCACAGAACAACTCCATCCTCGAATTAACTTTCGGTTACAACGGATTGGGGCGATTGAGTGGCAACGAGACCGGCAGTGTCGGTGGCGGCAGAATGCGGTCTGCCGGAGATACCGCGGGCGCTGTTGCCGGTGGATTTGCGCCGGGCGGCGGAGCAACTGGCGGAGCAGGCGGCGGCATGTGGGGCTCCACCGGCATCACCCGATTGTTCGAATCCGCGCAGGGGGGACAGATTGCGTGGTTGATCCCTGCAGCTCTGATTCTTGTGGTTGCAGGAATTGTAGTGCGAGGCAAGGCTCCTCGCGTTGACACTCAACGTGCGTCGTTCATGGTGTGGGGACTCTGGCTCCTGGTCACCGGACTGACCTTCAGTTTCATGGCCGGTATCTTCCACGCCTACTACACGGTGGCGCTGGCACCGGCGATTGCCGCACTGATCGGATCTGGCTCCGTACTGCTGTGGCGTCACCGCGAAACATTCTGGGTTCGTTGTGTATTGGCTCTCTCGTTGGCTGCAACGGTGGCGATGGCGTGGGTGCTGCTCGGACGTGCACCGTCATATGTCCCGTGGCTGAGGTGGACCATTCTGGTAGTCGGCATTGTGGCCGCAGTTGCGATGATGATCCCGAAGGTAACCCGAGGGCGAGTCGGGGTGGCGGTGATACTCGCGGCATTGTTCACTGGGCTTGCTGGTCCGACCGCCTTTGCGATCGACACGATCAATACTCCGCATACCGGCTCGATAGTCTCGGCCGGTCCGAGTGTCCAGGGCGGAATGGGTGGCCGCGGTGGCTTCGGTGGCTTCGGTGGAAATGGTGGATTCGGCGGTATGCCGGACGGTGGTCGTCGCGGCAGTGCCGGTGCGGCGACAGTTCCTGGAGTGGGTACAGCGCCTACTCAAATGGGCCAGGCCCCGGGAGTTGCCACTGAAGGTGCCGTCGGTGCAATGCGAGGCGGTGCCGGGGGTGGCCTACTGCAGGGCAGCACTCCCAGTGAGGCTTTGGTGGCGAAGCTCGAGGACAACGCCGACCAATTCACGTGGGTAGCAGCAGCAATCGGGTCGAACAGTGCATCCGGCTATCAACTTGCGACCCAGTCTCCGGTGATGGCGATCGGCGGATTCAACGGTAGTGATCCGTCGCCCACACTCGAACAGTTCCAGCAGTATGTCGCCGACGGGAAGATTCACTTCTTCATCGGTGGCGGCGGAATGGGTGGCGGGATGAACGCCGAGGGTACGGCGACCGCGATATCAACCTGGGTGACTGAGAACTTCACAGCCACAACGGTAGACGGTGTGACCCTCTACGACCTTACTGCCTGATCCCGCTACGCCCGAAGGCTGGCGAGGTCGTGTACCTGCTCGCAGCAGGCGTCGAGCAGGTCACGATCATGACTGATGAATAGCACTCCCAGGCCGGATTCGGTGGCTCGGCGCTCGATCAATCGCACGAGGGATGCGGTGGTCGCAGCGTCGAGCATCGCGGTTGCCTCGTCGCAGATGAGGTACTTGGGTTGCTGCGCCAATGATCTCGCGAGCGCTGCGCGTTGCAGCTGGCCGTCGCTCACCTGATGGGGACGACGCGTCAAGAGATCGGGAGTGAGCCCGACCTCTGATGCAAGGGCTTCGATGTCGACCGTTCGCCGAGCAATGTCGGCAGGTTGGCTGATGATGCGAGACAACGTGTGGCGGGGATCTGTTGCGGCACGAGGAGACTGGAAGAGAATGGAGACGGTGCCCCTCAGCGCACCGGGTACACCGAATTTGGTGCCGGTGACGAGGCTGCCGTCGATATGAACTTCGCCCGACCACGGGGCGTCCAAAGAGGCGAGAATCCGTGCCAACGTGGATTTTCCGGTGCCGGACGGGCCGGTCAAGCCGATCAATCGTCCGGCCGGGATCTCGAGAGAGACGTTGTCGAGTACCGGCCGACCACGCTCGTAGCCGAAAGTGATGTTGCGCCCGTGCACGCTCATCTCAGATCACCTTTCGCAGTGTGCGGTAGGTGCGTTCGCCGAGCGTGACAAGTTCGGTCGGTCCGCCGGATTGAGTGGACTCCGGTCGACGCAAGTAGTAGACGCAGTCGTCGGGAAGGTCCGTCAACTGTGGTGGTGATCCGGGAATGGGATTCAGTCCGCGAGACGGCAAGGCACCGAGCAAGTCCTGGGTGTAGTCGTGGAGTGGATCCTGCAGCACCTGCGCGGCAGGCCCGATTTCCATGATGCGTGAGGCGTACATGACGGCCAGGCGATCCGCGATCTTGCTGCGGATCAAGGACGACAGGTCATGGGTAATGAGCAGGACGGCGGCGCCTTCGTCGGCGCATTCGCGGAGGAGAACGAGGATATGGTCGGTGAGGGCGCGGTCGAGGTTGGCCGTTGGTTCGTCGGCCACGATCACCGACGGATTTCCGGCCAGAGCGCAGGCGATGGCAACTCGCTGCGCCATACCGCCGGAGAGTTCATGGGGGTAGCAGTCGAGAGCTGACGGTTCGAGTCCGACTCGCCTCGCCAAACCGTCGCAGGTGTGATTGCTGCCGAGAGCACTGATCGCCTCCTGCAGTTGTGATCGCGCGGTCCGCACCGGGGTGAGATATGTTGCGGCAGATTGAGGAACGAGCGCAGCATGCCGGCCCCGGAATGGAGTGCCGGAGAAGACGTCGATATCTCCGACCGTGATGCTGCCTGTTCTTTGCGTATCCGGTGGCAGCATATTCATCACCGATGTAGCGATGATGGACTTGCCACAGCCGGACTCGCCGACAAGTGCAGTGACCGTTCCTGCGGGGACGGCGAGGTCGATATCGCTGGCGGCGTGGACAACCGAGCCGTCGGCCAGGGGGATTCTGACGGTAAGCGAGTTGATCTGTAGGCCGGTTGTCACAGTCTCAACTCCGAAGGTCGCGGGGGTGTGAGCATTGATCGCAGCGCCGAACCAGCGATTGCTACTGCGACGGTTGTGATCACGAGTACGGCTGCCGGGAATACCAGAGTCCACCAGCCGCCGAGCAGTAGGGAGCCTCGAGCTTCTTCGAGAAGTGTTCCCAGACTGGGTTTGTGGGGCGGCAAGCCGAATCCGAGGAACGACAGGGTCGACTCGTGCCACACCGCGTGGGGGAGGAGAAGAACCACAGCGATCAGTGCCTGGGGTGCAGCGGCGGGGACGAGGTGACGCATGATTACGTGCCGCCGACTCGCGCCTGCAAGGATGGCTGCATCGATGTACGGTCGCTCGCGCAGGCTCAAGATTTCGCCGCGAATGATGCGCGCCACCTGAGTCCAGTGGGTGAGCGCGATCGACAGCACGATGGCCGCGATGCTTCCGCGGAACATCGCGACGATGACGATGCCGAGCAGTAGATGGGGGAGGGCGTTGACGGCGTCGGTGGCGCGCATGACAAACCGGTCTACCCAGCCGCCGATCAAACCCGCGGTGGTGCCGACGGCTACACCGATCACGGTGGCCAACAGGGCACAAGCGAGGGCGATGAGCAGGGACGTGCGAATGCCGGCGGCGATGCGTACAAACAGGTCTCGGCCGGCCGAGTCCGTGCCGAACGGATGCGTGAGCGACGGCGCCAACCGTGCTTGGGCGAAGTCGGTGACACGGTCGTCGACATCCGCGATCCACGGAACCAATGCCGCATAGAGCGCAATGAGGATCAGGACACCGACGGCGATCTTGAAACGTCTCTCAGCCATCTGTGCTCACTCTTGGGTCGAGTACGGCAACAACGACGTCGGCAAGTAGCGACCCGAGCATGACGGTCAACGTTGTTCCGATGGTGAGGAATGCGAGCAGTGCCATGTCGAGATCGCGAGCCGACGAGACGATGGCACCGGCGATTCCCGGCCAACTGAACACTTCCTCGACCAGTACTGCGCCGACGATCAACTCGGGTAAACGCACCCCGATGATGTTGACGAACGGAGCGAGTGACGTCGGAAGGATATGACGCTTCGTGATTGTCGGTGCCGGGATCCCACGTGCGACGGCGCCCGCCACAAAACCTTCTCCGGTCGCCCCCGCTACGGACTCGCGGACAGCCAGTAGCAGCCACGGCATTTGTGAGATCGCGAGCACTGCCACCGGAAGTATCAGGTGTCGAATGACCTGTCCCGCTGTGGGATCGGCACCGCCATCTGTCAATCCGGCGACGGGTAACCAGCCGAGGGTTAACGCGAAGAGCGCAATTGCGCCGAGCGACATGACAAACGGAGGAAGGCCCTGTACGGCGACGCACAGACCGGACACGGTTTTGTCCAGGAGTCCGCCCTTGCGAATTCCGGCGAGCACACCCAGCATGAGTGAGACGAGAATCGCGATCACCAGGCTGATGCCGACCAGAAGGAGCGTCCACGGTAGTCGCTCGGAAATGACCTGGGAAACAGGTTGATTGAACGATCGGGAGATTCCCAGATTTCCGTTGAGCACTCCCTGCAGCCACGTCCAGTACGTGCTGTACCAGGGGTTGTCGAAGCCCATCTGTGAGGCGATCAGAGCCTTGTCTACCTCGCTGGTGGTCATGTAGCGCGAACCGAGATAGCCCACCAGAGGATCGAAAGGTGAAATCGCTGCGGCAGCAAACAATCCGGCGGACACGATCGCGATTACGGGAACCACGAACAACATCCGCCGAACGGCCATCGTGAGGATGGCCCGTCGGCGAGAGTTGTGGGTTCGAACCGGATGTGTTGCCGGGGTGCCAGTTCGGACGTCGACGGCTGTCACTGGTCTTGCGTCCAGCTCTGCAGGGACCACCACGGACCCCACGTCACACCGTGCGCGTGAGGTTCGAGTACCGGTCCGGACATCTTCCAATCGGAATCTTTCGAGACATAGGTGTGGTCGAGGAAGACCAGGTACACGTAGCCAGGATCATCGACGTACGCCTGCTGCACATCTCGGTACGCGGCGTCGCGAATGGCCGGGTCGAGGCTGCGTCGGCCGACGTCGAGTCCGGCGTCGACAACGGGGTTCGAGTAATCACTCGGATTGCTGTAGATGCTTCCAACCCCGGGCGCGATGTACTTCGAATCGAGGGCGTTGTAGGCCTGAGTATCGGGGTCGAAGGGCTCGTCGCCGCCTCCGAGCAGGGTGGAGTCCAGGTTGATTCGCGGGTCGATGCGATCCCACGACAGTGCTTCCAGATCTACCTCGACGCCGATGCCGAGTGCATCGGAAGCGAAGGCCTGCGCGAGATCTCGACGGACGGTATCCACGGAGTTGTACATGATCGTGAATTGAGCGCGCTGCCCGCTCTTCGAACGGATGCCGTCGCTGCCTTCGATCCAGCCGGCGTCGGTGAGGATCTGCTCGGCGCGGTCCGGGTCGTAGGCAAACGTGGCATTCGGGTTGTAGGACGAGCCGTAGACCTCGGGAATCGGAGTGGCGGCGACGCGGCCGTGCCCGGCGAGAACGTTGTCGATCATGGACTGCCGGTCGGCTGCGAGGTTCAGAGCCAGGCGCATCGCCTTGTCGCCGACCACAGGGTTGTTTGTCGGCAGGGAGACTCCACGCCAGTCTGCCGACTGATGAGCGGTGACCGACATGCCGTCACGATTGGCGAACGTATTCGCCAGGAGCGGAGGAAGATTGGTTCCGTCGATCTCGCCGGACACCATGCGCTGGGCTCGGGTGTTGTCGTCGGGAACGTACAAGAGCGTGAGTTTCTTGATCCGGGGTTCGCCGCCCCAGTAGTTTTTGTTGGCCGCGAACACCGCACGATCCGGTGACAGGTCCACCAATGTGTACGGGCCGGTGCCGATCGGTTGGGTGTTCAGCGTCGACTCGGCAGCAAGGCCGGGTGTCGCGACGGACTCCGACGGCACTATGCCGATCAGCATCTTGGTGAGCAATGGAGCGTAGGAGTACGCCAGACGGAACTCCACTGTGCGCTCGTCTACCGCGACGACATCGCGGATCATGTCGAACGACGACTTCGCTTCGGACGCCGATGCCGGATCGAGGATCGCTTTGTAGGTGGCGGCGACGTCGGCAGCGTTGAAAGTGGAGCCGTCGGAGAATGTGACACCGTCACGGAGTTCGACGGTCCAGATGGTGGCGTCTGCGTTGGCCGTCGGAACTTTTGCGGCGAGCGCCGGCTCGAAACCGGGCATTCCGGCTCCGCCGGTGAGGCGGACCAGACCGTCGTACATCTTGGCTTCGCCGGCCGCTCCGAAGCCGGCGACGGGATTGTATCCGCCAAGTTCGTAGCCGTCGGCAAGGACGAGTCCGTCGCCGGAGGGGGCCGAGGGACTACTGCAGGAGGCGACCAACAGTGCGCCGGTGAGTGTCAGAACGCTGGTTCGGGTCAGATTCACTGGTGTCCTTTCGTGACGGACAGACGTCCATTACATCTGTTCACCTATTCAGATATTCATATGATGTCATCTCGATCCGGATATTTCGCCCGTCGTGGGAAGTCGGTTCAGGCTGGTGCAAGAAGGCTCAGGTGGAACACACTGACAGCGTGGGCAGTGCCGGGCCGTAGTCTGTTCACGTGCGCGTACTCGTAATCGGCTCCGGAGCCCGTGAACATGCCCTCCTTCTCTCTCTCGCTCGCGATCCAGGTGTCACGGCCCTGATCTGCGCACCTGGCAATGCCGGGATCGCAAAAATCGCCGAGCAACACCCGATCGACGTAGCTTCAGGTGAAGCCGTCACTGCTTTGGCGCAGAAGGTCGAAGCCGACCTCGTTGTCATCGGTCCTGAGGTTCCGCTGGTCCTCGGTGTCGCCGACGCAGTGCGCGCCGCTGGTATCGCCTGCTTCGGACCGTCAGCTGATGCAGCCCGCATCGAAGGATCCAAGGCATTTGCCAAGGACGTGATGGCTGTCGCCGGTGTGAAGACCGCTCACAGCGAGATTGTCGACAACCCGGCCAAGCTCGACGAAGCTCTCGATCGTTTCGGCCCCAACTGGGTGGTCAAGGACGACGGGCTCGCCGCAGGCAAGGGCGTTGTGGTCACCACAGACCGCGTCGCAGCCCGCGACCACGCTGCTGAATTGCTCGAACTCGGACACCCCGTCCTACTCGAATCCTTCCTCGACGGTCCCGAGGTTTCCCTCTTCTGCCTCGTTGACGGCGAGACGGTTGTCCCGCTGCTGCCGGCACAGGATCACAAGCGCGTCGGCGACGGCGACAGTGGCCCCAACACCGGCGGTATGGGTGCTTACACGCCTTTGCCGTGGTTGCCTGACGAGATGGTCACGCAGATCGTCGACGACGTCGTGAAGCCTGTCGCAGCAGAGTTGGTTGCGCGCGGAAGTGGCTTCTCCGGACTTCTCTACGCCGGTCTTGCCATGGGCGTCGACGGCCCGGCTGTAGTCGAGTTCAACTGCCGATTCGGTGACCCGGAAACTCAAGCTGTTCTGGCGCTGCTCGAAACACCGCTGGGCGAACTCCTCAACGCGACATCCACCGGCACCCTCGGTTCCGTCGGCCCGCTTCAGTGGCGTGACGGTAGTGCCGTCACTGTGGTGATTGCTGCCGAGAACTACCCGGCAACTCCGCGCACGGGCGACGTGATTACCGGAGCGGACGCCGCCGGCGTTCTGCACGCGGGTACCAAGACGCGTGAAGACGGTGCCGTCGTCTCTGCCGGCGGGCGTGTGCTGAGTGTTGTCGGAGTGGGCAAAGATCTCACCGAAGCGCGTGACGACGCGTACGCCAAGATTGCGAATGTGAAGCTTCCCGGTGGGCACTTCCGGACCGATATCGGGCTTGGCGCTGTCGAAGGACGTATTGCTCTACCCTGATCCGTTTTCTCTTGCAATGGCCGGTGAACCTTGTGTTCGCCGGCCATTTCTTACGAAAAAGTGACACTTGTTCTATATTACTGATCAGTAATGCCCCGCCGGTTCCGTTTCGGAAGGTATACCTCTGCGAGGGGGCTACCGAACGAGAAGGAATCACTTGAGCATTCGCACTGGATCAAAGGATCGACACGGGCGTACCACTTCGGCGCTGTCGCGCAGAAACTTCCTTGCCGCAACAGGATTAGCTGTAGGTGCTGCGGCGCTGTCATCCACGTGGACAACTGCGGCAGCCGCACCGCGTCGGGCATTGGGTGACGGCGATCGTGTACCCGCGCTTGTCATCGGCAGTGGCTACGGCGGAGCCGTCACAGCGCTCCGACTGACGCAAGCCGGTATCGACACGCACATGGTCGAGATGGGCAAGGCCTGGACCACGCCGGGATCGGACGGAAAGATCTTCTGCCCGACGCTATCGCCGGACGGTCGGTCGACGTGGCTCAGAGATCGTACAGTGCAACCGGTTTCGCATTTCTCCGGTGGTTCGGTTGACAAGAACATCAGCAAATACGTCGGCGTTCTCGATGCCGAAGACTTTGGCGGGATCAAGGTCTACCAGGGCCGCGGGGTAGGCGGTGGGTCGCTGGTCAACGGCGGCATGGCAGTGACGCCGAAGCGCAACTACTTCGAAGAAATCTTGCCCGACGTCGACTCCGACGAGATGTACTCGACCTACTTCCCCAAGGCGAACGCTGCACTGGGAGTAAACAACATCGATCCGGCGTGGTTCGAGTCGACCGAGTACTACCAGTTTGCGAGAACGGGCCGCAAGACCGCTCAGAGATCCGGATTCTCAACGGTATTCGTGCCCAACGTGTACGACTTCAACTACATGAAGCAGGAAGCCGCCGGTCAGGTGACCAAGTCTGCGTTGGCATCCGAGGTCATCTACGGAAACAACGCCGGCAAGAAGTCCCTCGACAAGACCTACCTCGCGCAGGCATCGGCCACCGGCAGACTCACGATCACCACGCTGCACGTCGTGACCGAGGTGAAGCCGGCAACCACCGGTGGTGGATACCAGGTGGTGATGAATCAGATCAACGAGCAGGGCAATGTCATCGGCACCAAGACCGTGACGGCAGACAAGGTCTTCTTCGCCGCCGGCAGTGTCGGAACGAGCAAGCTGCTGGTATCGATGAAAGCGCAAGGGCAACTGGCGAACCTACCCGGCGCAGTCGGCCAGGAATGGGGCCATAACGGAAACGTCATGGTGGGCCGCGCCAACCACATGTGGGACGCAACCGGAGGGAAGCAAGCATCGATACCCGTGATGGGCATCGATAACTGGGCTGATCCCACGGCGCCCGTATTCGCAGAAATCGCGCCCTTCCCGGCCGGTACGGAACTATGGGTGAGTCTGTACCTGGCAATTGCCAAGAACCCCGAACGTGCGCAGTTCCAGTTCAATTCGACAACCGGCAAGGTCGGGCTGAATTGGCAACGCTCGCAGAACCAGCCGTCGATCAACATGGCGAAGAAGATGTTCGACAAGATCAACTCGAAGGAAGGCACCATCTACCGAACCGATCTCTTCGGCCCGGTGCAGACCTGGGGCGATCAGCTCACGTACCACCCGCTCGGTGGATGTGTTCTGGGTAAGGCGACTGACAACTACGGACGACTTCCCGAGTACCCCGGGCTCTATGTCATGGACGGTGCCCTCGTTCCGGGCAATGTCGGTGTCAACCCGTTTGTCACCATCACCGCGTTGGCAGAACGGAATATCGAGAACATCATCGCGAACGACATGAACTAGCTTGTGAACGCGACGTGCACACCGGGGCATGTTTCTTCCCCGGTGTGCACCTTGCGTATTCGGCTGTTCACGCTGCTGTCGGTGGACTGTTTCCCGGTATCGGAACCTGATACGGATCCACCGACATCGGTGGATAGAACCGGGTTCTCCGATCATCCCCGATCTCGACACTCCACTCGGTATGGTGCAGCAACCGATGGTGATGGCCGCACAAAAGTATGAGGTTGTCGAAATCCGTTGGACCACTGTCCATCCAATGGACAATATGGTGGGCGTCGCACCATCCGGGAGGGGTACCGCACCCCGGGAATGCGCATCCACCATCCCTGACCGCCAAAGCTCGCCGCTGCGGGACTGTTGCGGTTCGCTCGTCGAGCCCCGCGTAAATACCGTTGTGGTCGAGCAGGATTCGGGTGACCGTGCAGTCGCAGGCCAGCATGCGGGCACTGTCGAGACTGATGGGGCCGCCCAGTTGGTGATCGCATAACCGAGTTCTTCAGTGGACGGCAACAAGTCTTTGAGAGCCAGCAGGTCCGTGAGGTCTTTCGCGGTGGCCGTGATCGTCAGGTGCGGTTTGACGCCACCTTCGACGGGGCCGAGGCCGGCCATCTCGAAGCGGCGCAGGAGTTCACAGAAACCGTCAGCGCGTCGAAGCGCCGGAGTACGAAGATCTTTCACACCGTCAATTTCGGGAGTCGGCTTCGAGAGGCCTGACAGCAGCGCGATCAACCGGACGCCGTTGACGGCATCGAGGTCACCTTTCACGCTGACACGCCCGTACAAACCTTTGGACGCGTAGAACTCGTTGCGCTCGGAATCCTCTCCGACGGGGACGCCGTCGTCGCGGTTGCCGTACTGCTTTTCGATGCGCCGGATGGCTGCCCGGATGGCGTCGCAGTCGGAAACTTTTTTCGAGGCGAGGTCCAGAAGGATTTTGCGGGCCTTCTCGATGTCCGCGGTATGCATGTTCTTGGGTGGGTGCTGGCAGAACTGGGCCACCTGCCGCGCCTTGAGAGCGTCGATGTCACCATCGTGAAAGGACTGTGCGACTACAGGTTCAAGCATGAACAACCGCGCGAGGCTGACCAGTTGGCTGCATTCGCCGATCTCGAGGTTGGTGGACCGGTGCAACCACTGGGTGATAGCCCGAAAGCCCGTGTCGGGGAGAGCGTCACGGGTGAACATCTCGACAACGAGGTGCACCATGCGTGATTGCATATCGTGCCGGGCGCGGACCAGGTCGAGAACCTCAACTTGGAGGCCCTCGCTGTCCTACTGCCACGCTTCCCGATTCCCCATGCGCTAATTCTAATCGAACAGGATTTCGATTCCTAGAGACATTCCGGACAGATTTGTGCAATGTTCAGGTGAGACTTATTGATATGCAGCAGTATTCGAATTGTTGCTATGTGGAAATGTGTGGACTTCGGTAGGTATCGATCAGTCGTCTCGCCCGGGTAGCCAGGGGCGTAGGTGAGTCGAATCCACAACGTTGGGAAACTGTTTCGGAGATCTCCGCAAAGAGTGCGACTGTGGCATCAAGCGAACGCCAACTTTCGTCGACACTCATTCCGCCGTAAGTCTGCTGCACTCGGTCCCAGATCTCTGCCGGCAACCATTCGCTCATGTGATGCCCGATGTGCCAGGTGTCGGGAGGGCCGTCGGGATCGGTGGCGGCATACCATTCGAGCATTGTGAGTAGGTCTTCTTTTGTGGTGTTGTCGCGGAACTTCACAACCCAGAGATCGGCACGTTTGATGTAGACCGGAATTTGTGTTGCCTCGTACCAGAATTCCTCGACGGTTTCGTGAAACTGCGCCGCACTGGGCAACTTCGGCGCCGGTGCACCGGCCGGAGTTGGTAGCTTGTCGGTGATGCCGTCGCGATCGAACAGAACGGTATAGCCGCGGTTGTACAGTGCGTCGAGCCCGTCGTCGATCATGGATTTCACCCGCTCCGGGCCGGCAATCATGAAGTCGCACTTACGTCCCTGCTCGTACACAACCAGTTTCGGTGCAGGCCAAAGACTGTCGATCTGGTCGAATGACATGCACAGGAGTACTTCGCCGAAATTGTGCACCCAGCTCGGGTCGGCAGACAGTTCCTGCCATTGAGGAGTGATGATTTCGAGATCGAAATCGGAATACTCGTCTACTCGCTCGCCACGTCCCCGTGAGCCGGTTGCTATCACCGCGCCGATACGTGGATCATTCGCCGCCCACTCGAGAACGGACGTCAACAAGGCGTCGGGGTCTTCCATACTCTGATTCTACTGATCAGCGATTTCGGCAAGTGACTTTGATGGCTTTCTCAGCGAGAGGAGGTAGTTCACTGCCATGGGAAGAACCGAGATCACGACAACCGCGATGAGGATGATCTCGATGTGGGCCCGGACGAAGTCGATTCCGCCGAGCAAGTATCCCAGAACCGGGACGGTAACACCCCACAGCACACCGCCGATGATGTTGTACGTCAAGAAGGTTCGGTATGGCATTCCCGAGGCGCCGGCCAAGACAGGAGTTATCGTCCGTACAACCGGAACGAACCGTGCCAGAACAATGGTGCGGGGTCCGTGTTTGGCAAAGAAGGCTTCGGCACGGGCCAACTGTGCGGGTCCGAGGCGTTTGGCGCCGGGGCGCTCGAAGACAGCCGGGCCCGCAGCTCGGCCGATAAGGTAACCGCACTGATCTCCGGCGATGGCGGCAATGGGAATGGTGAGTAGCAGGACCCACAGTGGGACAAACGGATGTTCCTGCGCAACAAGAACGCCCGCTGTGAACAGTAGCGAGTCTCCGGGGAGGAAGAAGCCGACAAGCAGACCCGTCTCGATGAAGACGGCTGCGAGCAAACCGATCAGGCCGAAGGTTGCAACCAAGGTGTCGGGATTGAGGACGCCGGTGGAGAGTGCGAGATTCATACGAGGACGCCGTTCTCCGACTCGGCGAGTGCGCCGTGCCGTGCTGGCCAGCGGCTGTTCAGGAAGTGAAATACTGCGCCGCCGATGGTGACTGCAAGAGTTGCCAGTACGGCTCCCGCAATAACGTCGGTGAGCCAGTGCACGCCGAGATATACCCGGGTGAGCGCAACGATAACCGTGACAACGACGGTCAGGAGCATCAGTAGGCGTTTCACCGCTGGGGTGTACTGCGTGGCCACAACGAGAACGATGATGCCGATCAAAGCTGCTGTGCCCGTGACATGGCCGGAAGGAAATGAATGGTCGGTCTCGAGGAGAACCTGAGTGGCGGTAGGCGGACGCTCACGCCCGACTATCGCTTTCAGCACTGTGCTCGCTACAGCGGCAGCGCCGACAGTACCGATGACGGCGATGCCTGGAATCACGGACCGCGCGCGCCACGAGAGGAAGGCGCCGGCCGCGATGCCGAGGACTGCCGTCGCTATGGGGCTACCGAGGTCGGTGACAGCAACGGCAACGTGGTTGAGTCCGCTGCTTCGATGCGCCACCATCCAATCGGTTGTGGGACCGTCGAACCTTGTCAGCCATCCCTTCTGAACTACCTGCACCGACAGGGTCATCAGGGCTACCGTTAGTCCGACAACTCGAAAGATCGTCGATCGCACGTCGGCTGACCGATAAATCGATCCGAATCCGAAAAGTGCGGCAGCAACGACGATTGCCGTGACGGCGATTTCCGCGGTGGTGCTTTCGGTCAGCACTTCGGTGACCACGGCATGCGGGGACGTGACAGATGCAAGCATGGATCGAAGTCTGCCCATCCAATGCTGAAGAAACGCTGAATGCACGTTCGGTGACGGTGCGTAATCTGTTGTACTGAGTTCGGAAAGGGGGCCTAAGGTGCGAGTACTGGTAGTTGAGGACGAGGTACGACTGGCGGAGACGATTCGTCGGGGGTTGGTCGCCGAAGGATTTGTGGCTGCCGTCGAACACAACGGTGACGACGGACTTGTCGCGGCGGGCAGCGACGAGTTCGATGTGATTGTTCTCGACATCATGTTGCCGGGGAAAAGTGGTTACGAGATAGTTCGCGAACTGCGAGCCCGCCGGATCTGGACGCCGATCCTGATGCTGTCAGCGAAGGACGGGGAGTACGACCTGGCTGATGCGTTCGACCTCGGTGCCGACGACTATCTGGTCAAACCCTTTTCTTTCGTGGTGCTTCTTGCGCGCCTGCGTGCATTGGTACGGCGGGGCGCACCGCAACGGCCGACGGTATTGACCGTCGGCGATTTGGCGCTCGATCCTGCGAGGCATCAGGTGACCCGGGGCGCGACTGAGTTGTCTTTGACTCCCCGCGAGTACAGCGTTCTCGAATTTCTGATGCGCAACAATGGGGTAGTCGTGACCAAGAGCGAGATTGTTCGATCCGTTTGGGACACCAACTACGAGGGTGACGAGAACATCGTCGAGGTTTACATCGGCTACTTGAGAAAAAAGGTAGACGTGCCGTTCGGGACACACAGCATCGAGACTGTGCGCGGCGTGGGCTACCGATGCACGTCAGATTCGAATTCTCAGTCCTGATTTGTCGGGATAGCGATGTCGAAACTGCTTCCACCGCCTGGTCTTTCGGTCACTGTGATGGTTCCCGCGTGTGCGACAGCGATGTCCGACGCGATAGCCAACCCGAGTCCGGAGCCGCCGCCCTCTCTCGATCGAGGGGAGTCGAGCCTGACGAAGCGTCCGAAGATTCTTTCCCTCTCGGATGCCGGGATGCCGGGTCCGTCGTCTTCGACCACGATGTGGGCTGTGCCCCCAGTCTCGGAACAGCTCAGCCACACTTGGGTTTCCGCATGACGAACGGCGTTGTCGACGAGATTGCGCACCAAACGCGTCAGTGAACGCGGGTCCCCGTTGACACGAACCGGCACTATTGCCGCAGTCACGGTGACATCCGAGATTCCGGAGATCCGCTTCTTTTCGTTGAACAGGATGTCGTCGATATCCACGTCCACAGCGAGTTTCGTTTGTTTCACATCGCTTTCGTCGACGCGTGCCAAGGTCAGGAGATCCTCGATCAGTTGCCGCATCCTCCTGGCTTCGGGGAGTAGTGCATCCTCGATCAACGCGTCGTCGAGTAGTTCGGGGCGGCGGTGTGCCAGTTCGAGTGCAGTGGTGATGGTGGACAAAGGACTTCGCAGCTCATGGCTGGCGTCGCTGATAAAGCGCTGCTGAGCCTGTGCGCCTTCGTCGAGGCGGGCCAACATGTCATTCATAGTTTTTGCCAGTCGCGCTATTTCGTCATTTCCCGACGGTACCGGCACTCGTTCGCCGTGACTACCACTCGAAATCGACGCGACTCTCGTCCGGATACGTTCCACCGGCGCGAGCGCGGAACCTACAAGCCGGTACGTCGCGAAGGCCGCCAGCGCGAGAACGAGGGGCCCGACTACCGCCAAAAGTATTGCCACAGTGGTCACTACGGTCTCGACAGGTTCACGATCAGCTCCGACGAAGATCGTGACCAGCCCGGTCGGGGTCGCGACACCGCGGCCGATCAACCAGTAGTCGCTGTTGTCGGACAGTTTGACGCGGCCGAAGGATTCGGATTGATCAGGTTCGAGAACTCGCTGCGAGAGCACTCCGTTCTCGGTCCCGGGTGATTGGGCCAGAACTTGGTGATCAGCTCCCACGATCTGAACGATTCCGATCTGGCTGTCCGTCGAGAGGAGTGACGGGTCGAGATCGGTGGCACTTTCTCCACTGAGTTGTTGAGCGAGTTGCGTGGCCCGCGCATCGGAACTGTCTATCGCCGACAGTTGGAGCGAGTTCGCGAGAACGAATACGAGAGCCACTCCCGCGATCACGAGACAGAATGCGATGACCAGCGTCGACGCCACAGTCGAGCGGATACGGACACTCCACTGGGATGGATGGAGAATCGACGACGCGAAGTTCATACGTTCAGTCTCTACTGTCCGGGCCGGGAGCGACGAGTGTTCTCAGCTTCCTTTCAACAACCACCCACAACTCTGACCCACATGACTCTCACATGTGAGCTGGCAAGCAAGGTCCCGAGGTAACTCTGTATTTCTGGATCATAGGGTGATCGCCCTGGCGATCCAGTTCACTCGGAAACAGTATGTGCCATGGGCCTATTGGTTGGTCGTGGTGCTGATCAGTGCGGTGGGAACGTTGATCACCGACATCCTCACCGACACCTTCGGCGTGCCCGTGGAAGTGAGTACCGGAATCTTCACCTTCGGGCTCGACACGGGGCGGGTGACCTGATCGCACGGCAGATCAATCTGGGATATGCAAAGTCGGCAATCCTGTTCGGTGCCGTCATTACGGTCGGTAAGGTCGAAACTACTGAACGAGAACCCACTGACGCCCGATGGGCGGTACCGACTACCGTCGAGGTGTGCGCTCAGAATCTCGTCGATCGAACATCCAGACCTTCCACGTCATGGATGTGTGGAAAGCCGCCACCGAAC